>NZ_JBWKWB010000002.1:199779-535282 GCF_059421985.1 Pseudomonas sp. GW821-FHT02A11
AATGCGGTGGCTCAGCTACATCAATGCCGCCTGACACACCGCGTTCGCGGCCGTCGTAACCTCCGACTGCTCCTACAGGGAACTGCGGCGTGCCTGCAATGGCTGACAGACTTGAAGGCTTTATTCAAACGTGAACATCGACACCCGCATCAAATTTCGTCATCTGGTGTGTTTCCTCGAAGTGGCGCGTCAGGGCAGTCTGGCCAAGGCGTCGGACAAGCTCGCGATCAGCCAGCCGGCCCTGTCCAAAACCCTCAAGGAACTGGAGGGGCTGCTGTCGGCGAGCCTGTTCGAGCGCAGCAAAAGCGGCGCCGCGCTGACCGAGGCCGGCGTGGCCTTTATGCGTTATGCCGGGCCCAGCGTGCAGGCGTTGCGCGAGGGGGTTAACAGCTTGCGCTCCGGTGAACATGAGCCGGTGGCCGTGCGCCTGGGCGTGCTGTCCACTGTCGAAAGTCTGTTGGTGCCTGAGGTGATCTGTCGCCTGCATGCGCGTCACCCGGCGCTGGTGGTCAGCGTCGCCACCGGGCCCAGTGCCTATCTGTTGTCGCAGTTGCGACTGGGCGAACTGGATCTGGTGGTCGGACGCATGACCGACAGTCCGCAGATCCTGGGCTTGAGCTTCGAGCACCTGTACAGCGAATCCATGACCCTGGTGGTCCGCGACGGCCACCCGCTGCTGGCGGGCGGTGACAGTCGCGCCTCGCTGGAGGACTTCCCGCTGGTGTTGCCGTCGGCAGGCACCACCATCCGCAAATTCGCCGACAGCCTGTTCGTGCAGCACGGCATCAACCCGCCTCGTCAGCGTCTGGAAACCCTGTCGCTGACCCTCAGCCGTCGCTACGTACAATGCAGCGACGCCGTGTGGATCGCGCCGTTCGATGCTGTGCGACAGGACCTGACCCGTGGAGAGCTGGTGGAACTGGAGTTGGGCATTCGCGAACCGGGCGGTTCGGTAGGGCTGTGCAGCAACCCGGCTTTACCGCTGTCGCTCGCCGCGCAGTGGTGCGTGGACGTGCTGCGGGAAGTGGCACAGGCCTATCGGGAAGGGGCTTATCCATAACCATTTGGTTATGGATGGTCGCGTTAATTTCAGTTTTAGCCGGGGCGAGCGCGGGAGACACTGGGGTCATCGCCTGCTGAAGCTTCAGACAGGCGCGACCTCCAATAATGACAACAGGAGACTGGCATGTCTGACGCCCACGACAGCCGTTTCGCCATTCGCGACCGTAATTGGCACCCCAAAGCCCTGACGCCCGACTACAAGACCTCGATCCTGCGCTCGCCGCGCCAGGCGTTGGTCAGCATTGCGCAATCCGCCTCGGAAACCACCGGCCCGGATTTTTCCCACCTGCAATTTGGTCGCCATGACGCCGACCTGCTGCTGAACTTCAACAACGGCGGCCTGCCCATTGGCGAGCGCATCATCGTCGCCGGTCGAGTGATCGACCAGTACGGCAAGCCGATCCCGCACACCCTGGTGGAGATGTGGCAAGCCAACGCCGGCGGGCGCTATCGCCACAAGAAAGACGCCTATCTGGCGCCGCTGGACCCCAATTTCGGGGGCGTTGGCCGTTGCCTCACCGACCGCGACGGCAACTACATCTTCCGCACCGTCAAACCCGGCCCATACCCATGGCGCAACGGCCCCAACGACTGGCGGCCGGCGCACATCCACTTTTCCATCAGCGGCCCGTCGATTTCCACCAAGCTGATCACCCAGCTGTATTTCGAAGGCGATCCGCTGATCCCGATGTGCCCGATCGTCAAGTCCATTGCCGATCCTGAAGCGGTGCAGAGCCTGATCGCCAGACTCGACATGAGCATGGCCAATCCGATGGATTGCCTGGCTTATCGCTTTGATATCGTCCTGCGCGGCCAGCGCAAGACTCACTTCGAAAACGTCTGAGGAGGGTTGCCCATGCCCGTTCAAATTCTGCCGGAAACCCCTTCCCAGACGGCTGGCCCTTACGTGCACATTGGTCTGGCCCTGGAAGCCGCCGGCAACCCGGCCCGCGAGCAGGAAATCTGGAATGAAATGGCCAAACCCGGTGCACCCGGCGAGCACATTGTGCTGCTGGGGCACGTCTACGACGGCAACGGCCACCTGATTCGGGACTCCTTCCTGGAGCTGTGGCAGGCCAATGCCGACGGCGAGTACGACAGCCAATACAGCCTGAGCAAACCCTTCAACAGTTTCGGCCGCACCGCCACGACGGATGAGGGCGAATGGGTGGTCAAGACCATCAAGCCGGGTGTGGTGCGCAACGCTGCCGGTGTGCCGATGGCGCCCCACATCAACGTGTCGCTGTTCGCCCGGGGCATCAATATTCATCTCCAGACGCGCCTGTATTTCGACGACGAAGCACAGAGCAACGCGGTGGACCCGGTGCTGAACCTGATCGAGCAACCGGCGCGCAGGCAAACATTGGTGGCCAAACGGAGCACGGTGGACGGCAAAGTCGCCTATCGTTTCGACATCCGTGTGCAGGGCGAAGACGAGACCGTGTTCTTCGATTTCTGACCACGACAGGATGAACGCTATGGACGAGTCGTCAGGAGCAGTACGTTGAGCAGATCCGGTAACCAACTCTTCGACCGATATTTCACCCAGCAGGCCATGTCGCAGATCTTCTGCGATGAAGGAAGGGTGCAAGGCATGCTCGATTTCGAGGCTGCGCTGGCGCGGGCAGAAGCCGCTGTCGGGGCGATTCCCGTCGAGGTGGTCGGCGACATCGTGGCCGCCTGCGATGCCTCGCTGTATGAATTCGACGCCCTGGCCGTGGCCATCGGCAACGCCGGCAATTCGGCGATCCCGCTGGTCAAGGCGCTGGGCAGGCAGATCGCCTCGCGCAACGAACACGCCGAACGCTACGTGCACATGGGCGCCACCAGCCAGGACGTGATGGACAGCGGGCTGGTGCTGCAACTGCGCAACGCGATGAACCTGCTGGAACAGGACCTGGCCAACCTCGCCGAAGGCCTGGCGCAACAGGCCCAGCGCCACGCCGGTGTGCCCATGGCCGGGCGTACCTGGCTGCAACAGGCCACCCCGGTGACCCTCGGCGCGAAAATCGCTGGCTGGCTGGGCGCGGTCACGCGTCACCGCCAGCGCCTCAAAGAACTCAGGCCGCGCCTGTTGTGCCTGCAGTTCGGCGGGGCATCGGGCAGTCTTGCGGCGTTGGGTGAAATGGCGTTTCCCATCGCCGAAGCGCTGGCCAAGGACCTCAAGCTCAACCTGCCGGACCAGCCCTGGCACACCCAGCGCGACCGTCTGGTGGAGTTCGCCAGCTTTCTGGGCCTGATCGCTGGCAGTCTGGGCAAGTTCGGCCGCGACATCAGCCTGTTGATGCAGACCGAGGCCGGTGAGCTGTTCGAGCCTGCCGCAGCGGGCAAGGGCGGCTCATCAACGATGCCGCACAAACGCAACCCAGTGGGCGCGGCGGTGATGATCGCGGCAGCGACCCGCGCGCCAGGGCTGGTGGCAACCATGCTCAGTGCCATGCCCCAGGAGCACGAACGCAGCCTGGGCCTGTGGCATGCCGAATGGGAAACGCTGCCCGAGCTGTGCTGTCTGGTCTCGGGCTCGCTGCAACAGGCACTGGCGGTCATTCCCGGGCTTGAGGTGGATGCCCAGCGCATGCTGCACAACCTCGACCTGACCCACGGCCTGGTGCTCGCTGAAGCCGTCAGCATGGCCCTGTCTGGACGCATCGGCCGCGACGCCGCGCACCATGTCGTCGAGCAGTGCTGCCGCCGGGCGGTGGAGCAGGGCAAGCACTTGCGTGAGGTATTGGGCGCCGAGCCCGGTGTCACGGCGCAGCTGTCGGCATCCGCGCTGGACAGCCTGCTCGATCCCACGCATTACCTGGGTCAGTCCAGGCGTTGGGTCAAACGCGCGGTGGCTGATCATCAGGCATTCAATCTTCGTTAATCCGACTGGACCGAAAATGGACGAGAAACAACGTTACGAAGCGGGCATGAAAGTGCGCCGCGAAGTGCTGGGCGATGCCCACGTGGACCGCAGCCTGGAAAAACTCACGCCATTCAATGGCGAGTTCCAGGAAATGATCACCCGCCACGCCTGGGGCGACATCTGGACCCGTCCGGGCTTGCCGCGCCACACCCGCAGCCTGATCACCATCGCCATGCTTATTGGCATGAACCGCGAAGGCGAACTGCGCCTGCACCTGCGCGCAGCCAGGAACAACGGCGTGACCCGCGATGAGATCAAGGAAGTGCTGATGCAGAGCGCGATCTACTGCGGGATTCCGGCGGCCAATGCGACGTTTCACCTGGCCGAAGAGGTGTGGAACGAGCTGGGGGTTGAGTCGTTGCAGGAATAAAGGTTTAGGTGTTCGCAATCTGAGGCGGGCACTGTACCCGTGGGAGCGAATGAATTCGCTCCTACAGATGAATGCGGTCCCCCCTGTGGGAGATGAACGCGGTCACCCCTGTGGGAGCGAAATTCATCCGCAAATCGGTTTGTCGGCAATGCCTCTCCAGCGGACGTGCCGCGCTCTCGCGAATGAATTCGTCCCACAGGGGCTCTGCGAATGACAAAATCGACATCGGATAGCTCACGATCAACCGGTTTTCGTCGAACGAATGGGTGCTGAAGCCCCGGCGCATGGTCAAGTTGCGCCAGCGCACCGACAGGTTCTTGAAACTCCCCTGCCGGAATCACGTACCCCAGCTCCGACTCCCGCGCCCATTCGTCGCCATCGGTAATACTGCCGGTGTGCACGTTGTCGCCCTTGATGTAGCGATTCATCAGGGTCGGCCCCGGCACGCCCAGGGCTGCGAAGTCGAAGTCGTGACGCCCCTGCCAGGAGCGCTCTTTGGCGTTGTCGAAACTCAATTATGGTTTTTCTATGCTCGTGGGTTTTTTTCACACTGGACGGGCAATGGCTAAACGACCCGCTACTGAGCGTTCAGAAAAATGACCAAATGTGTCAGGTATGTTTGGTTATCTGACGACGCCTTCTATATGCTTTCTGTGTCTACCCTAATGCCCGGAGAGGCAGCGGACCGACCACGCACTCACGCAAGGCCAAAGGACAGCTGATGAGTACCACCAGCACGCCGCTCTCCGGCGTCAACAAGCCGCTCAAGGGCATCGCATTGATTGTCCTGGCGACGTTCCTGTTTTCCAGTCACGACACCCTCTCCAAATACTTGTCCGGCATTTACCCGATCATGATGGTGGTGTGGGTTCGCTACGTGGTGCACACCGCGCTGATGGCCTGCATCTTCATGCCCTCGTCCGGCCTGCGCGTGCTGCGCACGAAAAAGCCGGGCTTGCAGGCTTTGCGAGCGGCTTGCTTGCTGGGCACCAGCCTGTTGTTCACCAGCGGGCTGATGTTCATCCCGATTGCCGAGGCCACGGCGGTCAACTTTCTTGCGCCTTTGCTGGTGACAGCTTTGTCGGTGCCGCTGCTCAAGGAAACCGTCTCGCGCGGGCAGTGGATTGCCGTGCTGGTGGGGTTCAGCGGGGTGATGGTGATCGTCCATCCAGGCGGTGAGCTGTTCACGCCGGCGGTGTTGCTACCGCTGGGTTCGGCGTTGTGTTTTGCCTGTTATCAGCTGCTGACCCGTTTGGTCGCGGCCCATGACAGCCCGACCACCAGTAACTTTTTTGCGGGGCTGTTCAATAGCCTGTTGATGAGCGCGATCGTGCCGTTCTTCTGGCAATCACCGCAGTGGCAGCACATTCCGTTCATGCTGGCGCTGGGCACCTGCGGGATGGTGGCGCATTTGATGCTGACCCAGGCGTTTCGCTTTGCCGCGCCGGCGTTGCTGGCGCCGTTCGGCTATTGCCAAATCGTATTTGCAGGGCTTTGGGGGTATGTGGTGTTCAATCACGCGCCTTCGCTGACGGCGCAGGCGGGGATTGCGATTATTTGTTTGAGTGGGTTGGCGGCGGCTTGGCAACAGAGGAGGTCGGGGGGATAAGGGACGCGTTGGCTCGCAGGTTTGGGTGTATATCCATCGTCTCGGGTGGCGCTGATATGGGTTCCGCCCTTACAGCAGGTTCTGCCGTTAGGCAGAATCCGATCAGCATCACCACCGCCAACGGATATACACACAAACCCACCCCCAAACAGCAAAAAACCGCGCCATCTCTAGCGCGGTTTTTGCCAACGATTCAAACCCTCACTCCAACTCAACCTTACGCGGCGCCATAAAGTACAACCAGGTCAAGGCAATGAAATACATCGCCGGAATCAACGTAAACAACACGTTGTAGTTATTGTTCGTCGCCGTCAGGATCGCCCCGACAATCTGCGTCATGAACATCCCGCCAATCGCCGCACACATCCCGCCAAAACCGAACACCGTGCTCATCATGTGCTTGGGCGTGTAATCCATCACCAGACTCCAGATGTTCGCCGTCCACGCCTGATGCGCACCCACCGCCAGCGCGATCGCTGCCACCGCCACCCACAACCCGCTGGCGTTGGCCGCGAACACCACACAAATGATCGTCAGCGCGAAAATCAGCATCGACACCAAGCGCGACGTGGTCGCACGCATGCCACGGCCAATCAGCCAGGACGACAGAATCCCCCCACCGATGCTGCCGAAGTCCGCCGTCAGCCAGATCAGAATCAGCGGAATGCCCATCTGCGTCACGCTGATGCCCAGGCTGTATTGCTGATTGAGGAACGGCGGCAGCCAGTACAGGTAGAACCAGAACACCGGCGCGGTCATGGCGTAGGCCAGGGCAAAGGCCCAGGTGCCGCGCATTTTCAGGATTTTCGAGAACGGGACCTTTTCCTCAACCGGCTCCGGCTCGTTGCCCTGATTGATGTAATCCAGTTCGCTCTGACGCACGGTTGGGTGTTCTTCAGGGTTGTAGTACTTCAGACGCCAGGTGATCACCCAGATCAGCCCCAGCGAACCCATGCAGATGAACGCCGCTTGCCAGCCCCAGACCGTCAGGATCAAGGGCAGCAGCGCAGGCGTGACCATCGCGCCAACGTTGGTGCCCGCGTTGAAAATACCGGTCGCAACGGCACGTTCACCGGCCGGGAACCACAACCGTGTGGTCTTGACGCAGGCCGGGTAGTTGGCCGCTTCCGTCAGGCCGAGGATGAAGCGGCAGACCATGAAACCGACCGCCGAGGTCGCCAGGCCGTGGGCGCCGGTGGCGAAGCTCCACAGCAGTACGGCGAGGAAGAACGCGCGCTTGACGCCGACCCGGTCGATGAACCGGCCCTGGAGTACGAAGCCGATCGCGTAACCGACCTGAAACCAGAAGTTGATGTTGGCGTAGTCCATCGCCGTCCAGCTCATTTGTTTGGCCAGGATCGGCTGCATCACGCCCAGTGCGGCGCGGTCGATGTAGTTGAGGGTGGTGGCGAAGAACACCAAGGCCAGCATGCCCCAGCGGGTCTTGCCGATGGCGAGGGCGCCGCGGATCTTTTCACCGATCCCGGCGTGAGGGTGCGCCGGCGTGGCGGCGGTGGGCGCAGGGGAAGCAGGGTATGAGCGCATGAGCATTTAACCTGTCTTGGAATTGTTATGGTTGTTGTCTGTGTAACGCTTGAACCGATGCAAGGCGGCATCGGTGTAACGCTGAGCCTTGTCCGACAATGTGAGGACGATGGTGGAGCGCGTCGGTAGGGGCGTCAATTGACTCACGGCACTTCTGGGCGATTATCGAACACAATACTAACCAGTCCGTACATTTAAATTGCGATCACAGAACACCGGGAGAATAATCGCTTTACACCTGAACATCAGCCACAGAACTGCCCGCCGGGTGCCTTTACCCAGGAGTCAGATGATCATGCAACGCTCGATTGCCACCGTTTCCTTGAGCGGAACCCTGCCGGAAAAACTCGAAGCCATTGCCGCCGCCGGTTTTGATGGCGTGGAAATCTTCGAAAACGACCTGCTGTACTACGACGGCAGCCCGCGCAACGTACGCCAGATGTGCGCCGATCTGGGCATCGCCATCACCTTGTTCCAGCCATTTCGCGACTTCGAAGGGTGCCGCCGTGATCGCCTGCAACGCAACGTCGACCGCGCCGAGCGCAAGTTCGAGCTGATGCAGGAACTGGGTACTGACCTGGTGCTGGTGTGCAGCAACACGGCTGCGGACTCCCTGGGTGAAGAAAACATTCTGCTGGGCGACCTCGCGCTGCTGGCCGAACGGGCGGGCGCGCGCAAGCTGCGAGTGGGTTATGAGGCGCTGGCCTGGGGCCGCCATGTCAACACCTGGCAGCAGGTGTGGAAGCTGGTAAAGCAGGTCGATCATCCCGCGCTGGGCGTGCTGCTCGACAGCTTCCACACCCTGTCACTCAAGGGCGATCCGAGCGCGATTGCCGACATTCCGGGCGACAAGATCTTTTTCGTGCAAATGGCCGATGCGCCGATTCTGGCCATGGACGTGCTGGAGTGGAGTCGTCACTTCCGTTGCTTCCCGGGCCAAGGTGAGTTCGACCTGCCGGGCTTTTTGGCGCCGATTCTGCGCAGCGGCTACATCGGCCCGCTGTCGCTGGAGATCTTCAACGACGGTTTCCGCGCCGCGCCACCACGGGCCAACGCCGCCGATGGCCTGCGTTCGCTGCTGTACCTGGAAGAGAAAACCCGCGACCTGTTGGCCAAAGAGGCCCAGCCGGTTGCGCCCGAGTTGCTGTTCAGTCCTCCGCCTGCCAGCACGTACGACGGGGTCGAGTTTCTCGAATTCGCAGTTGATGACGCCCAAGGCGCGCGCCTTGGCACCTGGCTGCAGAGCCTGGGTTTCGCCAAGCTGGGCCAGCACCGCTCCAAGGCCGTGAGCCTGCTGGGGCAGGGCGATATCAAGATCGTGCTCAACGCCGAACCCTACTCCTTCGCCCACAGCTTCTTCGAATCCCACGGCCCGTCACTGTGCGCCACGGCCTTGCGCGTCGAGAACGGCAACGCGGCGCTGGAGCGCGCGCGGCAGTACAAGGGCCAGCCGTATCGTGGCCTGGTCGGGCCGAACGAGCGGGAGATTCCGGCAGTGCGCGCGCCAGATGGCAGCCTGATTTATCTGGTCGAGCCTGCTGCGCCGGGGCAGTCGATCTATGACAGCGATTTCAACATCAGTGCCACGTCCAATACCAATGGCGGCCTGCAGCGCATTGACCACATGGCCATGGCGCTGCCTGCCGACAGTCTCGACAGCTGGGTGCTGTTCTACAAAAGCCTGCTGGATTTCGAGGCCGACGACGAAGTGGTGCTGCCAGACCCGTACGGCCTGGTCAAAAGCCGCGCATTGCGCAGTCGCTGCAGCACGGTACGTCTGCCCTTGAACATTTCGGAGAACCGCAACACCGCCATTTTCCACGCGCTGTCGAGCTATCGCGGCTCGGGCGTGCACCACATTGCCTTCTCCTGCGAAGACATTTTCGCTCAAGTGGCGCGGGCGAAAGAGGCAGGCGTGCAGCTGCTCGACATCCCGCTCAACTACTACGACGACCTGGCGGCGCGCTTCGATTTCGATGATGAATTCCTCAGCGAGCTGGCCTATTACAACGTCCTCTACGACCGCGATGCCAACGGTGGCGAGCTGTTTCACGTCTACACCGAAGCCTTCGATGACCGCTTCTTCTTCGAAATCCTGCAACGCAAGAACGGTTACGTTGGTTACGGCGCGGCCAACGTGGCGGTGCGTCTGACGGCGATGGCCAAGTCGCGCAGTGGGGTGTCGCGGCAGGCGCGATTGTGACGGGCTGATGGCATGCTGGCATATGCCGCTTCCGTAACAGGGCGGCGCGGCTCATAATCGCGCGATTCCACCGTGGTCGTGAGCCAAGTATGAAAACTGTCGACGACACTCTTCTCCAAGCATCCGTAGAGACGCCACGAAAGAGCCGCAAGAACAACCCCGAGAAAACCCGCGACGGCATCCTTCAGGCCGCCGTCGCCGAGTTCGTCGCCCAGGGCCTGTCAGGCGCCCGGGTCGACGCCATCGCTGAACGCACGCAAACCTCCAAACGGATGATCTACTACTACTTCAACAGCAAGGAACAGCTGTACAGCGAAGTACTGGAGAAGTTGTACGGCGACATTCGCCATACCGAAAGTGGCCTCAATCTCGATGTGCTGTCGCCGATGGAGGCGATCCGGCGGCTGGTGGAATTCACCTTCGATCACCACGACCGCAACGTCGATTTCGTGCGCATCGTCTGCATCGAGAACATCCACAACGGCGAAAACGTCAAGCAATCACCGACGATCCGCGCGCTCAGCCAGCATGTGCTGCTGGCGCTGGACGAGACGCTACGTCGCGGGGAAAAGGCAGGGGTGTTCCGTCAAGGCGTGCAGGCGGTCGACCTGCACATGCTGATCAGCTCGTTCTGCTTCTATCGCGTGTCCAACCGTCACACCTTCTCGGAAATCTTCCAGATCGAACTGGAAGACGCCGAGGTCAAGGCGCGGCACAAGGAGATGGTCTGTGATTCGGTGACGCGCTACCTGGCGCCCTGAGTCCGATCCGTGGGGCTCGGTCGGACGAGCCTCTGTAGGAGTAACTGGAGCTGTGCGACAGTCGCGAAAGCGGTCTTACTGACCCACCGCATTCGCTGCCGTCGTAACCTCCGACGTCTCCTACAGGTTCTGTAGCGACTTCAGGCATCCAGCGATCTGAAAAACGCCTGCATCCGCGCTGCATCGGCCTGCTCACCGGTAAACAGCTCGAACGCCTTGACTGCCTGAAACACTGCCATGGTGCTGCCATCCAGCGTGCGGCAGCCCAGGCGTCGGGCGTGGGCGAGCAGTTCGGTTTCCAGTGGGAAATAGATGATTTCCGCGACCCACAGTTTTACGTGCAGCAGTTCCGGCGGCAGCGGTATGCCGGGCAGTTTGGCCATGCCCACCGGCGTGGTGTTGACCAGGCCATCGGCAATGGCCATCGCTGATGGCAAATCATGACCCACGCGCGCGCGCCCGGCACCGAAGTGGGCGTTGAGGTTATCCACCAGACTCTGGGCCCGGGCCGGGTCGACCTCGAATACGCTCAATTGCTCGACGCCCTCGGCCAGCAGGGCATACGCCACCGCTGCGCCCGCACCGCCGGCACCCATCTGCACCACGCGTCCTCGCGCGACCTCACCCAGGCCACGGCGCAACCCTTCGGCAAACCCCAGGCAATCGGTGTTATGGCCGATACGCTTGCCATTTTTGAACACTACGGTATTGACCGCGCCGATGCTGCGCGCCTCGTCCGACAATTCATCGAGCAGCGGCATGACCGCCTGCTTGCATGGGAAGGTGATGTTCAGGCCGGTAAAACCGCAGCGTTGAGCGCCGTCGATCAATTGGGGCAGGGCGGTGACGTCGAGCTTTTGCGCGTCCAGATCGATGATCCGGTACAGGTAGCGCATGCCTTGGGCGTCACCCTCGTGTTCGTGCAGTGAAGGGGTACGGGAGGCCTGGATGCCTGCGCCGATAAGGCCTGCGAGGATGGAGGGTTTCGGGGTGAATGACGTCATGACGATGGGCTCTTGTTATGGGGCTGCCGGTGGCGGAAGCCTTATATGAGCAAAATGTACCAGATAGTTAATTCCGCAGAAGTACCTCTGGGCCATTCATTTGCCAATCTGTTCGGTAATCGCCCAATTCCTTGGCGCGCTGAGCACTGAGGTCATTTCGCCGTGCGCGTAATACCTTGAAACAGATACCCTAGAGCGCTGTAAGCCGTTTTCGGATCAAGGAATGCCGCCGATGTCGCAACGCCAATCGACGCTGATCGCTCTGCTGGTCGCGGTTACGTTCTTCATGGAAAACCTCGACGCCACGGTAATCGCCACCGCCCTGCCACAGATGGCCGGGACCTTTGGCGTCGCCGCGGTGGACCTGAACATCGGCATGAGCGCCTACATGCTCGCGATTGCTGCGTTCATTCCCATCAGCGGCTGGCTGGCCGATCGTCTGGGGTCGCGTCTGGTGTTTGGCGGGGCGATCGTGCTGTTTACCGCTTCCTCGCTGTTGTGCGGCATCAGCACCAGCCTCGAAGCCTTCGTTGCCGCCCGGGTATTGCAGGGCATCAGCGGGGCGATGATGGTCCCGGTCGGGCGCCTGGCCGTGATGCGCGGGACTGAAAAGAAGGACCTGGTGCGGGCGATTTCGCTGATCACCTGGCCAGGCCTGGTGGCCCCGGTGCTTGGCCCGCCGCTGGGCGGGTTGATCGTCACCCACGCCTCCTGGCCGTGGATTTTCTACCTGAATTTGCCGCTGGGTATTCTGGCGCTGATCGCCACCTGGGTGCTGATCCCCCGGCGTAACGAGGTCAGCCAGCGCGCCTTCGATTTCGGCGGTTTCGTGCTGGTGGGCGTGGCCTGCATGGCGATCCTGTACGGCATGGAAATGCTCGGTCAGGGGCGCGCCAGTCAATGGCCGGGCCTGTTGTTGACGGGTGTCGGGCTGGTCAGTGGCGCTCTGGCGTGGATGCACATGCGCAGGCGCAACGAGCCGCTGATGAACGTGGCGGTGATCAGCATTCGCACCTTTAGCGTCAGCCTGCTGGGCGGGTCGCTGTTTCGCATCGCCATCAGCACCTTGCCGTTTCTGCTGCCGCTGATGTTTCAGCTTGGTTTTGGTCTGTCTGCGTTCGACGCCGGTTTGCTGGTGCTCGGCGTGTTCGCGGGAAATCTGGCGATGAAGCCTTTTACCAGCGCGATCATGCAACGCTGGGGTTTTCGCCCGGTGCTGATGGTCAATGGCTTGATTGGCGTGGTGGCCATTGCCGCCTGCGCGCTGCTCGATGAGCGCATGGGCTGGCCTTTGATCCTGCTGATCCTTTTTGTGGGCGGCCTGTCTCGCTCCATGCAGTTCACCGCGTTTAACACCTTGGGCTTTGCCGACGTGCCCAAGGCGCAGATGAGCGATGCTTCGACGATGTTCAGCATGTTCTTTCAATTGAGCATGGGATTGGGGGTGGCGATTGCGGCGTTGTTGCTGCGCGGCTCGATGTTGTTGCACAGTAATGCAGGGCAGGCACAGACCGCGGATTTCCAGCTGACGTTTGTCTGGGTGGCGCTCATTGCGCTCTTGGCGTTGCTGGATAACCGACGGCTGTCGGCGCAGTCGGGGGAGGCCGTGCTGCAGCGCAAGGCGTGATTTAGCTGCCGCGACGCAGATCAATCGCTGTGGGAGCGAACTCATTCGCCAGAGGCCAATACAGCCGAGAAACAGGCGTCGGATGTACGAATGTCTTGCGAATGAATTCGCTCCCACCGAATCGACTGCCGATCTGATGTGGCTAAAACCGTCACCCGGGTTGCGCGCTTTGACTATTGCCCATCGCCGCAGCAGGGCGGAGTATTTCCTCACTCAAACAATAAAAGTGTAAGGAAGCCACAATCATGCAGATCGAAGGCAAGGTGTTTCTGGTCAGTGGCGGCGCTTCGGGCCTGGGCGCGGCGACGGCGCAGATGCTGATCGAGGCGGGTGCCAGGGTGCTGCTGGTGGATGTCAATGCCCAGGCGCTCGACGCGCAGGTGCAAACGCTCGGCGCCAATGCCCGCGCCAGTGTCACCGACATCACCGATGAACAGGCGGCCAAGGCAGCGGTCGACAAGGCACTGGCCGAGTTCGGTCAGGTCAACGGCCTGATCAACTGCGCAGGCATCGTGGGTGCCGAAAAAATCCTCGGCAAGGAAGGCCCTCACGGTCTGGAGAGCTTCAGTCGAGTCATCAACGTCAACCTGATTGGCAGCTTCAACCTGCTGCGTCTGGCTGCTGCAGCCATGGCCGAAGGCACCCCGGATGGAGACGGCGAGCGTGGGGTGATCATCAACACCGCGTCGGTCGCCGCGTTCGATGGCCAGATTGGCCAGGCGGCTTACGCGGCGTCCAAAGGCGCCATCGCCAGCCTGACATTACCTGCCGCCCGTGAACTGGCGCGCTTCGGCATTCGCGTCATGACCATTGCCCCCGGCATTTTCGAAACACCGATGATGGCCGGGATGACCCCGCAAGTGCGCGAAAGCCTGTCTGCCGGTGTGCCGTTCCCGCCGCGCCTGGGCAAACCCGACGAATACGCCGCGCTGGCGCGCCATATCATCGAGAACAGCATGCTCAACGGTGAGGTGATCCGTCTCGACGGTGCCCTGCGCATGGCTGCCCGCTAATCGAGGACGTTCCATCATGAGTTTGAACCCCCATCAACACGACCCGGTTGTTATCGTCAGTGCAGTGCGCACGCCCATGGGCGGCTTTCAGGGTGACCTGAAGAGCCTCACCGCGCCGCAACTGGGCTCAGCGGCCATTCGCGCCGCCGTTGAACGCGCCAGCCTCCCGGCCAGCGAGGTCGAGCAGGTGTTGTTCGGCTGTGTGCTGCCTGCGGGGCTGGGCCAGGCGCCAGCCCGTCAAGCGGCCCTTGGCGCGGGCCTGGGCAATGGCACCCTGTGCACCACGTTGAACAAGATGTGCGGCTCGGGCATGCAGGCGGCGATCATGGCCCACGACCTGTTGCTGGCTGGCAGCGCCGACGTGGTAGTCGCCGGGGGCATGGAAAGCATGTCCAACGCCCCGTACCTGCTGGACAAGGCGCGCAGCGGCTACCGCATGGGCCACGGGCAGGTGATCGACCACATGTTCTACGACGGTCTGGAGGACGCCTACGAGCGCGGACGTCTCATGGGCACGTTTGCCGAAGAGTGTGCGTCGTTCGAGGGTTTCAGTCGTGAGGCGCAGGACGCCTTCGCCGTCGCTTCCCTGACCCGCGCCCAGGAAGCGATGAAGCAAGGCCGGTTCGAGGCCGAAATCGTGCCGCTTGAAGTGACCGTCGGCAAAGAGCAGAAGAGCATCAGCCAGGACGAGCAGCCGCCCAAGGCCAGGCTGGACAAGATTCCCCAGCTCAAACCGGCCTTTCGTGAGGGCGGTACGGTGACCGCAGCCAACTCCAGCTCGATCTCCGATGGCGCCGCTGCCCTGACCCTGATGCGTGAGTCAGAAGCGCAACGGCGAGGCTTGACGCCACTGGCGGTGATTCGCGGGCACGCCGCTTACGCCAGTAAACCCGGCCTGTTCCCGACCGCCCCCATCGGCGCCATTGAAAAGTTGATGAGCAAGACCGGCTGGTCGCTGGGCGAGGTCGATCTGTTCGAGATCAACGAAGCCTTCGCCGTCGTCGCGTTGGTGACCATGAGCAAGCTGGCGCTCTCCCACGAGAAGGTCAACGTCAACGGCGGCGCCTGCGCGCTGGGTCACCCCATCGGTGCCTCAGGAGCGCGAATACTGGTGACGCTGCTGTCTGCTCTTAAACAGCGTGGATTGAAGCGTGGCGTGGCGGCGATCTGCATCGGCGGCGGTGAGGCGACAGCGATGGCGGTTGAGATTTATTAATTTATAAAAATCAATCGCTTAAAAGCACTTGTTAAAGCTGGATAACATAGTTTCGAGATGCGCAACCAGTCCACTAAATGGATAAATAACAATGAGTTACAAAACAATCCTAAAAGAAGTCAAAGGTCGCGTTGCGCTGCTTACGCTCAACCGTCCGCAGGCACTTAATGCCCTGAACGCACAGTTGATCAGCGAACTCAACCACGCCCTGGAGGAGCTGGAGCAGGATCGTGGGGTGGGCTGCATTGTCCTGACCGGCTCCGCCAAGGCCTTCGCCGCGGGTGCGGATATCAAGGAAATGGCCGAGCTGACCTATCCGCAGATTTACCTTGACGACCTGTTCAGCGACAGCGATCGCGTCGCCGCCCGACGCAAACCGATCATCGCGGCGGTGTCGGGTTTCGCCTTGGGTGGCGGCTGTGAGCTGGCGCTGATGTGCGATTTCATTCTGGCGGCCGACAACGCAAAATTCGGCCAGCCGGAAATCAAGCTCGGCGTGTTGCCGGGCATGGGCGGCACCCAGCGCCTGACTCGTGCTGTCGGCAAGGCCAAGGCCATGGAAATGTGCCTGACCGGGCGCATGATCGATGCCATCGAAGCGGAGCGTTCGGGACTGGTTGCGCGCATCGTGCCCCAAGAGCAACTGCTCGAAGAGGCCCTGAAGGTCGCCGAGGGCATCGCCGCCAAGTCGCTGCCGGTGACAATGATGGTCAAGGAGAGCGTCAACCGTGCCTTCGAAGTCAGCCTGTCCGAAGGTATTCGTTTCGAGCGCCGCGTGTTTCATTCAGCGTTTGCCAGTGAAGATCAGAAAGAAGGCATGGCGGCGTTCATCGAAAAGCGCGAACCGGTGTTCAGACATCGTTGATCACGCGTCCTTGGTGGCCAAGGGGCTGTAATGAACGCCGCCTTCTGTGATGTTCAGTGTGGCTTTGGCGCTTCTGAGCCTCAGCGGCCTCTGGCTGTCGATGCTCAGTCCCGCCGTTTGGGGCGTCTGTGGCGTGGGCGCGGCTTCGTCCAGCACGCCACACACCAGCGGTTGGTCGGGGTCACCCTCGAAAAACCGCACGCTGAGCCTGGCTCCCGCAGGCTGGCGATCCAGGCGACTGACCGTTCGGGCGTGGCTGGCCTGGGGAGCATCCTCGGTTTGCCAGTCATAGCGGATTCGCACACGGCCCGTGCGGTCGGGTTCGTCGCCCAGTTGCATGGCCCGCTCCGCGCCGGTGGCCAGCGCTTTGGGATGGTTCAAGGCCGGACGAAACGGCATCGTCCATGGAAGGACCTGAAAATGATTCTCGTAATGCGCAAGCGGCGATTTCATCCCGGCAGGCTTGAGCGCCAACACGCCGGGGGTGCCTTTGATGGCGCTTGCAGACGCCATCGCCTGCACCATGTGCATCACTTCGCGGGCCGAACACCTGCGCAGTGGCGCCAGTTGCCAGGCCGTGTGCCGTACGCCAGTCAGCAGCCATTGGTCGTTGAACAGCGGATCAGGGTGATGTTCGACCCGAATCACCTGACCACTGCGCAGGGAGGGCTGAACACTGCTCCCGATGATGTCCCGGCGCTCGCAGCGTAGACGCTCCAGCAAGCGCCCGCGCACCTGCCCCAGCCGCTCGGGGGAGGTATTCAGCCCGTAGGGCATCCAGCGTTTTTGGTTGTCGGCGTCCGCCTTCGCTGACGTGGCGCCTGTGCTGGGCGGGGAGTAATACTCGCCTGCGTGAGTGCTGTAGCAGTCGCGTGCCGAAAGACGCTCGGCAAGATGGTCCACCGCTGTGGCAGCGGGCCATTCAGGAAACCCTGTCGGGTCATCGGAAAACACCAGCACGTGGCGATCGGGAGCGTGTTCGAAGCGAAAGCTGATGCCTTCTTCCTCACACAGTCGACAGAGAAAGTGCATGTCGCTTTCGTCGTATTGCAGGCAGTGTTCGCGCGGTGGATAGACGCCGAAAAAACGCTCGAAGCGAAAGCCGCTGTCAGGAAGCTGGTGATGATGTAGCAACGTGGCAATGATGTCGGGCACGCTCAGGCCGTTGAACACTTGGCGCCGGGGCGCTCCGGCCAGGTGTTGCAAGGCGGGCATCAACAGCAGGCGATACAGGCTCAGCGGCTGACCTGCGTGTAACTGATGCATCTGCTGAATCCGTCCGTGTATGCCGTCGCCAACGTCGTCACCGCGAGCCAGTTGCAGCCAGGCACTGCGTTGCACAAACGAGTGGCAGGCCAGCGCAGGGGCAGCGCTCACCAAGTCGACCTCGAAGCAGAACGGTGCGTTCAGTTGATCGCGGCCGTTGACCCCGATGACCTGGAAATCGTGCGGGCCGCCGTCGATGGCCAAGGTCATTGTCACGTGCGAGTCGTCGCGCATCTGCTGGTACACCCTGAAATTTCGAGGTGCAGAGGGTACGTAAAGCCACAGAGCAAAAGGGCGCATTCTCGATTTTCGGAAATGGCCTACAGGTCGGATCGACTAATCTCGGCCGTTGCGGCGATGTTTTCCTCGAAACTTATTGGCCTCTGCTTGATCGATGGCAGCACGTCGGGGGTTTCATCTGGCGCCCGCGCGTATAAAATGCGGCGGGCGCCCGATTTCGTCGTGGCGCGTCGACGTACCGATCACCCTATTCAGCATTAATCGTCTGCTGTCCTGCGCGCCACGCAGGGCGCATCGCGACGGTCAATCGCCATTGAGACAAGAGAGCAATCATGGGCGCACAGTGGAAGGTCAAACACAAAGAAGCAGCAGCCAACGCCAAGGGCAAGATTTTCGGCAAGCTATCCAAGGAAATCATGATTGCCGCGCGCGCCGGTGCCGACCCGGACATGAACTCCCGTCTGCGTCTGGTGGTCGAACAGGCGAAAAAAGCCTCGATGCCCCGTGAAACCCTGGAGCGTGCGATCAAGAAGGGCGCGGGTTTGCTGGGCGAGCACGTTCACTTCGAAAAACTCACCTACGAAGGCTTCGCGCCGCACCAGGTGCCGGTGATCGTCGAGTGCCTGACCGACAACGTGAACCGCACCGTTGCCGAGATCCGCGTACTGTTCCGCAAGGGCCAACTGGGCGCTTCGGGTTCCGTGACCTGGGATTTCGAACACCTGGGCATGATCGAAGCCACTGCCACCAAGGCCGACGCCGATCCGGATGAAGCGGCGATCGAAGCCGGTGCTCAGGACGTCGAAGCCGGTGATGATGGTGTAACCCTGTTCTACACCGAGACCACCGACCTGGACGCCGTGTGCAAGGCGCTGCCTGATCAGGGTTTTAACGTGGAGTCGGCAAAAATCGGCTATCGCCCGAAAAATCCGGTGTCGGGCCTGAGCGATGAACAAATGGCCGAGGTCGAGGCGTTTTTGGAGGCCATCGACAGCCATGATGACGTGCAGGAATTCTATGTAGGTCTGGCGGGCTGATTCGACTTAGATCGATCGTTTTCTGTGGGAGCGAATTCAGTTGCGAAAAGGCTCCAGACACCAGTGATGTGTCGCCGGAACTGCCTTCTCGCGAATGAATTCGCTCCCACAGGTTACGCGTCCGTTGTATCGGTTCAGGGTCCACGTCAGGGAGCCAGCAGGCCTTCTATTTCTGCAAAGGCCGGGCGCCCCATTGGCGCTGACTGAACACAGCTCGCCTGCAATTCCCGTAGCGCTGCGGTTTGCTCATCCGTCCCGTCGCAACACGTCAGCAACTCCCCCAGCAAGATTCCGAATGCTTGCACCTCGATGCGCTCGAGCAGCAATCCCGTATCCGCATCGGGATAAAACGCCGCCGCGCCAAAGTCTCCCAACAGACTCTCGCCGCTTTCTTCCCACAGCACGTTGTGGGCGTACAGGTCGCCGTGATTGATGCCGTGGGCATGCAAATGGCGGCAGGCCGAAGCGATCCCACGAACCATGCGTCTTAAGGTCGGCACACTCAGCCGCGTGCCGTTGTAGACATCCCGGGTGCAGGATTCCAGGCTCGGCGGCCGGGCCAGGGTGAGAAAGCTTGGGGAGATCAGCTGCATCACCAGTCCGCGCGCCTGCTGCGGATGACCGAATACCTGGCCTTCGACCGGGATCAGATTCGTGTGCTGGCCTGCCGCGATGCAGGCGGCCATCTCGTTCGAAGGCGTGCCATCGCTGGTCAGCTCGCCCTTGTAGAGTTTGACGGCCACTTGCTGCGCAATGCCGTCTTCATCGAGCCACTGAGCTTGCTGAATCACCCCTGAAGCCCCTTCGCCGAGCAGTTTGTGCAGCGTCAGTTGCTGCCAGGGAATCTGCCGGATCGGTGCTTCGGTGTGGATGTCATTGAGCGGGTTGCCGGAGAAGGCCAGCCAGGCGAGGGAGGGCATTTGCAGCAGCCACCGCGGCAATTGGCGAATCCGGTTGGAGGCGATGCGCAGCAGTTCAAGACGCGTGCAGTGTTGCAGGGATTGCGGCAGCTGCTGCAGGCGATTGCCCGAAAGCATGAGCTTTTGCAGGTGCCTGCACTGGCCCAGCTCGTCCGGCAGCGACTCGAGGCGGTTGTCGGTCAGTACCAGGGAGCTCAGGCTGGGCGGCAGGGCGCGAGGGGACACCTCGCTGATGCGGCAGGCCTTGAAGCCGATGAAAAACAGATTCTCGCACTGACCGAGGGCTTCCGGCAGCCGGGTGAACGGGTTGTTGGAGCAGAACAGGATTTTGAGATGCTTGAGCCGGTGCAGATCGGCGGGCAAGTCGGTCAACTGGTTGTCGGTCAGGTTCAGCACTTCCAGCGAGTCGCTGAGGCTGAAAATCTCGTCAGGAAATGCCGTGAGGCCGCAGCTGAGGTCCAGCCGCTTGATGCCCGCCAGTGTGCCGGCGCGCAGATCTGCGAGGGTGTGCATAAGGGTGAGGCCCCCAGAGTCCGTTGGCCCGCCATCATAGCGAGTTGGCAGCGTTTGCGCTCAGCCCAGGCAGCGATCAAGCAACTGGTGCATGCGTGCAAGAGTAGGGGCCGACTCGGCGTAGAGAATGCGGTAAACCATCGGCGCCACCACGGCGTCGATCAATTCATCGGCGCATGGGCTGCGTTCGCCGCGCAATTGCGCACGATCGATGATGATTTGCAGCTGATCGCGGACCATGTTCAGGCACTTGCCCGAGCACAACGTGGCGCTGCTGGCCACCACATCGCGCATCATTTCTCGGCCCGGCGCCGAGTTGGTCTCTTCCAGATAGACCTCGACCCAGGTGCGCAGGTCGTCGCGCAGGTTGCCGCAATCTACCGGTTCGTCAGGGCGAAGGCGCTCGACTGCGGCATCGGCGAGCAATGAAGTGAGGTCGCCCCAGCGCCGGTAAATGGTCGACGGCGTCACGCCTGCGCGGGCAGCAATCATGGGCACGCTGAGCGCCGAACGCTCCTGTTCCTGCAGCAGATCGCGCACTGCGGCGTGGATCGATGTCTGCACCCGGGCGCTGCGCCCGCCAGTGCGTATACCTTCTTTGATAGCCATGGAGCGGACCTTAACACAAAGTATTTGCTTTAAGCAGAATCTGCTCGCACACTCTCTAACGCAAATTCGTAGCTTTTGTGGTGTGCTTTTTCGGGAGAGTGTACTCGTGTCTGATTCTTTGCAGAACCCGCAACACGATGGTCGGGGCCCAAGCCACCTGGTTTACCTGGCGTTCGTGATGCTGTGCTTTTTCGCCGCCTCCAGCGCGCCGACGCCGCTTTATCACGTTTACCAACAAGCCTGGGGCTTTTCCTCGGCTCTGCTGACGCTGATTTTTGCCGTGTATGCCTTGAGCCTGCTGGCGACGCTGCTGGTGTTCGGTTCACTCTCGGATTATCTGGGGCGGCGTCCGGTGATCTTCGCGGCGCTGGTGCTGGAGATTGTGTCCCTGCTGCTGTTTATCAGCGCCACCGATGTCAGCTGGTTGATTGCTGCTCGCGTGTTGCAGGGCATCGCCACGGGGATCGCCACCAGTGCCCTCGGCGCTGCAATGCTCGACACCTCGCAAACCCAAGGGCCGCTGATCAACAGCATCGCGCCCATGTTCGGCATGGCGTTGGGCGCGCTCGGCACCAGCGCACTGGTGCAATACGCGCCGTGGCCAATGATACTGGCGTACGCGTTGCTGCTGGCGGCGTTCGTTGGGCAGTTGCTATACCTGTGGTGGGTGCAGGAAACCGTGACGCCGCAGCCCGGTGTGCTGAGAACCCTGAAGCCGGCGCTGTCGGTGCCGCAAAGGGCGCGCAGCACCTTGCTGCTGGTATTGCCGGCGGACATCGCGGCGTGGGCGCTGGGAGGCTTCTTCCTGTCGCTGGCGCCTTCATTGCTGGCGGCGGCCACTGGGTCGACCTCGGTGCTCAACGGAGGCCTTGCCGTGGCCGCGCTGACGATCAGCGGTGCGATTTCGATCATGAACCTGCGCCTCAAGGCGCCGCGGCTGGCGCTGTTGGTCGGCTGCAGTTTCCTGGCGGTCGGGGTTTCGGTGGTGCTGGTGGCAGTGGATCTGGGCTGGCTCTGGCTGTTCTTCACTGGCGCCGTGGTGGCAGGCATCGGTTTTGGCGCAAGCTTTCTCGGGGCGCTGCGTCTGTTGCTGCCCCTGGCTCATGCTCACGAGCGGGCCGGTCTGATGTCGGCGTTCCTGGCGCTGAGTTACCTGGCGTTCTGCATCCCGGCGTTGCTGGCGGGGCTGGCGGTCAAGACCGAAGGCCTGATCGTCACCACCAACGTTTACGGCGCTGTCGTGGTCGTGCTGGCCCTGCTGGCGCTGGGCGGTCTGCTGATCCGCCGCAGTGCAGACGCCAGGGCGGCCTGATCTGGCGTGGCGGGCGCTCGAGCTTCTGCTAGTTTCTTTGCTGTGTTGTCAGCCCTCATAAAAACAATCACAGGGAACCACGGATGAATGACAGAAGCGACGCGCCCGCCAGCGCGCATTACACCCGGCATCATCAGCAGTCCATTGAGGCCCCCGAAGCCTATTGGGCCGAGCAGGCACGGCAGGTGGCCTGGTACCACGCCCCCACACAAACGCTGCAGGCCATGCCTGACGGCACCCATCGCTGGTTCGCCGACGGCCAGCTCAACAGTAGCTATCTGGCGCTGGATCATCAGATCGAGTTGGGGCGCGGCGACCAACTGGCGCTGATCTACGACTCGCCCGTCACTGACCATCAGGCCAGTTTCACCTTTGATCAATTGCGTGACGAGGTCGCACGGCTGGCTGGGCTGCTGCGCCAGATGGGCGTGGAGAAGGGCGACGGCGTGATCATCTACATGCCGATGATCCCCCAGGCGGCCATGGCCATGCTCGCCTGTGCACGGATCGGTGCGGTGCATTCCGTGGTGTTTGGCGGCTTTGCGCCCCACGAACTGGCCCTGCGCATCGATGACCTCAAACCCCGTTTGCTGCTCACCGCGTCCTGCGGGCTGGAGTTCGACCGGGTGATTCCTTACAAGCCTTTAGTCGACAAGGCCCTGACCCTGACGCGGTTTCAGCC
Source organism: Pseudomonas sp. GW821-FHT02A11 (assembly GCF_059421985.1). Lineage (NCBI taxonomy): Bacteria > Pseudomonadati > Pseudomonadota > Gammaproteobacteria > Pseudomonadales > Pseudomonadaceae > Pseudomonas > Pseudomonas sp. GW821-FHT02A11. The sequence goes on from NZ_JBWKWB010000002.1 coordinate 222,545, forward strand.
TGAACACATGCTGCTCTGGCAGCGCCCGCAATGCGTCGCGCCGTTGCAGGCGGGCAGGGATCTGGACTGGCAACAGGCGCTGGAAGGTGTCGAGCCGGTGGGGCCTGTGCCGGTATCGAGCCTCGATCCGCTTTACATCCTCTATACCTCCGGCACGACCGGCAAACCCAAAGGCATCGTGCGCGAAAACGGCGGCCATGCCGTGGCAATGCGCTACACCCTGAATCAGGTGTACGGCATGCGCGCCGGGGACGTCTGGTGGGGGATTTCCGATGTGGGCTGGGTGGTCGGTCATACGCTGATCGTCTACGGGCCGCTGATGGCTGGTTGCACGACGATTTTCTACGAAGGCAAACCGATCCGGACCCCGAATGCCGGGGCGTACTGGCGTATTATCGAGCAGTATCGGGTCAATGCGCTGTTCTGCGCCCCGACCGCGATGCGCGCGATTCGCAAGGAAGACCCCGAAGGGCGCCTGCTTGAGGGGCGTGACTTGAGTTCGATTCGCCAGCTGTTTCTGGCCGGGGAGAAACTCGACTCCAGCACCCACCACTGGCTTGAACGGCTGACCGGCAAGCCGGTGCTCGATCACTGGTGGCAGACCGAAACCGGCTGGCCGGTGACCGCGCCGTGCCTGGGCCTGGAAGGCCATGAACCGGCTCCGGGGTCAAGCAATCGCGCTGTGCCGGGTTATGCCGTTCAGGTGGTCGATGAAGAAGGACGCCTGCTCAAACCGGGCGAACAGGGCTCGATCGTCATCGCCTTGCCCTTGCCGCCGGGCTGCAGCCAAACGCTATGGGGCGACCATTCGCGCTACCTGCAGGCGTACTTGCAAACCTTCCCCGGTTACTACAACACCGGAGATGGAGGCTTCATCGACGAGCAGGGTTTCGTCTACATCATGGGGCGCACGGATGATGTGATAAACGTCTCGGGGCATCGCTTGTCCACGGGCGAGATGGAAGACTTGGTCGGCCAGCACCCCGCAGTCGCAGAGAGTGCGGTGATTGGCGTACACGACGAGATCAAGGGTCAGGTGCCGCTGGCGTTGGTGGTGCTCAAGGATGGTGTGGAGCAGGGTGCAGAAGAGGTACAGCGAGAACTGATCGCACGGGTGCGTGAACGTATCGGCGCGCTGGCCTGTTTCAATCGGGTGGTCATCGTCAAGCGCTTGCCAAAAACCCGCTCGGGCAAGACCTTGCGTGCGGTGCTGCGCAAGATCGCCGATGGCGAGGCGTACACGGTGCCCGCGACCATCGACGATCCGGCGATTCTGGGGGAAATCGCCAGCGCTCTGGCTTGAGCAGGGGTTTGTAGAAAAATGTGTCACGGACGATACATTTGCTTCAAGTTGTCATGGCGGCGGCCGACATGCTTGGCAGGACAATAACGATCCGTTCAAGCATGGAGCTGCCATGACAGCGATTTCTTCGATCTCGGCCACGCAACCCCTGGTTGTTGCGAACACAGCGGCGACCACCCCGGTAGTCAGCGCGTTCGCCGAATCTGCAAGCACGGCTGCCTCACCCTCGTCGGTCGTGACCCTGGGCGAAGACACCCGCGTCGCCGCTGCCCAGACCTACAGCGTGCGCAGCCTGTTCGCCAATGCCGCCGTGGCGCCTGCCTGGGAATACACCCGGCAGGACAAGGTCTCGCTGAACATGATGGGCAACTTCAACACCACGTATGGCGCTGCCCGCTTTCAAGGGCTGGGAGCAACGCTGCTCACTCAGCTTGCGCAGACCGGCCAGAACATTTCCCAGTCGGTGATTCGCTCAACCACCGGTTCGGCGCTGGAGCCTGCCGAGCTGTCAGCCGCCCAGGCAAAATTGCGCAGCGACACTCCTGACAACAACACCATCAGCCTGACCCTCAAGACCGCCAGTGGCAAAGCCGTGCAATTGACCTTGTCCGCCAGCGACAACGGCCTGGCGGTCAAGACGGATGTCAGTGGTGGCGAACTGAGCGATGATGAACTTCAGGCCTTGGGCAAGATGGCCGATGGTTTTCAATCGGCCATCGACGGCCTGACGGCCAAGCCGCCGCAACTCAAGCTCGACGCCTTGACCCAGTTCGACAGCCAGGTGTTTTCGTCGATCGACCTGAACACCCGCTTCAAGCTCGACGACGGCAGCATCCAGACCTTCTCGCTGCAGGCCGATGAAGACCAGCGTTCGGTGCGCCTGAGCGGGCCGTCCGGGGACCTGGATGTGTCCGTGGACCTGAAAAATGCCGCGATCATCGGCAACAGCGACCAGCAGGACAAGGCGTTGAAGGGGTATGTCAGTCAGATCGAGGCGGCGCGCAAGCGAGGCGACGGCGATCCTGCGCTGTTGTCCATGTTCGAGGATGCCTTCAAGACCCTGCACAGCCACTACCCAGGCGTGCGCGAGTCGACCGCGCCACAGACGGTCAACTCGATCCAGCTTACCGACACCGATCACGGCCTGCTCACAGGCCTGGCCGACTTCAGCGCGTCGGTCAAAGAGAAAACCGAAGCCAGCAACCCGGCGCGCCCCGACGAGCTGGACAGCTTTGCTTATGATCTGTCGCAGAAAACCCAAGCCAAGGGCCGTGATCAGCTCAACCGCACCGTGGTGCAGGACCAGCAGTCGCATCTGGTCGCGGCTTATCACAAGCCGCTGACAGCCGGGCAGAAGCTGGAATTGAGCCGCGACCCGAAATCGCAGAACTACCTGTATTACGAGATCAACGATTCTGCCAGCAGCAAGGCCAGCATCGGCTACGACAAGGGAGCGCTGGTGCAGGCGTCTGTCACTCAGTCGGCGAGTCAGTCCACGCGTATTTCCAAATATGTGATGGGTCATCTGGAGAGTCAGACCCTGACTCCATCGTCGTCGAATAAAACCCGTAACTTCCTCAGCGTGCTGCAACAGGCGCTGCAGCAAGACAAGGAAGCGAAACTGGGGCGGGGCACGTCGACGCTCAAAGAGACCCTGGCCGGGATTCAAAGCCAGGTGCTGCTGCAGAACGATCCGGGCAAGCTCGATAGCTGAGGTTGAGGTACGGCCAGCACATTGATTTCTGAACTCGCCAATCCCTGTGTAGCGAATTCATTCGCGAGAGGACGGTACAGCCGACACATCTCTGTCAGCCGTACCATTTTTCGCGAATGAATTCGCTCCCACAGGGGCGTGCAAATTCTGTCAGATAGCAGGCGCAGCGATACCGCTTCTTCAGATCGGCTGCTTCAACGCCTGACGCGCCGCCTGGGCGGCCGGGTCATCCGCAGGCCCGACCACCGCATAGTTGTAACCCCCTCCTGACCAGTAATTGGCCTGTAACTCGCCATCGCGGCGCGTCCCCGGTGGCAGCAGATGATTGTTCGCACCCGGCGGACGGATGTAGAAGCTCAATGTGCGCCCCTGCTCATCCTTGTACACCACCATCGCCGCCGCGCCCTGTTCGGTGCTGATCAGGCGTCCGCTCACCGGTTTGAAACCCGCCGATTCCAGATCGGGCAGGCGATTGGCCTGGGCGAAGTTCTTGTCCAGCCAGACCTGCACGTTGTTCGGTTTGGCAGTGTTCCAGTCGCTGGCCATGTTGTCGTTGACCGCAAACATGCGATACGCCTGCACCGCGTCGGCCATGGGCAGCACGTTGTTGGCCAGGGTCATCTCTCGGGCCTGCCAGCCGCTCAGGCCGCCGACGCTGACGGCGATCAGCAACACCGCGGCCATTGCCAGGTGTCGCGTACGGTTGCGCCGCAGACGCTGGCGGATGTAGGCCGGGTCCAGTTCCGGGTTGACCGGTCTATGCAGCTCGCCGCTGAGGCCGGCGCGCAGATTCTGTGCGTCCAGCTGCCAGGCCAGCACCTGTCTGGCCATCTCCGGGTTGGCCGTCAGCCAGGTTTCCATGGTTTGTTGATCGGCATCGTTGAGCAGGCCATCGACGTAGGCGTGCAAGTCGCGTTCGCTGGGGGGCAAGGTGATCATTTCAGTATCCGCAGGGCAGGGGTGGTGATTTCGCCTTCGCTGAGCAGGCGCAGGGCCTGACGCGCGCGAGACAGGCGGGACATGACGGTGCCCACCGGGACGTCGAGGATTTCTGCGACCTGGTTGTAGGTCAGGCCTTCGACCGTCACCCACAACAGCAGGGCGCGCTGTTCGGTGTTGAGGCGCTCGAACGCCTGCAAGGTGGTCTGGGCCACCACCGTACGCTCCACGGAAGGCTCGTAATGCTCCTCCTTGCCCCCCGTGAACAGCTCGAGCATGCGGCTGTATCGGCGCGAACGTCGATGAGCATCGAGAAATTGCCTATAAAGAATGGAGAAAAGCCAGGCACGCAGGTCTCCGTCCGGCCGTTTGCTGTCCCAGGCTGACAAGGCTTTTTCCAGGCTCGACTGCACCAGATCGTCAGCGCTGCTGTAATCGCGGGTCAGCGATACCGCGAAGCGGCGCATTCGCGGCAGCAGTTCCCGGAGTTGATCGTCGACATCGTTCATTGCAGGGTTTCCAGGTCGATCGGCAGGATCGCTCGAATCGTAGACCTGCCAGACGCTCGCCAGTGCAGGTTATTCCGCTGCAGAAAAAATAAATATCGATCGCTGGAATAAAGCTTCGCGCACTACGTCCCACCGCAACATCTATTGACAGAGGCCCAAGGCCCGGAGAATGACCGATGATTGACCGTGAGCCGCCGTATCCCCGCAAGCCACCCCTGAGTACCCCGCAGAAACTCGTGCGCCTGGCCGGCATCGGCCTGGTCGTGCTGGTGGCAGTCGGGGCGTTTGCCTACGTCAATGGCAGCCTTGACCCACAGCGTCTGACGCCTGCGCGCGTGGTCGACGTGTTCGAGCACAACAACGGCATCCACCCCGGTTACCGCCGCAATCACCCCAAAGGCATCTGCGTGGCCGGCTACTTCGAGAGCAATGGCGCTGCGGCCAACCTGTCCAGGGCGCAGGTGTTCGCCAGCGGCAAGACCCCGGTCATTGGCCGGCTGGCCTTGCCCACGGGCAACCCGTATTCACCCGACAGCGCCGCGCCCATCCGCAGCTTTGCCGTGCAGTTCACCCAAGCCAACGGCCAGCAATGGCGCAGCGGCATGAACAGCATGCCGGTGTTCCCGGTGGGCACGCCTGAAGCGTTTGTCGATCTGCAGAAAGCCACGGCGCCCGATCCCAAGACAGGCAAGCCCGACCCGGCCAAGCCACCTGCGTTCTTCGCCGCGCACCCCGAAGCCCAGCCGTTTCTGGCCTGGGTCAAGAACGCCAAGCCGTCGGCCAGCTTCGTGACCGAAACTTACAACAGCGTCAACGCGTTCGTACTGGTCGATGGTCAGGGCAAGCGCCAAGCGGTGCGTTGGAGCCTTGTGCCTGAGGCCAAGGGCGATGCCCCGGCGCCGGATGCCAAGGATTACCTGCAGCAGGATCTGAGCGACAAACTCGCCAGCGGCCCGCAGCGCTGGAGCCTGGTGCTGACCCTGGCCAACGCGCAGGACCCGACCAACGATGCGTCCAAGGCGTGGACCGGTGAACACAAGACCGTCAACGCCGGGACGCTGGTGGTGGAAAGCGACAGCGCGCAACTGGACGGCAATTGCCGCGACATCAACTACGACCCGCTGGTGCTGCCAAGCGGCATCGAAGGCTCTGACGATCCGCTGCTGGCGGCGCGCTCTGCGGCCTACGCCTCGTCCTACATGCGTCGTACCAGTGAAGTCGATCAGTTGAAAGCCGCGCCTGCACAGGAGAAACAGCCATGAATACGCCAACTACGCATTTCTCGCCGCTGGCCCGGGCGCTGCACTGGCTGATGGCGCTGATGGTCATCGCCATGTTGTTTATCGGCGCCGGCATGGTGGCTTCGGTGTCCGAGCGCCACGAGTGGCTGTTGAACCTGCACAAACCCTTGGGGATCGCCATTCTGGCGCTGGTCATCGTGCGCCTGATCGTGCGCTTCACCACGCGTACGCCACCGCTGCCTGCCGACCTTCCTGCGGTGCAGGTGCTTGCGGCCAAGCTCTCGCACTACCTGCTGTATGCGCTGATGCTGGCGATGCCCTTGATTGGCTGGGCGATGATTTCAGCAGCGGGTGATCCGGTGATGCTGGGCAGTTCAGTGCGTCTGCCCTCGATTGTCGCTGCCCACGCGGAAACCTTCGCGTTTTTGCGCAAGGCTCATCGGTATCTGGCGTATCTGTTTTTCCTGACCATCCTCGCGCACCTGGCGGCGGCGCTGTTTCATGGATGGGTGCGCAGGGATGAGGTGCTGGACAGCATGTTGCGGGGCAAGACGCGGGGTTGAGGTGTTACGCAGCCCTGGACGGTGTGGAATCTGTGGGAGCGAATTCATTCGCGAGAAGTTGATACAGACCACGCAGCTCTATCGGCAGTACCATTTTTCGCGAATGAATTCGCTCCCACAGACCTCAGGTCACATCTGGCAGGTCACGGGTTTGCGTGCGGCTGCGTTGAATCTGTAGGAGTTGTACCTGTGGGAGCGAATTCATTCGCGAGAAGTTGGTACAGACCACGCAGCTCTGTCGGCAGTACCATTTTTCGCAAATGAACTCGCTCCCACAGACCTCAGGTCACATCTGACAGGTCACGGGTTTGCGTGCGGCTGCGTTGAATCTGTGGAGTTGTACCATTTTTCGCGAATTCATTCGCGAGAAGTTGGTATAGACCACGCAGCTCTGTCGGCAGTACCATTTTTCGCGAATGAATTCGCTCCCACAGACATCAGGTCCCATCTGACAGATCACGGGTTTGCGTGCGGCTGCGGTCCGGTTGTCAGCGCAGCACCGAAACCATCTGCCCCAGCACGGTCAACACATCCCGTGCCAGTTGCATCGAGCGTTTGCCCGACCATCCCGTAACGACATCCGGCGCGTCGTCGTTGTCCTTGAACGGCATTTCCAGGGTCAGCGCCAAGCATTTGTAGCGCTCGCCGACGCTGTTGCAGGCCAGGTTCATGTTGGCCTTGCCAGGCGCCGCCTTGGGGTAGCCGTAACGGGTCTGGAAGTCCTTGGTCAGCCCGCTCAGGCGTGTGCGGAAGTCAGCTTCCAGGGCCTTCTGCTGCTCGGTATAGCCCGGATTGCCCTCGCAAGCAGCGGTGAATACGTAGGGGATTTCCTCGTCACCGTGTACGTCGAGGAACATGTCCACGCCGTACTTTTCCATCTGCTCCTTGACGAAGAACACCTCCGGGCTCAGCTCCGGCGTCGAATCCTGCCAGGCGCGGTTCAGGTCCTTGCCCTGCGCATTGGTACGCAGGTGGCCGTGGAACGAGCCGTCGGGGTTCATGTGCGGGACCAGATACAGATCCGCCGAAGCGAGCAGGGCCTGCAGTTCGGCGTCGTTCTGTTGCAGGCGCTCGATCACGCCCTCCATGAACCACTCGGCCATGTGCTCGCCGGGGTGCTGCTGGGCGATGATCCAGATCTTGCATTTGCCCGGTACGCCGTCGCCTTTGCGCAACAACGGAATGTCGCGGCCTTCGACGCTTTTGCCGCTGGCCAGCAACTCCGTGCCGGCCTTGTTCAGTGCCTGATCGATCAGCCAGTCGTGGCGTTCGCGGCTGTAGGGTTCGAAGTAGGCGAACCAGATCTGCGGTTGCTCGGGGGCGAGTTCGAAATTCAGCGCCTTGCCATCAAAGCTGCTCGGCACGCGGAACCAGGTTTTCTGGTCATAGGAGGCGGCAGCGTTGTAGCCGGTCCAGGCGCGGTTGTAGCTCGATTCGCTGGCGTTGGTCAGGCTGAAGGCGTGGGGCTGGCCGATCTGCATGCCCTCGACCTTGAAGTGAAACCATTGGAAATGCGGGCTGCGGGTGTCCGGGCGAATGGCCAGTTGCACGTTCTGCGCGTTGCTCGCATCGAGCACGACGATGTTGCCACTGTCGAAGTCGCAGGTGATGGAAAGGGCGGTCTGAATCACGGAAAGGTCCTGAGTACGTTAATGCCGACGCAACGCCATTCAATGGCTGTTATGGCAGCTACTTTACACGCATCACAAACCCGGACGGCGACAGAAACGGTTGACGATGGGACTCAGCATCGGCTGGCCGCCTCAGGTAAAGGCTTCTGCCGTGACCAAGAGGCTGCACAGGAACGCCGTCAGCATCAGCCAGCCGATGTACAGCCGACGCTTGCGCCGATGCCAGCCGCTGGCGCCCATCACCGCCGCCGGAGCCTGAAGCCGACGCCACGAGCGTTCGACGTTCTGGAAGCCATCCAGATGAAGAGGGTTGGCGTCCAGCCAGTGGCGAAACTCGATACGCTGACTGGGCGTGGCGCGGGGGCTTTGCAGGTGTACGTACCAGCGCAGGGCCTGCAGATTGATCGCCTCGGGAACGCTTGGGGTGTCGTCGCTGCACTGTTCGAGCAGACGCACCATAGAACGCTCAACGGACTTCACATCCACCTCAAGCAGCTGAGCGATGTCGGCGTAGGAAAGTTGATCAAGACGACTGAGCAGAAACACCTGCTGGGTGCGCCGCGGCAGCTTCTGTATGCGACGGCGATACGTGTCGGTCTCCTGGCTGACGGGGAGGTCAAGCGGGTGAGTAGGCGGCGAAAACGCAGAGGAGATCTGATGGGTCATGGCATGTCACTCGCAGTCGTCCGTGGGCCATCCTAAGGGAGAGGAGTGGGGGCATCTTCCGTGACGCGAACCGATGTTAGTGCGTATGAGATTCGTTCTCAAGAAATAAGCGGGTTTACTGATGATTTTTTTACCAGATATGTCACTTTTGACCTCGCGGGCAGTTCAGCACTCATTTTTCTTTTGCTATGATGCGCGCCATCGCAAAGGCGACCGCTCTTCATTAGCCTGAAGATCGCAACACCCCGACCCAAGCAGAAAAAACGAATCAGACCCTTCAAGGGCACGAAAAAAAAGACCCGGCAAAAAGCCGGGTCAAAAACCGTGATTAGCCTGATGAGGAGATAATCCGGAAGCCGACCTAAGGCTTCTGGGTTACCCAACCGATCTTTCGATCGGTTGCGCTCAATAATAATCATTATCATTTGCACGTCAATGGTTTTTTTGCGTATTCGCGAAAAGATTTTTCGTGCCCCGTAACACATCCCTTCGCTACTCAATCCAGCGGCAACTCTGTCGTGCGCTTCACCACGCTCATCGCAATGTTCGAATGCGCCTCCTGCACGTGCGGACTTTGCAGCAGGTGATCGCGCAGAAAGCGCTCGTAGCTGGCGATGTCCTGCACCACGACCTTGAGCATGAAATCCATGTCCCCGGCCATGGTGTAGCACTCCAGCACCTCGGGGTAGCCGGTGATGGCGTCTTCGAATTCGGTGAGATAGCGCCGCCCGTGGCCCGACAGCTTCACATCGACGAACACCGTCATGGTCAGCCCCAGCTTGGCGGGGTTGAGCAGGGCGACCTTGCGTTCGATCACCCCTTCTTCCTGCAGACGATTGATCCGCCGCCAGCACGGCGACTGCGACAGCTCCACCCGCTCGGCAATTTCGGCGGCGGACAGGTCGGCATCGTGCTGCAACAGGCGAAGGATTTTGCGATCGAGGAGGCTTAGCTTGACCTGCATGAATTGACCCTTTTTTATTCTTGAATGGAAACAGGCATGCAGGATATGAGCAGATTTCGGCCAAATTAGAAAGAAAAAGCCTGCGCGGCACAGGCAGTATTGAATCCGTGAGCGCCGGGTTGAACCGTCCCGGCGATCGAGCAGCAGGACTACGGTCCACAAGGCCTGCGACGCCACTGCTCGCCACATTCAAAACGCACTAATAAAAACAAAGGAGTGCCTGAATGTCTTTGGCTGATATTCGTCTGGACGATAAGTACCGACTCGCAACCGGCAATCTGTACCTGACCGGAACCCAGGCGTTGACCCGCTTGCCGATGCTGCAAAAACAGCGCGACGAGGCCCGTGGTCTTAACACGGCAGGTTTCATTTCCGGCTACCGCGGCTCGCCTCTGGGCAATCTCGACAAGAGCCTCTGGGACGCCAAGGATTACCTTCAAGAGAACGCCATCCATTTCCAGCCCGGGGTCAACGAAGAGTTGGCGGCCACGGCTGTTTGGGGCAGCCAGCAGGTCAATCTGTTTCCCGAAGGCAAGTACGATGGCGTGTTTGCGTTGTGGTACGGCAAGGGCCCGGGCGTTGATCGCTGCGGTGACGTGTTCAAGCACGGCAATTCGGCAGGGTCGGCGAAAAACGGCGGGGTGCTGATCCTCGCGGGTGACGATCATGGCTGTAAGTCGTCGACCATCGCCCACCAGAGCGAACACGCGTTCATCGCCTCGATGATCCCCGTGCTCAACCCGAGCAACGTTCAGGAAATCCTCGATTACGGCATCATCGGCTGGGAGCTTTCCCGTTACAGCGGATGTTGGGTGGCGATGAAAACCATTGCCGAAAATGTCGACTCCTCTGCTGTTGTCGAAGTCGATCCGCTGCGCATCGAAACGAAGATCCCCGAAGACTTCCAGCTGCCCGAGGACGGCCTGCACATTCGTTGGCCCGACCCGCCGCTGGCCCAGGAAGCACGCCTCAACACGTATAAGATCTACGCCGCCCGGGCCTTCGCCCGCGCCAACCACCTGAACAAGGTCGTCATTGACTCGCCACAGCCACGGCTGGGCATCATCACCACCGGCAAATCTTATCTCGACGTGCGTCAGGCCCTGGAAGAACTGGGCATCGACGAAGAACTGTGCGCGTCAGTGGGCATTCGTGTGCTCAAGGTCGGCATGAGCTGGCCGCTGGAACCGGTATCGGTCCATGACTTCGCCGAAGGCCTGGACGAGATCCTGGTGGTTGAGGAAAAACGCAGCGTCATCGAAGACCAGTTGACCGGCCAGTTGTACAACTGGCCGGTGGATAAGCGCCCTCGTGTTGTCGGCGAGTTCGACGAAGAAGGGCGCTCATTGCTGCCCAACCTGGCTGAATTGACCCCGGCCATGATCGCCCGGGTCATCGCCAAACGCCTGGCGCCGATTTACTCCAGCGCAAAAATCGAAGCGCGCCTGCAGTTCCTGCAAGACAAGGAAAAAGCTCTGGCCGCGCCGCTGTTCAAGACCCAGCGCACACCGCATTTCTGCTCCGGTTGCCCGCACAACACCTCGACCAAAGTGCCGGAAGGCAGCCGCGCGCTGGCGGGGATCGGCTGTCACTACATGACCATTTGGATGGACCGGGAGACCGACACCTTCACCCAGATGGGCGGCGAGGGCGTGACCTGGATCGGCCAAGCGCCTTTCACCGAAACGCCCCATGTGTTCCAGAACCTGGGCGACGGCACCTATTTCCACTCGGGCCACCTGGCGCTGCGAGCGGCGGTGGCGTCCAAGGTCAACATCACTTACAAGATTCTTTACAACGACGCGGTGGCGATGACTGGCGGCCAGCCCATCGACGGCATCCTGCGGGTCGATCAGCTCAGCCGGCAGGTGTTCAACGAGGGTGTGCAGCGCATCGCGCTGGTGTCGGACGACCCGGACAAATACCCGAGTCGCGAGGCGTTTGCGCCCATCACCACTTTCCACCATCGCCGCGATCTGGACAGCGTGCAGCGCGAATTGCGCGAGTTCAAGGGCGCCTCGGTGATCATCTACGACCAGACCTGCGCCACCGAAAAACGCCGCCGTCGCAAGCGCGGCACGATGCTCGATCTGGACAAGCGCGCGATCATCAACCCGGCTGTGTGCGAGGGCTGCGGCGATTGCGGCGCGAAATCAGGCTGCCTGTCGATCCTGCCCAAGGAAACCGCACAAGGGCGCAAGCGCGAAATCGATCAAAGCGCCTGCAACAAGGACTTCAGCTGCGTCGAAGGTTTCTGCCCAAGCTTTGTAACGGTGCATGGCGGCAAGCTGCGCAAACCTCAATTGCCGAAGCAGGCGCAGGCGTTTGCCGAGCTGCCTGAGCCGACACTGCCGAGCCTGGATCAACCTTTCAACATTCTGTTGCCTGGGGTTGGCGGCACCGGTGTTACCACTGTCGGTGCGATGCTGGGTTACGCCGCGAACCTGGAAGGCAAGGGCTGCAGCGTGCTTGATCAGGCCGGGCTGGCGCAGAAGTTCGGCCCGGTGGTGAGCCACATCCGCATCGCCGCGCGTCAGGACGACCTGTTCGCTGTGCGCATTGCGGCGGGTGAGGCACATCTGCTGCTGGGCTGCGACCTGTTGGTGGCTTCCGGCCCCGATGCCATCGCCAAGCTCAACAGCGCGAAATCCCACGCTGTGGTCAACAGCCAGCAAACGCCGACTGCGGAATTTACTCGCAATCCGGACGCTGAATTCCCGGCCGACGCGATGATGCAGACCATTCGTGAAGCAGTGGGCGAAGACAAAACCCACTTCGTACCTGCTACTGATCTGGCCACCAAACTGATGGGCGACAGCATCGCCAGCAACCTGTTCATGCTCGGCTTTGCCTTCCAGAAGGGCCTGATTCCGCTGACCTCGGCAGCCATTGAAAAGGCCATCGAGCTGAACGGCGTGGCGGTAAATCTCAACCAGCAGGCGTTCCTGTGGGGCCGTCGTGCCGCGTTTGATCTGGCAGCCGTTCAGGCGGCGGCCAACCCTGAAGCGGTTGAGGTGTTCGAGCCAGAGGCCTTGAGCCTGGAGCAGCGCCTGGCCAACAACAGCAAGACCCTGGGCGACTATCAGAACCGTGCCTACGGCGAGCGTTATCTGGCGCTGGTCTACAAGGTGCGCGAAGCGGAAAGCCGTCTGTTCCCCGGCGAGCAACTGGCGCTGACCGAAGCGGTGGCGTTCAACTACTTCAAGCTGCTGGCCTACAAGGATGAGTACGAAGTCGCACGGCTTTACAGCAACGGCGAGTTCACCCGTCAGTTGCAGGCGCAGTTCGAAGGGGATTACCGCCTGGAGTTTCATCTGGCGCCGTCGTGGCTGGCCAAGCGCGATCCCAACAGCGGCGCGCCGCGCAAACGCAGTTTCGGGCCGTGGATGCTGAAGGCATTCGATGTCCTGGCAAAATTCAAGTTTCTGCGCGGGACCGCGTTCGACCCGTTCGGTCGCAGCCTGGAGCGGCGTCAGGAGCGCGAGTTGATCGACAGCTATGTCGGTGACATCGAGCTGATCCTCACTCATCTCACGGCCAACAATCGTCACACCGCCCTGAGTCTGGCGCGCTTGCCTGAGCGTATTCGCGGATATGGTCACGTCAAGGAAAGCGCGATGAAGGCTGCGGCCCTGCAGGCGGCACGGATGCGTCAAAGCCTGGTGAGCGGTGAGGTTGAGCTGCCAAAGCTGTATGAGGTGGCGGCTTAAAGTACAAAAGGCCGCGAGGATCATTGATTCCGCGGCCTTCGCATATCCAGTGCCGAACGTGATACCTGTAGGAGCGAATTCATTCGCGAGGCGGTGGTACATCCGTTGAAGATGTATCGGTTTCGCCACCGTCTCGCGAATGAATTCGCTCCCACAGGTTTTGCGTATTGCTCAGGAACCGGTGAGTTCGACCAACACGGTTCCTTCACTGACCATTTCGCCCTCGGCGCAATACAGCGCCGCAACTGTCCCGGCCTGAATGGCGCGAATGCTGTGTTCCATCTTCATGGCTTCCAGCACCACCAGCGGCGTATCAGCCTCCACTGTCTGCCCAACCTTGACCAAGACCCGCACGATGCTGCCGTTCATGGGTGCGCTGAGGCCGCCTTGCTGGGTATGGCTCGCCTCGACTGCGGCAATCGGATCGAGGCGCGTAACGGCGTACAACTCACCCTGCCACTGCAAGTACAAGGTGCCTTCGCGGCGGAACGCCCGCGCCTGACGACGCACGCCATCCTGTTCCAGCGTCAGCTGTTCACCTTGCAAATGAATTGTGGGTGACGCTCCGCGCAGGGGCACCTTACGGGTTTCGCCGGCGCAACTCAGGTGCAGGTCGACCTCGGCCAGAAGGCCCAGACGCAACCCTGTCACGCCGGACCAGGGTGAATGAGGATCATCTTCACGCACAGGGTTTGACGCGCTTTGGCGATAGGCCTCGGCGGCCAGGCTCCAGAATTGCTCGGACAAATCCTCGGCGGGCGGCAGCAGATCGGCCTGGTAACGCGGAATGAAGCCGGTATCCAGTTCAGCCTCAGCGAATGCAGGGTGCGCGATGATCCGGCGCAGAAACGCCAGGTTGGTGCGCAAACCGCCGATGGCGAATTCATCGAGCATGGCCAGCAAACGCAGGCGCGCCTGTTCGCGGTCTTCGCCCCAGGCGATAAGCTTGCCGAGCATCGGGTCGTAAAACGGCGAGATTTCATCACCTTCATCTACGCCACTGTCGACACGACGGCCCGGCCCCGGCGTCGATTCGCGATACACCTTTAAGGTGCCGGTGGCGGGCAGGAAATCATTGGCCGGGTCTTCGGCGTACAGGCGCACCTCGATGGCGTGGCCTTTGAGCGGCACCTGATCCTGGGAAACCGGCAGGGGTTCGCCCTGCGCCACGCGAATTTGCCAGGCCACCAGATCAAGGCCGGTAATGGCTTCGGTGACCGGGTGCTCGACCTGCAGGCGTGTGTTCATTTCCATGAAGAAGAACTCGCCGCGAGCATCCAGCAGAAACTCCACCGTGCCCGCGCCCACGTAGCCAATAGCCTGGGCGGCGCGCACAGCCGCTTCGCCCATGGCCCGGCGCAGTTCGGCGCTCAGGCCTGGGGCAGGGGCTTCTTCGACGACTTTCTGGTGGCGGCGCTGAATCGAACAGTCACGCTCGTTCAGATACAGGCAGTTGCCGTGCTGGTCGGCGAACACCTGTATTTCCACGTGGCGCGGCTTGAGCACGTACTTTTCCACCAGCATGCGCGAGTCGCCAAATGACGACTGCGCCTCACGCTGCGCCGAGGCCAGGGCGTCAGCCAGATCCTCGTCGCGTTCGACCACTTTCATGCCCTTGCCGCCGCCACCGGCCGTGGCCTTGAGCAGTACCGGGTAGCCGATGCCCGCTGCAGCTTCGCGGAAGGTGGCGGCGTCCTGGGCTTCGCCGTGATAGCCCGGCACCAACGGCACGCCAGCGGTTTCCATCAGGGATTTGGCCGCTGATTTACTGCCCATGGCGTCGATGGCTGAGGCGGGCGGGCCGAGGAAAATCAGGCCGGCCCGCTCGACGGCGCGGGCGAACCCTGCGTTTTCCGAGAGAAAGCCGTAGCCCGGATGAATCGCCGAGGCGCCGCTGGCTTTGGCGGCGGCGATTAATTTGTCGATTTGCAGGTAACTGTCGGCAGCCTTGCTGCCGCCCAGGTCGACGGCGATGTCGGCCTCGCGCACGTGCCGCGCGTTGCGATCGGTGGCGCTGTGAACGGCCACGGTGGTCAGGCCCATGGCTTTGGCCGTGCGCATCACGCGGCAAGCGATTTCGCCGCGGTTGGCCACCAGCACAGACGTCAGGGCAGTGTTGTTCGGGCCGCTCATCAGCATGATTCTCCATTGTCACTAGGGGCTGCGCGCCAGGCCGGTTCGCGTTTGTGCAGAAAGGCGCGCAAGCCTTCCTGGCCTTCGGGGCTGACGCGGATGCGCGAGATGGCGTTTTCGCAGTAGCGGCGCAGGGCAGGGCTCAGCTCGCCGTGGCCGACTTCACGCAGCAGTTCCTTGCTGACGCGCATGGCTTGCGGGCTGTTGAGCAGCAGGTTCGAAACCCATTGCTCGACCTGCTGTTCCAGTTCAGCGACCGGGTAGGACTCAGCCAACAAGCCGATCTCCCGCGCCCGCTGGCCGCCGAAACGCTCGGCGGTCAGGGCGTAGCGGCGGGCGTGGCGCTCGCCAATGGCCTGAGTGACGAAGGGGCTGATCACCGCCGGCGCCAGGCCGATTTTCACTTCAGAAAGGCAGAACTGCGCATCGTCAGCGCCGATGGCCATGTCGCAGCAACTGATCAGCCCCAGCGCGCCGCCATAGGCTGCGCCTTGCACCACGGCGAGCGAAGGCAACTTGAGCTTGGCGAGGTTGTACATCAGCTCGCCCAGCTCCCGGGCGTCGCCCAGGTTGGTGTTGTAGTCCAGGTTGGCGGATTCCTGCATCCAGGCCAGGTCCGCGCCTGCACTGAAGTGCCGGCCTCGCGCACGCAGCAGCATGAAGCGCAGGCTGGCGTCGCCCTGAATACGGTCGAGGGCGATGATCAGCTCGCGAATCATCTGGGCGTTGAAGGCATTGTTCTTTTCCGGGCGGTTGAGCCACAGGGTGACGAAACCGCGCGGGTCGTGTTCGAGTTCCAGCGTGTCGAAATCGGTCATGGTCAGGTCCTCGGGTCACATGCGGAACACGCCGAAACGCGTCGGTTCGATGGGGGCGTTGAGGGCGGCGCTGATGGCCAGGGCGAGGATGTCGCGGGTCTGCGCCGGGTCGATCACGCCGTCGTCCCACAAGCGGGCGCTGGAGTAGTAAGGGTGACCCTGATGTTCGTACTGATCGAGGATGGGCTGTTTGATTTCGGCTTCCTGCTCGGTGCTGAAGGCCTGACCGTTACGTTCAGCCTGCTCGCGCTTGACCTGCACCAGCACCCCCGCGGCCTGTTCGCCACCCATCACGCCGATGCGCGCGTTGGGCCACATCCACAGAAAGCGCGGGTCGTAGGCACGGCCGCACATGCCGTAGTTACCGGCGCCAAAGCTGCCACCGATGATCACCGTGAACTTCGGCACGTTGGCGCAGGCCACGGCGGTGACCAGTTTGGCGCCATGCTTGGCGATGCCGCCAGCCTCGTATTTCTGGCCGACCATGAAACCGGTGATGTTCTGCAGGAACAGCAACGGAATGCCACGCTGGCAGGCCAGTTCGATGACGTGCGCGCCTTTCTGCGCGGCCTCGGCAAAGAGGATGCCGTTGTTGGCGAGAATCGCGATCGGGTAGCCGTTCAGGTGCGCAAAACCACAGACCAGGGTGGTGCCGAACAGCGCCTTGAATTCATCGAACACCGAGCCATCCACCAGGCGCGCGATCACTTCGCGCACATCGAATGGCTGTTTCGGGTCCGCTGGAATCACGCCATACAGCTCATCGCTGGGGTACAAAGGCGCGACCGGGGTGCGTACCTGCAGTTGGCCCTGCTTGCGCCAGTTGAGGTTGGCGACGCTGCGTCGCGCCAGTTCCAGCGCGTGTTCGTCGCTGCCGGCGTAATGGTCGGCCACCCCGGAAATCTTGCAGTGCACGTCGGCGCCGCCCAGTTCCTCGGCGCTGACCACCTCACCGGTGGCAGCTTTCACTAGGGGCGGGCCGGCGAGAAAAATCGTCGCCTGCTGGCGCACCATGATCGCTTCATCGGCCATGGCGGGCACGTAGGCGCCGCCGGCGGTGCAGGAACCCATGACCACGGCGATCTGCGGGATGCCCTGGGCGCTCATGTTGGCCTGGTTGAAGAAGATGCGACCGAAGTGCTCGCGATCGGGGAACACCTCGTCCTGGCGCGGCAGGTTCGCACCGCCTGAGTCCACCAGATAAATGCACGGCAGGCGATTCTGCTGGGCGATGGTCTGGGCACGCAGGTGTTTTTTGACCGTAAGGGGGTAGTAGGTGCCGCCTTTGACCGTCGCGTCGTTGGCGATGATCATGCATTCGACGCCCTCGACGCGGCCAATCCCGGCGATGACGCCTGCTGCGGGCACGTCTTCGCCATACACCCCGTGGGCGGCGAGCTGGCTGATCTCAAGGAAGGGCGAGCCGATATCGAGTAGGCGGTTGATGCGCTCGCGGGGCAACAGTTTGCCCCGCGAGGTGTGGCGTTCCTGAGCCTTGGCGCCGCCGCCTTGGTGCACCTGAGCGAGCAGTGTGTGCAAGGCGTCGACCTGGGCGCGCAGGCTTTCGCTGTTGGCGCAAAACTGCGCCGAGCGCGGGTTGATGCGGGTGTGCAGGGTAGTCATGCAGCCTCCGATGCGCTCAGCGGGTTTCGTTGAACAATTCGCGACCGATCAGCATGCGACGGATCTCGCTGGTCCCCGCGCCGATTTCGTACAGCTTGGCGTCGCGCAGCAGACGTCCGGCGG
The DNA here is from genome assembly GCF_059421985.1 of Pseudomonas sp. GW821-FHT02A11. NCBI lineage: Bacteria > Pseudomonadati > Pseudomonadota > Gammaproteobacteria > Pseudomonadales > Pseudomonadaceae > Pseudomonas > Pseudomonas sp. GW821-FHT02A11. The sequence goes on from NZ_JBWKWB010000002.1 coordinate 240,482, forward strand.
GGAATTCATTGATGTAGCCGTTGCCGCCGAGGATCTGGATCGTGTCCAGGGCCATCTGCGTCGCACGCTCGGCGCTGTAGAGGATCACCCCGGCGGCGTCCTTGCGCGTGGTCTCGCCGCGCTCACACGCCTGGGCCACGGCGTAGAGGTAGGCGCGGCAGGCGTTGAGTTGGGTGTACATGTCGGCGACCTTGCCCTGAATCAGCTGGAATTCGCCGATGCTCTGGCCGAACTGTTTACGGTCGTGGATGTAAGGCAGCACCACGTCCATGCAGGCCTGCATGATCCCGGTCGGGCCGCCGGAGAGCACGACGCGCTCGTAATCCAGGCCGCTCATCAATACCTTCACGCCGCCGTTGAGGGTGCCCAGCAGGTTTTCTTCCGGGACTTCCACGTTATCGAAGAACAGCTCGCAGGTGTTGGAGCCACGCATGCCCAGCTTGTCGAACTTGTTGCTGCGCGAGAAGCCTTTCCAGTCACGCTCGACGATGAACGCGCTGATGCCGTGAGGGCCTTTTTCCAGATCAGTCTTGGCGTAGATTACGTAGGTGTTGGCGTCGGGGCCGTTGGTAATCCAGGTCTTGCTGCCGTTGAGCACGAAGCGGTCGCCACGTTTGTCGGCGCGCAGTTTCATCGACACCACATCGGAACCGGCGTTGGGTTCGCTCATGGCCAGCGCACCGATGTGCTCGCCGCTGATCAGCTTGGGCAGGTACCGAGCTTTCTGTTCAGGGTTGCCGTTACGGTTGATCTGGTTGACGCACAGGTTGGAATGCGCGCCGTAAGACAGCGCCACCGACGCCGAGGCCCGGCTGATTTCTTCCATCGCCACCACGTGTGCCAGATAGCCCAGGCCCGCGCCGCCGTACTGTTCATCAACGGTAATGCCGAGCAGACCCATCTCGCCGAACTTGCGCCACATGTCGGCGGGAAACAGGTTGTCCTTGTCGATTTGCGCCGCGCGGGGTGCCAGTTCAGCGGCGACAAAGGCGTGTACCTGGTCACGCAGCATGTCGATGGTTTCGCCGAGGCCGAAATTGAGGGTGGGGTAATTCATGAGACTGCGTTCTCTTGTTGTTTTTGGAGGGGCTGTCAGAGGGCAATACTCTGTATCACCTTTACGTTAACGTAAACCTGCGGGCGTGAGGATGTCAACGAGGGCCGATGAAGGGGGAGGATTGAGACTCGCTCTTGTAGCAGCACGGCTTGCCGGCGGCAGCGATTGTGCAGACGCCACCGCCGGCAAGCCGTGCAGCTGCAGCGAGGGAGTTCAGCAAAGAGGGGATTTTACAAACGCCAGACAGCACGAAGGGGAGCCAGGGCTCCCCTCCAAGTTATTTCAGTTGCATGCTCTTTTTTGTTTTTAGGCGGCCTGTTGTTGTTTTTGGTGGCCAAACCTTTTTTGCTTTTTTGAGCGACCCCCATCCGGGGTCAAGAGCAAACGTATTTTTTTGAGCGCTGATGCTTTGATCTTGCGATTCATCCGGTACGGGAGCGACCTGAAGGTCGTTTTATTGTTCTCTGCCCGGTCGAGAGGCCTGAGCCTCACAAAGCGATCCACTCCAAAAAAATCAGTTAGCTGCGTCTCTGTCCGTCTTGTTCTTGTTATGGCAGAGCCGATACGTCGTGTTTTTATTGGGTTACTGCGATTTTTTATTTTTGTTGTACGTAAGACATAGCAGAAGCCATGCCAATTTTTACGATGGCCCGGAAACCGTGGCTTCCAGAGAAACGGCCCGATCAGCTCATCACCGAAATCATGATCGGTGTTTCCGTGTTACCCGTTTCCCGCGCTTCAATGCCAAGCAGGGTAACACTGTGTGACAACTTGTCGCACATCAGCCCGACAAACGTGCCTTCGCCACTCGTGAGCCGTTGGCACGGCCCAGCACGTCGCTGATGCGCTGACCGGCAGCAATCAGCTTTGCGAGATCGACGCCGGTGCCGATACCTAGGCCATCGAGCATGTACAGCACATCTTCTGTCGCGACATTGCCTGTCGCGCCTTTGGCATAAGGACAGCCGCCCAGCCCTGCGACCGAGCTGTCGAACACCTGGATGCCCTCCAGGAGGCTTGCGTAGATATTGGCCAGCGCCTGGCCATAGGTGTCATGGAAGTGCCCGGCCAGCCTGCCTCGGGGAATCTGCCCGGCCACGGCGTCGATCAACTCCCGGGTGGCGCCCGGTGTACCGGTGCCAATGGTGTCGCCCAGTGACACTTCGTAACAGCCCATGGCGTACAGCTCGTTGGCCACCGAGGCCACCTGTTTCGGCGCCACGGCGCCTTCGTACGGGCAGCCCAGCACGCAGGACACATACCCACGCACCTGGATGCCGTGCAGGCGCGCGGCTTCCATGATCGGCAGGAAGCGATCGAGGCTTTCGCTGATCGAGCAGTTGATGTTGCGCTGAGAAAACGCCTCGGACGCCGCGGCAAACACGGCCACTTCCTTCACCCCCGCAGCGAGGGCATCTTCGAAACCGCGCAGGTTGGGCGCCAAAGCGGCATAGGTCACCTCGGCCTTGCGTTGAATGCCGGCAAACACCTCGGCGGAACCGGCCATCTGCGGGACCCATTTGGGCGATACGAAACTGCCGACTTCAATGTAGGAAAGGCCTGCCTCGGTGAGGTCGTCCACCAGACGGACCTTGTCCGCCACCTCGATGGGGCGGGATTCGTTCTGCAGGCCATCGCGGGGGCCAACTTCGACCAGGCGTACGCGTTGTGGGAGCGGCATAGCGGGTTTCACCTCGAATCGATTTCAGGTATGTGCTTTATCATGTTGTTTTTAAAGGCAATGACTAAGCGCAGCCTTGCAGCGCTCTTCGGCGGTGTCCAGCTCCAGCTGCATCTGCTGAATGTCGAGCAACTGCTGATCGAGCTGCGCGCGGCGTTCGGCGATTTTTTCCAGCATGGTGGTGAGCTGCTTCTGGTTATCGCCGGTGGGGTCGTACAGGCCGATCAGGTCGCGGCACTCGGCGAGGGAGAAACCGATGCGTTTGCCTCGCAGGATCAGCTTGAGGGTGACCTTGTCTCGCGCGGAGTAGACACGCTCCAGCCCGCGCCGCTCGGGGCTGAGCATGCCTTGCTCTTCATAAAAGCGAATGGTGCGAGTGGTGATGTCCAGCTCGCGGGCCAAGTCGGAAATGCTGTAGGTCGGGTGGCTCATGGGAAGGCTCGAACTGAGGAGGCATCGAGCTAACGTACGGCGACCTTGACGTTAACGTCAAGGTATAAGGCGTATTCCGAACGGTCATGACCTGTGGGAGCGGTGCAGGTCGATTATTTGACTGCGACTTCAAGCTCTTTCTCAAGCTTGCGTTCCTGCGCCACCACTTGTTGACACAACTCGATGATCTGCTCGCGCATCCAGCGATTGGCCGGGTCTTGGTCAGTGCTTTCATGCCAGTACAGGTGGGTTTCCACGCTAGGCACGTCGTTGACCGGCAGCTGCACGAAATGCAAGTCGTTGCGACGGGCAAAGCGTTCCGGAACGGTCATGACCATGTCGGTCTGATGCAGCACCTGGGAGGCCATCAGATAGTGTTGCGAACGCAGGGCAACCTTGCGCTGGATGCCCATTTTGCCCAATGCCAGGTCGACGTAACCCAAGCCGCTGCGACGGCTGGAAATGTGGATGTGCGCCACCGATAGATAATCGTCCAGGGTGATCGAGCCTTTTTGTGCCAGTGGATGGCCCTTGCGCATGGCGCAGACATAGCTGTCTTCCATCAACTTGACGTGACGCACCTGTGGGTCGGTGTTGAGCGGCGCATCCACGGCAAAGTCCAGACGCCCGGCGGCCAACTCTTTGGTGGTTTCCCGGCGTTTGGACAGGAAGCTTTCGATGGTCACCGCCGGGGCCAGGCGGCGCAGGCGCTGAAACAGCGCGGGCAGGATAATCGCCTCGGTAAGGTCGGTCATGCTGATGCGGTAATTCTTGTTCGCCTGCTGGGGGTTGAAAATCCGGCTTTCCTGCACCGACACCCGCAACAGCGACAGGGCGTTGCGCACCGGGCCGATGATGTTCTGCGCCATGGGCGTTGGCACCATGCCTTGAGCGGTGCGTACGAACAACGGATCGTTGAAGGTTTCCCGCAGGCGGGCCAGCGCGTTGGACACGGCGGGCTGGGTGATGCCGACAATCTGACCGGCGCGGGTCAGGTTGGCTTCGGTGTAGATGGCGTCAAAGACAATAAAGAGATTGAGATCGACCTTGCTCAGGTTCATTGCTGTGCGCCTCACGCTGTTTTTGTTGTTGGGACTTTCGTACAGAAACGGGTCGATCATATATCAGTGATGAATGTTAATACACGCCGAGAATAGGTTAGATAAATAGAGAGCCCTCATCTAGCATCCTCGTCATGTCTTGAAACACCTCACCAGAAGGTAGCTGCCCATGGATTTCGCTTACTCCCCCAAGGTCCAGGAACTGCGCGAGCGCGTCACGGCGTTCATGGACGCCTATGTCTATCCGGCCGAGCCGGTATTCGAGCGTCAGGTGGCTGAAGGGGATCGCTGGCAGCCGACCGCAATCATGGAAGAGCTCAAGGCGCGTGCCAAAGCCGAAGGCCTGTGGAATCTGTTTCTGCCGGAGTCGGAGCTGGGGGCAGGGCTGACCAACCTGGAATACGCACCCCTGGCCGAAATCATGGGTCGGTCGCTGCTGGGGCCTGAGCCCTTCAATTGCTCCGCGCCCGACACCGGCAACATGGAAGTGCTGGTGCGTTACGCCAGCGAAGCGCAGAAACAGCAGTGGCTGGAGCCATTGCTGCGCGGGGAGATTCGCTCGGCTTTTGCCATGACCGAACCGGATGTCGCCTCGTCCGACGCCACCAACATGGCCGCCCGTGCCGTGCGCGACGGCGACGAATGGGTCATCAATGGCCGTAAATGGTGGACCTCTGGCGCCTGTGACCCTCGCTGCAAGATCATGATCTTCATGGGCCTGAGCAACCCTGACGGGCCGCGTCATCAGCAACATTCGATGATTCTGGTGCCCACCGATACGCCTGGCGTGAAGATTGTGCGGCCACTGCCGGTGTTCGGCTATGACGACGCCCCCCACGGTCACGCCGAAGTACTGTTCGAAAACGTCCGCGTGCCGTACGAAAACGTACTGTTGGGTGAAGGCCGGGGCTTCGAAATCGCTCAGGGGCGTCTTGGGCCGGGGCGGATTCATCATTGCATGCGCTCCATCGGCATGGCTGAACGGGCGCTGGAATTGATGTGCAAACGTTCGGTGCAGCGCACGGCGTTCGGTCGTCCGTTGGCGCGTCTGGGCGGCAACATCGACAAGATCGCCGACTCGCGCATGGAAATCGACATGGCGCGCCTGTTGACCCTGAAAGCGGCCTACATGATGGACACAGTCGGTAACAAGGTGGCCAAAAGCGAGATCGCGCAGATCAAGGTCGTCGCCCCGAACGTGGCCCTACGGGTGATCGATCGGGCGATCCAGATCCACGGCGGCGCCGGGGTGTCGGGGGATTTTCCGCTGGCCTACATGTACGCCATGCAGCGCACGCTGCGTTTGGCGGACGGCCCGGATGAAGTGCACCGCGCAGCGATAGGCAAGTACGAAGTGGGCAAATATGTGCCCAAAGAGCTGATGCGTAGCGAGCATCACTAAAACCTACGCAGTGTAAAAACTGTGGGAGCGAATTCATTCGCGAGAGGCCTGTCCAGCCGATGCAGATGTGTCGACTGAAGGATTTTTCGCGAATGAATTCGCTCCCACAGATTCATCGGTGTTGGCTGCTTCGATTTGTCTGCCTGCTACTCCACCCACACCTCGACCCGGCGGTTCTTGATTCGTCCCTCATCGGCATCGTTCGCCGCCACGGGCATTTCGTCGCCGAAACCGCTTACATCACGCAGGATTACGTTGTCTTTGAGCAACTCCCGCCGCACGGCCATCGCACGCAATCTGGACAGCAACTGTGCCCGTGCGGGGTCGCTTTTCGCATCGCCAAAACCCACCAGCGTTACTTTCTGATTCAGTTTGTCGTTCGCCTTTAGGTAGTCCACCACCCGCTTGAGATCCAGGCGTGCCTTGGTGTCCAGCGTGGCGCTGCCCTGGGCGAAGCGGAAATTCACTGAGAGGCGCTCTGCTTCACGGGTCAGCTTTTGATAATCGGCCGGCATATCGGAAGTGGCGCGCACCTTCATCGCCTGAACGGTCTGCGCGACAAAGCCATACTGCGCGACGATTGACTGCCCCTGCGGGCTCTGGGCGAAGCGCACCAAGGCGTTGGCCCAGCGCTGTTTCGCGTCGGGCGGCAGGTAAAAATACAGCCGTCGCGACAGGGGGTAGTCTTCGGTGGCGATGAGGCTGATGGTCGGCAGCATCGGCTTCGATTCGCCATCGACGATTGCCACCGCCCGGGCCCGGCGCACATAGGGCAGGCCGATGAAACCGATGGCTTGGCGGTCCTGGCTGACGTCGTCGGACAGCGCTTCGCTGGATTCGAACCGCTTGGCATCCTGGGCAAGCTTCTTGCCGGACTTGGCCAGGACCAGTTCATTAAAGGTGTCGAACGTACCGGATTGTTGATCACGTGCGTACAGGTGAATCGCGCCACTCGCGCCACCCAATTCCGCCCAGTCACGTATCTCCCCGGAAAATACCTTGGCCAGTTGCGCGATGCTCAGCTCGCGAAGCGGGTTGGACGGGTGCAGGATCACTGCCACGCCGTCGATGGCGATCACTTGCTCGGCGTCAGGGCCACGTAGATCTCCAAGGTTCGCCAGTTCGTTGGCTTCGCTGGTCTTGATCGGGCGGGAGGAGGCGGCAATATCCGCGTGACCGGCTTTGAGCGCCGCGAAACCGGTGCTGGAGCCATGGGCCGCCACGTCGATGCTGACTTGCCCGGAAGGCAGGCCACCGACGATGCGCATCTCGTTGGGTTTGGCCCCGGTTTGCAGCTGAATGCCTTGCGCGCCTTGCTGAGCCAGCAGGCCCATGACCAGCGCCGGCCCCAACTGTGCGCCAAGGGTGTTTGAGCCCTGAATGCGTAGCGCGGGCGTGCCGTCGGCAGGTGCGGGCAGGGCAGCCGCACAGGCCCAAAGCGGGAGGAAAAAGGTCAGAAGTCCTGCATGGAGGGAGCAGAAAAAGCGGGTGCGCTGCATGGGCGGCATCTTATTAATGGCCGAAAGTGGCCGGAGAATAAGACAGATGCGTTACCGGTATATGACAAATGCTTTCATGCTCTGTCGGGAGCTGCATGTGATTCTGGCCGGAGGCCGTAGGGGTTCAGCTTGCTGACAATCCAGCGCGAAGTGGTAGTAGCACCTTCACTCCGCGCTTGTTCAGATACACCGCATTCGCCGGTTTCACCGCTGCTGCGCAGCGCATCGTCGGCAAGCCAGACGCCTACGCCCTTCGGGCAGAAGCAATCAGCTCAATTCAAGCCAGATCGGCGCATGATCCGAAGGTTTTTCCATGCCGCGCAGATCGTAATCCACGCCCGCCGCCTTGATGCGCGGCTGCAGGCCGTGGGAGGCCAGAATCAGGTCGATACGCAGCCCGCGCTTGGGCTGGTCCTCGAAACCGCGGCTGCGGTAGTCGAACCAGCTGAACTGATCGATCACTTCGGGGTAGAGATGGCGGAAGCTGTCGACCAGACCCCAGTTCTTCAGTTTGGCCATCCACTCGCGCTCCTCGGGCAGAAAGCTGCATTTGCCGGTTTTCAGCCAGCGTTTGGCGTTGTCAGGGCCGATGCCGATGTCGCTGTCTTCCGGAGAGATGTTGACGTCACCCATGACCACCAGCGGTTGGTCATTACGGAAACGTGTTTCCAGAAGTTGCTGAAGATCGGCGTAAAACTTGGTCTTGGCCGGGAATTTGGTCGGGTGGTCGCGGCTTTCACCTTGGGGAAAATAGCCATTCATGACCGTCACCGGCAGGCCGTTGCGATCGGCGAAGGTGCCCCAGATGAAACGGCGCTGAGCCTCTTCGTCATCGGTGTCAAAACCCTTGTGCATGCTCAGCGGCGCCTGGCGCGAGAGCAGGGCGACGCCATAGTGGCCTTTCTGGCCATGGAAGTGCACGTGGTAGCCCAGCGCTTCGATCTCGGCCTGGGGAAACTGATCGTCCGAGACCTTGGTTTCCTGCAGGCCGATGACATCAGGCTGGTGTTTTTCAATCAGCGCCGCCAGTTGATGCGGACGGGCGCGCAGGCCGTTGATGTTGAAAGACACAATTTTCATAGACGGCAGTCCTGGCAAAAATCAAACAGCGATGCTAGCTGACCTGCCTGTCGACGGCCAGCGCTGCAAGCCAATCGACCTGAGCAGCGGGGCTGCTACGCTGAATGCAACGACCGCAGAATTCGCTGGAACTGTCTTTACGGGCTACCACTCGAACCCCTTGACGCCATACCGCTTGCCTGCCACCGCGAATCCGCCCGAACGAGGCGGTCGGTTACTGAAAGGAACTCGATCCCATGCCTGAATCCGCCCACGCACCGGCCCAGATTCGCCAGCTGGACAGCGGCTACTTCCGCGAGTCGCGCTCGCTGCTGTATCAGGCCTATCGCCATGAGCCGAGCTTCGCTTATCTGTTTGAATCCGGGCGCTCGGGTTACGAGCAGCGAGTGCGCGCAACCATTCGAGAACTGGTCAAACAGCATTTTCTGCAGGACATGCCGGCGCTGGGGCTGTTCGTTGAAGACCGCCTGGTAGGCGTGGCACTGATCGCGCCGCCCCAGCGCCGACTGGGCATCACCGAAAGCTGGGCGTGGCGTCTGCGCATGGTGATGGGCACGGGGTTGCGTTGCACCCAACGGTATCTGGAGTACTACCAGGCCGTGCTGGCTTGCCTGCCGTCAGACGCCGTGCATGTGCTGCCGCTGTTCGGCATTCATCCGGATTTTCAAGGGCAGCACTACGGCGAACAGCTGTTGCAGGCTCTGCATGACTGGTGCGCGGTGGATGAGCATTCCCAAGGCATTGTTCTGGACACGGGCAATGGACATTACCTTGAGTTCTACAAGCGACAGGGCTATGAGGAAATCGGCGAAATCGCTGTAGGACCTATCCGCGAGCACGTGTTTTTTCACCCCAACCCCCAGGCTTCATTGGGTTCGATGGCTTGAACGCGCGCCATCTCACTCCTTTTGCGGGTTCCAGACGTCCCCGCCGTACGTGTTAGCATCCGCGCCTATGAAGTTTCCCGGTCGATTCACCAGCGGTTTTCTCCTGATGTTGTCCAGCTGTGCGGCATTCGCCGATGCCCAGCTGGACGTGCGGATCAAACCCTCCAACTCCGAGCTCAAATCCAACATTGAAGGGTACGTGGGCAGCCTTGGCGAGCGTGATGAGCAGGCGCTCGAGCGTTTCAGCGTGGGCGCCGTCGAGCAGGCGCAAAAAGCCGCCCAGGCCCTTGGCTACTACCAGGCGCAGATCGACAGCGAGGTCAAGCGCGTCGACAAGGACCTGCACCTGGTCCTGACCGTGCAGCCCGGCGAGCCGGTGCACCTGCGCAACGTCACGGTGCGCATCGAGGGCCCTGCCAGCCAGTTGAAAGCCTTCAAAGTCCCAAAAAGCGACGCGCTCAAATCAGGCGCGGTGCTCAATCACGGTCACTACGACGATGCAAAAAAGCTGATCCAGAATCAGGCGGCGCGTTATGGCTTCTTCAACGGCCGCTTCGTGACCCAGCGTCTGCTGGTTGATCCACGCGCCGGGGTGGCTGACATCGAGCTGATCTACGACAGCGGCCCGCGTTTCTCGTTGGGCAAGGTCACCTTCAGCGGCGATGCGCCTTTCGACGAAGACCTGCTGCTGCGCATGGTGCCGTTCAAGCAGAACACCCCTTACGATTCCGAGCTGATCGCCGACCTCAATCAGGCCATGCAGTCCAGCGGCTATTTCGAGGGCGTGCGCGTGGATGCGTCGCCCACCGCCGCGCAAGGTCAGGTGATTCCGGTCGATGTCCAGTTGCAGACACGCAAGCCCCGCACCATGGGGCTTGGCGTGGGGTACTCGACCGACGTCGGGCCACGGGTGAAGGCCAACTGGACGCGGCACTGGGTCAATCCGCAGGGCCACAGCTACGGCATCGAATCGGAGCTCTCGGCCCCTCGGCAGAATGTCGGGCTGTTCTACGACATCCCGCTGGACCCGCCGCTCACCGACAAACTGCGCTTTGCCGGCGGCTATCAATATGAAGAAATCGCCGACACCGACAGCCTGAGCAAGCTGCTGACCGTGGGGCCGGAGTGGCACAGCAAATTGCCCAGTGGCTGGGAGCGGGTGATTTCCCTCAAATGGCAGCGTGAAGAATACCGGCTGGGCAATGACGAAGGGCTGAGCACCTTGCTTATGCCCGGCATCAGCTATTCCTACCTGCGCAGCGACAACCGCATCGACCCACACAACGGCTATCGCCTGCAATTCGAAAGCGAGGTCGCCAAAGAAGGGCTGGGGTCAGACGCCAATGTGCTGCATGGCACTGCACTGATCAAAGGCCTGACGACGATTGCGCAGAATCATCGCTTGCTCGGCCGGATTCAGGTGGGCGGCACGGCCACCAACGGTTACAAATCCATCCCGCCGTCGTTACGGTTCTTCGCCGGTGGCGATCAGAGCGTGCGCGGCTATGACTACCAGTCGCTGTCCCCGGAGAACTCCGACGGCGATAAGATCGGCGGTCGCTACATGGTCGCCGGCAGCGCCGAGTACCAGTATTCGATCGCTGAAAAGTGGCGCGTCGCAGCTTTTGTCGATCAAGGCAACTCCTTCAACTCTCTGGACTTCCCCAGCCTGAAAACCGGCGTCGGTATCGGTGTTCGCTGGGTTTCGCCCGTTGGCCCTCTGCGTCTGGACCTGGCTCACGCACTGGACGACGACGGCGGTATACGTCTGCATTTCTCGATGGGACCTGAACTGTGACGCGTACGGCACTGTTGAAACGTATTGCTGTTTATTTCGCGCTGGGCCTGCTCGGGCTGGTGCTGTTGATTGCGCTGACACTCTGGGTCGTACTGGGCACGCAACCTGGCAGCCGCTGGGCGTTGGAGAGGGTGCCAGGTTTGCAGGTGCAGAACTTCTCCGGGCATCTGGGCGGCCAGTGGCAAGCCGATTCGCTGGTCTGGCAGCAGGGTGACAGCAAAGTGGAAGTGGACGCGCCGGTGTTCGCCTGGTCGCCGTCTTGCCTGGCGCGCATGACCCTGTGCATCGACAATCTGCAAACCGGCGACATTCGCCTGCACTTCGCGCCGTCCGCGGGCGAAGAGAGCAGCGGCCCGATCACGCTGCCCGACCTCAAGTTGCCCGTGGCACTGGAGCTGGGGCGTGTGCAGGTGGGCAGCCTGTATCTGGATGGCACCGAGCAGGTGCGCGATGTGCAGCTGGCTGCGCACTGGACCGCCGACGGGCTGAAGATCGATTCGGTCCACGCGCAACGGGACGACATCGTGCTTGACCTGACAGGCCTGCTCAAACCGATCGCCGACTGGCCATTGACGGCTCAGGGCCAGGTCAAGCTGCCGGATGTCGATGGCCAGCCGCTTTCGCTGACCTTGAACGTCGACGGCGACCTGCTCAGGACCCTGAACCTGAACGCCCAGACCCACGGCTACATCGACGCCAGGCTGGTGGGCCAATTGCAGCCACTGGTGGAAAACCTGCCTGCGCAACTGGCGATCACCAGTGACAGCTTCAAGCCGAGCGCGGACCTGCCGGACACCCTTCAGCTCAACACCCTGACGCTGAACGCCACAGGGGATATGGCCCATGGTTACGGGATTGTCGGCAACGCGACGCTGCCCGCCGAACAAGGCCCGGTTAGCCTGGCATTGCAAGGCCGCGTCGATGCTAACGGCGCGGACATCGCCACGCTGGATCTGACTGCCAGTCCGGAACAGCGCCTGAAAGTGAGCGGCAAGGTCGACTGGCAAAAGGGGCTGAGCGCCGACGCTAAAATCGACTGGCTGGACTTCCCGTGGCATCGCCTGTACCCGGTGATCGACGAACCACAAGTCAGCATTCATACCTTCACCGGCGAAGTCTCCTACACCGACGGCAAATACCTCGGCAACTTCGCCGGGGCATTCAAGGGGCCTGCCGGACCGTTCAGTCTGACCAGCCCGTTCAGTGGCGACCTGAAACAGATCTTCCTGCCACAACTGGAGTTGGTCGCGGGGCAGGGCAAGGCCAGCGGTCACGTCAACGTCGGCTTTGCCGATGGCGTGTCCTGGGACACCGCGCTGGACCTCAGTGCCATCGATCCTTCGTTCTGGGTGGGCGAATTGCCGGGGTCGCTGGCAGGCCCGCTGCGCAGCAAGGGCGCGTTCAAGAACGAGCAACTGAACCTCAATGCCGATCTTGACCTCAAGGGCCGTCTACGGGGCCAGTCTGCGGTACTGCAAGCCAAGGCCGACGGCGCGGGAGACAAATGGAACCTCAGCGCGCTGGATATTCGCCTGGGTGACAACCGCATCCAAGGCAGCGGCAGCCTGCAACAGAAGCTAGCCGGCCAACTGGACCTGAACCTGCCGCATCTGGGCCAGCTATGGCCACGCTTGCAAGGTCAGGCCAAGGGCCGTCTGGATCTGGCGGGTACATTGCAGGCGCCTCAGGGGCAGCTTGCCCTGCAAGGCTCCCAACTGGCCTACGAGGCCAACAAGCTGCAAAGCCTGACCCTGGCGGCAAAACTGGACGGCGCTCAACGGGCGAATATCGATTTGAAAACCACCGGCATCCAGACCGGCGACACCGCGTTGGGCACGCTGACGGTCAACGGCCAGGGCGATATCAAAAAGCAACAGCTGAAGCTGGACCTGCAAGGCCCGCTGCTCAAACTCGCACTGGCGCTTGACGGCACGCTGGACAAGGGCAACTGGCGCGGGCGTCTGACCAGTGGCGATATCCAGACTGGCGGCCAGGACTGGAAGCTGCAACAACCGGCCAGACTGGAGCGTCTGGCGGACGGCAAGATCAATTTTGGCGCCCATTGCTGGGCGTCCGGGCCGGCCAGCCTGTGTGGCGAAGATCAGCGCCTGATGCCTGACCCGCGCCTGCGTTATCACCTCAAGCAGTTCCCGCTGGAAAGCCTGGCGCAATGGCTGCCCAAGGATTTCGCCTGGAAGGGCTCGCTCAACGCCGACGTTCAACTGGACGTGCCAGCGGCAGGCCCCAATGGCCAGATCGTGATCGACGTCAGCGGCGGCACCCTGCGGGTCAAGGACAAGGATCGGTGGCTGGATTTTCCCTATCAGACGCTCAAGCTGACCAGCAGCCTGACGCCGAAAAAGGTCGACTCCAGCCTGGACTTTCGTGGCGGCAAGCTCGGTGATCTGCTGGCGCGGTTGACCATCGACCCGCTGGCCAAAAACAAGCCGGTCAGCGGCGATTTCAACCTGAGCGGGCTGGACGTGTCGGTGGCGCGACCCTTCGTGCCGATGATCGAGAAGCTCAACGGCAAGCTCAATGGCAGCGGGCGTATTTCCGGCACGCTGCTGGCGCCGCAGGTCAACGGCAACGTCGCCTTGAGCGGCGGCGAGGTGTCGGGTCCGGAACTGCCGATCAGCCTGGAAAAACTCAATGTGCAGGCGTTGATCGCAGGCGAGAACGTGCAGCTCAAGGGCAACTGGACCAGCGGGCCGACTGGGCAAGGCAGCATCGGCGGGCACATTGGTTGGGCCGAGGCGCTGGACGTTGATATCAGTCTGCAGGGCTCGCGGCTGCCGATCACCGTCGAGCCCTATGCCAAGCTGGAAGCGGCGCCGGATCTGAAAATCACCCTGCAGGGCGACAAGCTCGCGGTGTCCGGCAAGGTGCTGATCCCCAAAGGCGAGATCACTGTTCGCCAGTTGCCGCCGTCAACGGTCAAGGTGTCAGACGACACCGTGATCGTCGGCGCGCAGACCAAAGAGGGCAAACCGCCGATGGCGATCGCCATGGACGTCAACGTCGAGGTCGGTCAGGAAACGCTCAGCTTCAGTGGTTTCGGGCTGACAGCCAATCTGGCGGGGCACGTGCACATCGGTGACAACCTCGACACCCGAGGCGAGCTGAGCCTCAATGACGGCCGGTATCGCGCCTACGGCCAGCGCTTGACCATCCGCAAGGCGCGACTGCTGTTCGCAGGGCCGGTGGATCAGCCTTACCTGGACATCGAGGCGATACGTCAGACCGATGACGTGATTGCCGGTATTCGCCTGAGCGGCAGCGCCGAGCAACCCACGACAACGGTGTTCTCGGAACCGGCCATGAGTCAGGAGCAGGCGTTATCGTATCTGGTGCTGGGTCGCCCATTGAGCACCAACGGCGAGGACAACAACATGGTCGCCCAGGCGGCACTGGCGCTGGGGCTGGCGGGCAGCTCGTCGACGGCAGGCAAACTCGCGTCGGGCCTTGGGATCAAGGATTTCGATCTGGACACGTCGGGCAGTGGCGACAAGACCGCGGTGGTCGCCAGCGGCAAAATCACCGACAAACTCAGCCTGCGTTATGGGGTGGGGGTGTTCGAACCGGCCAACACCATTGCCTTGCGCTACATGCTGAGCAAGAAGGTTTATTTGGAAGCGGCGGGTGGCGTGGCGAGCTCGCTGGATATCTTCTACAAACGGGATTTCTAGGCGTTCAGGCTCTGATGCGCAAGCGCGCTTGTCCGCGATGTGAATAACCCGACACCCCACTGATGTCTGGCACAACATCATCGCGGGCAAGCGCGCTGCTACAGACGGATTCAGCCATTCACCAGCTTCATCGCCGCTTCCGGATAACGCCCACCGGCTACTGCGGCGACCGGGAACAGCGCCTTCAACGCCTGCAGTTCCGCCGCGCTGAGCGTTACGTCCAGCGCCGCAACGTTCTCCTCCAGATACTTGCGCTGCTTGGTGCCCGGAATCGGGATCACGTCATTGCCCTGAGCCAGCACCCAGGCCAATGCCAGTTGGCCTGCGCTGACGCCTTTGTCTGCGGCCAGTTGCTGAACCTTTTCCACCAGCAACAGGTTCTTGGCAAAGTTCTCACCCTGAAAACGCGGGCTGCTGCGGCGATAGTCGTCGGCAGCAAAATCATCCGGGCTTTTCAGGGTGCCGGTGAGAAAACCGCGTCCCAGCGGGCTGTAAGGCACGAAAGCGATGCCCAAGCGACGGCAGGTTTCCAGCACGCCGTTTTCCTCGGGTTCACGGCTCCACAGCGAATATTCGGTTTGCAGCGCAGCGATCGGGTGGACTTTCTGCGCCCGTTTCAGGGTATTCGCCGAGGCCTCGCTGAGCCCCAGGTACCGCACCTTGCCTTCCTTGACCAGATCAGCCAGCGCGCCGACCGACTCCTCGATGGCTATCTTCGGGTCGATGCGGTGCTGGTAATACAGGTCCAGGGTGTCGATCTTCAGTCGCTTCAATGTGCCGTCGATAGCGTTGCGAATGTATTCAGGGCTGCCGTCAACGCCTCGGGCCGCGGCGTCGCCGGGTGTGCGCACGATGCCGAACTTGCTGGCGATGAACGCCTGATCCCGCTTGCCCGCCAGGGCTTTGCCCAGCAGTTCCTCGTTGGTGTGGGGGCCGTACATGTCGGCGGTGTCGAACAGCGTGACGCCCAACTCCAGCGCGCGATGGATCGTGGCGATGGCTTCCTGGGTGTCGCCGCCTGTGGTGTAGAAATCGGTCATGCCCATGCAGCCCAAGCCGATGGCCGACACGTTGGGGCCGTTTTTGCCGAGTTGACGCGTTTGCATGAGGGGTTCCTTCTGGCTGTTGTAGACAGGATTCGATACCTGCCCATTGTTGCCTCTCGACAGATTCGGGATAAACCGGCTAAAAGTGCTTTCACTATTCTTATTTTCTAAATAATGACCCCACCAGGAGCCGGCATGGACCGATTCAACGCCATGCGCGCCTTCACCCGCATCGTCGAACTGGGCGGTTTCGGCAAGGCTGCAGACAGCCTGCACATGCCCCGCGCCTCGGTGACCATCCTGATCAAACAGCTCGAAGCCCACCTCGGCGTGCAGCTTCTCCTGCGCACCACCCGGCAGGTCACGCCGACGTTGGACGGCCAGGCCTATTACCAGCGCTGCGTCAGCCTGCTTAACGATCTGGATGACACCGAGTCGGTGTTCTCTTGCGTGGCGAAAGCGCCGGAAGGGGTGCTTCGGGTCGACATGCCTGCGGGGTTCGGGCGTCTGATTCTCATGCCGGCGCTGCCCGAGTTCACCGAGCGCTACCCCGGGCTTGAGCTGGAAGTGGGCATGACGGATCGCCCGGTGGACCTGATTCGTGAGGGTTTCGATTGCGTGATTCGCGGCGGTCAGGCGCTGGATCACTCGCTGGTGGCGCGCCCGCTGGCGCAGATGCGCCAGGTGGTGTGTGCCAGTCGCGGCTACCTCGAACGCTACGGCACGCCTTTGACCCTTGAGGACCTGGCGCGGCACAGGGTCATCGAATATTTCTCCAACACCACCCATAAACGCTATGGCCTGGAATTCGTCATAGAGGGCAGGGAGCAGGAACTGAGCCTGCCCAAGAGCCTGGCCACCAACAGCGCCGATGGTTATCTGGCGGCGTGCAGCGCGGGGTATGGCCTGGTGCAGACGCCGTATTACCACGTTGCCGAGCCTTTGCAGCGTGGCGAGCTGATCGAGGTGCTGGCCGAATATCCGCAAACCCGGCTGCCCCTGACCGCGCTGTACCCGGCTCATCGGCAGATGTCGCGGCGGGTGCGGGTGTTCGTCGATTGGCTGGTGGAGCTGTGTGCCCGGCCGGGGTTGCTGGACAAAGCCGGGGCAGGGCACCACAACGGACAATAAATTCATGTACAGCGGTAGGTGGCTTGTCTGTTTCGTGGTTAACTTCCGGTCTTGATCGCAAACCCGCAACCTCAAGAATAAGGACTCAGCTCATGGCTCAAGTGACTCGTAGAGGCTCCCCGGTACAGATCAGCGGCGAGCTGCCGAAAGTCGGCAGCAAGGCCCCGGCCTTCAAACTGGTTGGCGCGGACCTGTCCGACGTGACTCTGGAAACCTTTGCCGGCAAGCGCAAAGTGCTGAACATCTTCCCAAGCGTCGACACCCCGACCTGCGCCACCTCGGTGCGCAAGTTCAACGCCCAGGCCAACGATCTGAACAACGCCGTGGTCCTGTGCATCTCCGCCGACCTGCCGTTCGCCCAGGCCCGTTTCTGCGGCGCTGAAGGTCTGGAAAACGTGAAAAACCTCTCCACCATGCGCGGCGCCGAGTTCCTGGAGAGCTACGGTGTGGCCATCGCCGACGGCCCCATGGTTGGCCTGACCACCCGCGCCGTGGTGGTGCTGGACGAAAACGATACCGTCCTGCACAGCGAACTGGTTCCGGAGATCGGCCAGGAGCCGAACTACGAGGCAGCACTGGCTGTTTTGAAGTAACACGCTGTCGGTTGCGTATTGACCCAGCTTGCGGCAATACATGGCAACATATTACGGCCTGATCTGATCAGGCCGTTTTTATTTGCAGTTCAGCACCTTACCCAAGTAAGCACTCGGTAAATTGCCGGTAAAGGCCCTTTGCTTGGCACGTAACTATGCTTATTGTTCAGCCTCCCGAAGACGCTCACGCGCACACTGGTTGACTTATTCATGCAATCGTCTGGTCCTCGTAACTCCCGTCGCTGGCTTATCAGCCTGCTGGTTCTATTGATTGTCGCGGGTGTCTGCTGGCATTACTGGCCAGGCTCAGCCAGCAAAACCGAGCCCACCGCACAAAATGGCGAGACCCCACGCAAGGGCGCCAGCCGCAGTGGCGGTGCCGGCAAAGTGGCCGGTGCCGCGCGTCCGGGCTTTGGCGGCTCGACGGGTCCTGTCCCCGTGCGCGTGGCGGCGGCGACCACTGGCGAGTTTGCGATCTACTACAAGGCGCTGGGCACCGTGACTGCGTTGAACACCATCAACGTGCGCAGTCGCGTAGCGGGCGAGCTGGTCAAGATCAACTTCCAGGAGGGTCAGCAGGTCAAGGCTGGCGACCTGTTGGCGGTGATCGACCCGCGCAGTTATCAGATCGCACTGCAACAAGCCGAGGGCACGCTGATGCAGAATCAGGCGCTGCTCAAGAATGCGCAGATCGACGTACAGCGTTATCGGGACCTGTATAAAGAAGACAGCATCGCCAAGCAGACCCTGGACACCGCCGAGTCCCAGGTCGGCCAGTACCTGGGCACCATCAAGACCAACCAGGCCGCCGTGGGCGATGCCAAGCTCAACCTCGACTTCACCCAGATTCGCGCCCCGATCTCCGGGCGTATCGGCCTGCGTCAACTGGACGTGGGCAATTTGGTCGCGGCCAACGACACCACCGCGCTGGCCGTCATCACCCAGACCAAACCGATTACCGTCAACTTCACCCTGCCGGAAAAAGACCTGGCCGACGTGCTCAGCCACTACCGCAACGGCGACAAACTGCTGGTGGAAGCCTGGGATCGCGGCGACACCAAACTGCAGGCTCGGGGCGTGCTGGCGAGCATCGACAACCAGATCGACATCACCACCGGCACCCTGAAATTCAAGGCGCGCTTCGATAACAACGATGAAGCGCTGTTCCCCAATCAGTTCGTCAATGCGCGCTTGCTTGCCACCACGATGAAGAACGTCGTGCTGGTGCCTTCGGCGGCGGTGCAATTTGGCGTCAACGGCACCTTCGTGTACGTCATGGACGGCGAGAAGAAAGTGCGCATTCGTCAGCTCAAGACTGGCCCGGCCGATGAAAACTCCACCGTCATCACCGAAGGCCTGGCCGCAGGCGATCGCGTAGTGCTGGAGGGCACCGACCGCCTGAAGGACGGTAGCGACGTCGAGATCGTCAACGACAGCAAGCAAGTGCCGACCACGCCAGGGCAGAAACTGCAGGGCAATCCGTCGAAAGCGTCCAGTGAGTCGGCGGACGCAACGCCGGTGAAGAAAGGCAACGTATGAACCTGTCACGCCTTTTCATCCTGCGGCCGGTCGCTACCACGCTGAGCATGCTGGCCATCGTTCTGGCCGGCCTGATCGCCTACACCTTGTTGCCGGTGTCGGCCTTGCCACAGGTGGATTACCCGACCATTCGCGTCATGACGCTGTACCCCGGTGCCAGCCCGCAAGTGATGACCAGTGCCGTGACCGCGCCGCTGGAGCGCCAGTTCGGGCAGATGCCGGGGCTGACACAGATGGCCTCGACCAGCTCCGGCGGCGCCTCGGTGATCACCCTGCGCTTCAGCCTCGACATCAATATGGACGTTGCCGAGCAGGAGGTGCAGGCCGCGATCAACGGCGCCACCAACCTGCTGCCCAATGATCTGCCAGCGCCGCCGACCTACAACAAGGTCAACCCGGCGGACACCCCGGTGCTGACCCTGGCGATCACCTCCAAGACCATGCTGCTGCCCAAGCTCAACGATCTGGTCGACACGCGCATGGCGCAGAAGATCGCCCAGATCAGCGGCGTCGGCATGGTCAGCATCGCCGGCGGTCAGCGCCAGGCGGTGCGCATCAAGGTCAACCCCGAGGCGCTGGCGGCCAACGGTCTGAACCTGTCCGACGTACGCACGCTGGTCAGCGCCTCCAACGTCAACACACCCAAGGGCAACTTCGACGGCCCGACCCGGGTGTCGATGCTCGACGCCAACGACCAGCTCAAGTCCCCCGAGGAATACGCCAACCTGATTCTCGCCTACGCCAACGGCGGCCCGCTGCGGCTAAAAGACGTGGCGCAGATCGTCGATGGCGCGGAAAACGAGCGTCTGGCTGCCTGGGCCAACGAAAACCAGGCCGTATTGCTGAATATTCAGCGTCAGCCGGGGGCCAACGTCATCGAGGTGGTCGACCGGATCAAGGCGCTGCTGCCGAGCATCACCGACAACCTGCCCGCCGGGCTCAACGTGGTCGTGCTCACCGACCGCACCCAGACCATTCGCGCGTCGGTCAGCGATGTGCAGCACGAATTGCTGATTTCCATCGTGCTGGTGGTGCTCGTCACCTTCCTGTTTCTGCGTCGCCTGAGCGCGACGATCATCCCGTCGGTGGCGGTGCCGTTGTCGCTGATCGGCACTTTTGGCGTGATGTACCTGGCCGGTTTTTCGGTGAACAACCTGACGCTGATGGCCATGACCATCGCCACCGGCTTTGTGGTGGATGATGCGATCGTCATGCTGGAGAACATCTCCCGCCACCTGGAGGAGGGTGAGACCCCGCTGCAGGCCGCGCTCAAGGGCGCGAGGCAAATCGGCTTCACACTGGTGTCATTGACCCTCTCGCTGATTGCGGTGCTGATCCCACTGCTGTTCATGGCGGATGTGGTGGGGCGCTTGTTCCGCGAATTCGCCATCACCCTGGCCGTGGCGATCCTGATTTCCCTGGTGGTGTCCCTGACCCTCACGCCGATGATGTGCGCGCGCTTGCTCAAGCGTGAGCCCAGGGAAGAGGAGCAGGGGCGTTTCTACCGTGCCAGCGGCGCGTGGATTGACTGGCTGATCGCTGCCTATGGGCGCAAGTTGCAATGGGTGCTCAAGCACCAGCCGCTGACTCTGCTGGTGGCCATTGCGACGCTGGGCGTCACCGTACTGCTGTACCTGGCGGTGCCCAAAGGCTTCTTCCCGGTGCAGGACACCGGGGTGATCCAGGGCATTTCCGAGGCGCCGCAGTCGGTGTCGTTCGCTGCCATGAGTGAGCGTCAACAGGCGCTGGCGAAGATCGTTCTGCAAGACCCTGCCGTGGCCAGCCTGTCGTCCTACATCGGTGTCGACGGCGACAACGCCACGCTCAACAGCGGGCGCATGCTGATCAACCTCAAGCCCCACAGCGAACGGGATGTATCGGCGACGCAGGTGATTCAGCGCCTGCAGCCGGAAGTCGATCAGCTGTCCGACATCCGCCTGTTCATGCAGCCGGTGCAGGATCTGACCATAGAAGACCGCGTCAGCCGCACCCAGTACCAGTTCAGCATGTCGTCGCCCGACGCCGAGTTGCTCAGCGAGTGGAGCGGCAAGCTGGTGGACGCCCTGGCCGAACGCCCGGAGCTCACCGATGTTGCCAGCGACCTGCAGGACAAAGGCCTGCAGGTGTTTCTGAACATCGACCGCGACGCCGCCAGCCGCCTCGGGGTGAACGTGTCGGCCATCACGGATGCGCTGTACGACGCCTTCGGTCAGCGGCAGATTTCCACCATCTACACCCAGGCCAGCCAGTACCGTGTGGTGCTGCAAGCGGCGGCCAGTAATGATCTGGGCCCGCGTGCACTGGAGCAGATTCACGTCAAGACCACTGACGGCGGGCAGGTCAAGTTGTCGAGTCTGGCCACCGTCGAGCAACGTCAGGCGCAGCTGGCGATTGCCCACATGGGCCAGTTCCCGTCGGTGATGATGTCGTTCAACCTCGCGCCGGGCGTGGCGCTGGGGCAGGCGGTGCAGGTGATCGAGCAGGTGCAGAAGGACATCGGCATGCCGATTGGCGTGCAGACCCAGTTCCAGGGTGCCGCCGAAGCGTTCCAGGCCTCGCTGTCCAGCACCTTGCTGCTGGTGCTGGCGGCCGTGGTCACCATGTACATCGTGCTCGGCGTTCTTTACGAGAGCTACATTCACCCGATCACCATCCTCTCGACCCTGCCGTCGGCGGCCATCGGAGCGCTGTTGGCGCTGATCCTCAGTGGCAACGATCTGGGCATGATCGCGATTATCGGCATCATCCTGCTGATCGGCATCGTCAAGAAAAACGCGATCATGATGATCGACTTCGCCCTGGACGCTGAGCGCAACCGCGGTGTCGATCCACAAACGGCCATTTATGAAGCCGCGTTGCTGCGTTTCCGGCCGATCCTGATGACCACCCTGGCGGCGTTGTTTGGCGCGATCCCGCTGATGTTCGCCACCGGTTCCGGCGCTGAACTGCGTCAACCGCTGGGTCTGGTCATGGTGGGCGGGCTGCTGGTGAGTCAGGTGCTGACCCTGTTCACGACGCCGGTCATCTACCTGTATTTCGACCGGTTGGGGCGCCGGTTTCGTCGAACCGGTGACATCGAGGTGGTGGTATGACCGGCAGCTTCGAGCTTCGAGCTGCAAGCTGCAAGCTGATCGGCGCTGCGGCTTTATCTTGCAGCTTGCAGCTCAAAACTCGGAGCTGCTTCTAATGAACCTTTCGGCTCCCTTCATTCGCCGGCCAGTGGCGACCATGCTCCTGAGCCTGGCGATCATGCTGCTGGGCGGCATGAGCTTTGGTCTGCTGCCGGTGTCGCCGCTGCCGAACATGGACTTCCCGGTGATCGTGGTAAGCGCCTCGCTGCCGGGCGCGAGCCCGGAGATCATGGCGTCCAGCGTCGCTACGCCACTGGAACGGTCCCTGGGCACCATCGCCGGGGTCAACACCATGAGCAGCCGTTCCAGCCAGGGCAGCACGCGGGTGATTCTGCAGTTCGACATGGACCGCGACATCAACGGCGCCGCGCGGGAAGTGCAGGCGGCGATCAACGCTTCGCGTAACCTGTTGCCGAGCGGGATGCGCAGCATGCCGACCTACAAGAAGGTCAACCCGTCCCAGGCGCCGATCGTGGTGCTGTCGCTGACCTCGGATGTGCTGGAAAAAGGCCAGCTGTACGACATGGCCTCGACCATCCTGTCCCAGAGCCTGTCCCAGGTGAATGGCGTCGGCGAGGTGCAGATCGGCGGCAGTTCGCTGCCTGCCGTGCGGGTCGAGCTTGAGCCCAAACTGCTGGACCAGTACGGCGTGTCGCTCGATGAAGTGCGCACGACGATATCCGGCTCCAACGTGCGCCGCCCCAAGGGTTTCGTTGAAAGCGCCGAGCACAACTGGCAGGTCCAGGCCAACGATCAGTTGGAGAAAGCCAAGGACTACGAGCCCCTGATAATCCACTACCAGAACGGCGCGGCGTTGCGTCTCAAGGACGTGGCCAAGGTCAAGGATTCGGTCGAAGACCGCTACAACAGCGGCTTCTTCAACGACAAGGCCGCCGTACTGCTGGTGATCAACCGTCAGGCGGGCGCCAACATCATCGAAACCGTGGCGGCCATCAAGGCGCAGCTTCCGGCGTTGCAGGCCGTACTGCCGGCCAGCGTCAAGCTGGACCTGGCCATGGACCGCTCGCCGGTGATCAAAGCCACGCTGCATGAGGCGGAAATGACCCTGCTGATCGCCGTGGTGCTGGTGATCATGGTGGTGTTCCTGTTCCTCGGCAGTTTCCGCGCCTCGCTGATCCCGACCCTGGCTGTGCCGGTATCGTTGGTGGGCACGTTCGCCATCATGTACCTGTACGGTTTTTCCCTGAACAACCTGTCGCTGATGGCGCTGATTCTGGCGACGGGGCTGGTGGTGGACGACGCCATCGTGGTGCTGGAGAACATTTCCCGGCACATCGATGAGGGCGTGCCGCCGATGGAAGCGGCGTATCGCGGGGCCAAGGAGGTGGGGTTCACGCTGCTGTCGATGAACGTCTCGCTGGTGGCGGTGTTCCTGTCGATCCTGTTCATGGGCGGGTTGGTCGAGAGCCTGTTCCGCGAGTTTTCCATCACCCTGTCGGTGTCCATCGTCGTGTCACTGGTGGTCTCGTTGACCCTGACGCCGATGCTCTGCGCGCGTTGGCTGAAACCCCACGTGCCGGGCACTGAAAACCGCCTGCAACGCTGGAGCCAGCGGGTCAATGACCGCATGGTGGCCGGCTACGACCGCAGCCTGGGTTGGGTCTTGCGTCATCGTCGCCTGACCCTGCTGTCGCTGGCGGCTACCATTGGCGTGAACATCGCGCTGTACGTGGTGGTGCCGAAAACCTTCCTGCCGCAGCAGGACACAGGTCAGTTGATGGGCTTCGTGCGCGGCGACGACGGCCTGTCGTTCTCGGTCATGCAACCGAAGATGGACATCTTCCGCAGCGCGATCCTCAAGGACCCGTCCGTGGAAAGCGTGGCCGGCTTCATCGGCGGCAACGGCGGCACGGGCAACGCCTTTATCATCGTGCGCCTCAAGCCCATCAGCGAACGCAGGATCGGCGCCGAGCAGGTGGTCGAGCGCCTGCGCCAGGAAATGCCGAAAGTGCCGGGCGCGCGCCTGTTCCTGCAGCCCGACCAGGATCTGCAACTGGGCGGCGGTCGCGAGCAGACCACCTCGCAGTACCAGTACATCCTGCAAAGCGGCGATCTGGAGAGCCTGCGCTTCTGGTACCCGAAAGTGGTCACCGCGCTCAAGTCGCTCAAGGAACTGACCGCCATCGACGCCCATGACGGCGGCGGTACCCAACAGGTGACGCTGGTTGTCGATCGCGACGCAGCCAAGCGCCTGGGCATCGACATGAGCATGGTCACCACGGTGCTGAACAACGCTTACAGCCAGCGTCAGGTGTCGACCATCTATGACCCGCTGAACCAGTATCAAGTGGTAATGGAGGTCAACCCGAAATACGCCCGCGACCCCGTCACCCTTGAACAGGTGCAGGTGATCACCGCCGACGGCGCGCGGGTGCCGCTGTCGACCATCGCCCATTACGAGCGCAGCCTGGAAGACGACCGGGTGACCCACGACGGCCAGTTCGCCTCGGACAACGTGTCGTTCGACCTGGCCGACGGCGTGACCCTGGATCAGGCCACGGCCGCCATCGAGCGGGCAGTGGCCGCGGTGGGGTTACCCGAAGATGTGATCGCCAAGATGGCCGGTACCGCCGATGCCTTTGCCGCGACCCAGAAAAGCCAGCCGTGGATGATTCTCGGCGCGCTGGTGGCGGTGTACCTGGTGCTGGGCATCTTATATGAAAGCTACATCCACCCCCTGACTATTCTGTCGACTCTGCCGTCGGCCGGGGTCGGGGCGCTGTTGAGCATCTACCTCACGGGCGGTCAGTTCAGCCTGATTTCCCTGCTGGGGCTGTTCCTGCTCATCGGCGTGGTGAAAAAGAACGCGATTCTGATGATTGACCTGGCGCTGCAACTGGAGCGCGGCAGCGGCATGACGCCGCTGGAATCGATCCGCAATGCCTGCCTGCAACGCCTGCGGCCGATCCTGATGACCACGCTGGCGGCGATTCTGGGGGCAGTACCGTTGCTGCTCAGCAGTGCCGAAGGCGCGGAAATGCGTCGCCCGCTGGGCCTGACCATCATCGGCGGGCTGGTGCTGAGCCAGATTCTCACGCTGTACACCACGCCTGTGGTTTACCTTTACCTTGACCGTCTGCGCCATCGCTTCAATAAATGGCGCGGTGTGCAGACGGATGCCTCTTTGGAAACGCCGCTATGACCGACGCTTTTAACCCTTGCGCACGCGCCCTCGACTTGCCGTATCGGCGCACGTTCGGCGTGGCCCTGTGTGCGCTGCTGCTCAGCGCCTGTGCCGTCGGGCCTGACTACAAAAAGCCGGACGTCACCACCCCGGCGCATTTCAAGCAGGCAGAGGGCTGGACCCAGGCCAACCCCAGCGACGCACTGACCCGCGGCACTTGGTGGGAAGTCTACGGCGACGCACAGCTCAACGGGCTGGTCGAGAAACTCAACACCTCTAACCAGACCGTCGCCCAGTACGAGGCGCAGTACCGTCAGGCTGCGGCGTTGGTGCGCAGCGCCCGGGGAGCCTTCTTTCCGACCCTGGACCTGACCACCAGCAAGAACCGTTCGAGTCAGGGCACCGGCAGCAGCAACTCCAGCCTGAGCAGCGCCAGCAGCGGCATTCGCGACACCTACAACGCGCAGTTGGGGGTGAGCTGGGAGGCCGACGTGTGGGGCAAGTTGCGTCGCGGGCTGGAAGCAGACAAGGCCAGCGCCCAGGCCAGCCTTGCCGACCTGGCGTCGATGCAACTGAGCCTGCAGTCGCAACTGGTGCAGAACTACCTGCAGTTGCGGGTGATCGATGAACAGAAGCGTTTGCTCGAAGCGACGGTCGAGGCCTATCAGCGCTCGCTGAAACAGACGGAAAATCAGTATCGCGCCGGCATTTCCGGGCGTGACGCCATTGCCCAGGCCCAGACTCAGCTCAAAAGCACCCAGGCCGATCTCATCGATCTGGCCTGGCAGCGCGCCCAGTTCGAGAGCGCCATCGCCGTATTGATGGGCCAGGCGCCAGCCGATTTCAGCCTGGCACCGACGACAACGGTGCCGAGCCTGCCGCAAATCCCGGCGCAGCTGCCTTCGCAATTGCTGGAGCGTCGCCCGGACATCGCCGCCGCCGAACGTTCGGTCATGGCCGCCAATGCCAACATCGGCGTGGCCAAGGCCGCGTATTACCCCGACCTGACCCTGAGCATGAACGGCGGCTACAGCAGCAGTACCTTCAGTAACTGGCTCACCTTGCCCAACCGCTTCTGGTCGGTCGGCCCGCAGTTGGCCATGACCCTGTTCGACGGTGGTCAGCGCGGCGCCGAGGTGGATCGTACCGAAGCGGTCTACGATCAAACTGTGGCGCAATATCGCCAGACCGTGCTCGACGGCTTCAAGGAAGTCGAGGACTACATGGTGCAACTGCGCGTCTACGAGCAGGAGGCCGGTGTGCGTGCCGAAGCGCTGCAGGCGGCCCGCGATTCGCTGCGTCTGACCAGTAACCAGTACAAGGCCGGATTGATTGGCTATCTTGATGTAGTCAACGTGCAAACCACGGCGTTGAGCAACGAACGCGGCGTACTGACATTGTTGCAAAGCAGGCTGATTGCCAGCGTTCAGTTGATCGCGGCATTGGGCGGTGGATGGAGCGCCGAAACAGGCCTGTCGCGGGATCCGGAGATATCCAGACGATAAGCATGGAGCAAATGGCTCAAGGCCATTATTTCGACGGAGTGACGCGACATTTTTGCCGAAATCGGTAGAATCGCCACCGAATTCATTGGGCTGTGAAGCCTTGGTCGTTGAGTCTTGAGTCGCGCCCCATGTTGATTGGACACTACACGTTGTCGCTGGTCCTGGTTTCCATCCTGGTGGCGATTCTGGCGTCTTACACCGCCTTGGACCTGGCTGGCCGCGTGGCCACCTCGCGGGGCAGGGCGCGGACCATGTGGATCGGCGGCGGCGCGCTGTCCATGGGCATTGGCGTGTGGTCCATGCACTTTATCGGCATGCTCGCCTTCAAGCTGCCGATCGATCTTGGCTTCGACCTGTCCCTGACTCTCATTTCCCTCCTGGTGGCCGTACTGTCCTCGGGCTTTGCCCTGTGGCTGGTCAGCCATGACCGGGTGCCGCTGCTGCATGTGCTGTTCGGCGCGCTGGCCATGGGCGTCGGAATCAGCACCATGCATTACACCGGCATGGCCGCCTTGCGCATGACGCCTGGCATCGACTACGACCCGACCCTGTTTGGCGCCTCCTTGCTGATCGCGGTCAGTGCGTCGGGTGCAGCCTTGTGGATCGCCCTGCGTCTGCGCAAGGAAACCCCTTGTGTGCGCTTGCTTCGCGGTGGCGCGGCAGTGGTCATGGGCTTTGCCATCGTCGGCATGCACTACACCGGCATGGCGGCGGCCAACTTCCTCGACGGCAGCTTCTGTGGCGCGTCGGTCACCGGCTTGCGCACCGATGGCCTGGACAAACTGGTGCTGGTCACCACGCTGGCGGTGCTGGCGATCACTTTGCTCACCTCGGTGCTCGACGCTCGTCTCGAAGCGCGCACCGCGCAACTGGCCCGTTCCCTGAGCGAAGCCAACCGCGAACTGACCCAACTGGCGCTGCACGACACCCTGACCGGTCTGCCGAACCGGATTCTGCTGGCAGACCGCATCGAACAGGCCATGCGCAAGGTCGACTCCCAGGGCGGCCTGTTTGCTCTGATGTTCATGGACCTGGACGGCTTCAAGCCGATCAACGACGCCTTCGGCCACCATGTCGGCGATCAGTTGCTGCGCGAAGTCGCACTGCGCATGCGTGAAAATTTTCATCGCCACGACACCCTGGCACGCATCGGCGGCGACGAATTCGTGCTGCTGGTGGAGCTCGAAGAAATCGACGACGCCACCACCGTGGCCTCGCGGCAGGTCGCGCTGGTCAGCAAGCCGTTCAACGTGCAGGACCACGACCTGCAAGTGACCGTGAGCATCGGCATCAGCTTGTATCCGGGCAACGGGCGCACGCAGCAGGAGCTGCTGATGAACGCCGACGCGGCCATGTACCACGCCAAAAGCGCGGGCAAGAACGGCTACAGCTTCTTCGATGCCTCGATGAACACCAACGCGCGCAATCAGTTGCAGCTGCTGCAGGATCTGCGCGCGGGTTTGCGCGATGGCGAGTTCTGCCTGCATTACCAGCCCAAGTTCGCAGCAGGCTCGGGTGAGCCGGTGGGGGCCGAAGCGCTGGTGCGCTGGAATCATCCCGAGCACGGGCTGTTGATGCCGGACAAGTTCATCGGGTTGGCGGAAAAGACCGGTCTGATCATCAACATCGGCGAATGGGTTCTCAACGAGGCCTGTCGGCAGATGCGCGTCTGGTACGACGCGGGTTACGCCCACTGGCGCATCGCCGTGAACCTGTCGGCCTTGCAGTTCTGCCACGCCGGACTGGTCAAGACGGTCGCCCGCGCGCTGGCCGCCCACGGTTTGCCTGCCAACTGCCTGACGCTGGAAATCACCGAGACCACCGCCATGAACGATGCCGATGTCAGCATGACGGTATTGCAGCGCCTGTCGGACATGGGCGTTGACCTGTCCATCGACGATTTCGGCACCGGCTATTCGAGCCTGATGTACCTCAAGCGCCTGCCGGCCAATGAATTGAAGATCGACCGCGGCTTCGTCCGTGATCTGGAACACGACAGTGATGACGCGGCGATCGTCTCGGCCATCGTCGCCCTGGGCCAGGCGTTGAACCTGCGCATCGTCGCAGAAGGCGTGGAGACCAGCAGTCAGCAGAGCTTTCTGACCGAACTGGGTTGCGATTCGCTGCAGGGCTATCTGCTGGGTCATCCGTTGCCAGCGGACCGCTTCATGGCGGATATTAGCGCGGCGCACAAACGCGTCTCCGAACACACACATTGACGTTTCACGCTTTGCATAACACGGGGTCCGCCCGGTGAGTCGGCACGCGCGGCCAGACTGGCTGCGGACCTGGAAAAAAAGATTGAGCATTGATTCGGACATCCCATGGAAAAAAACCTCCTCATCACTGGCGGCTCCAGAGGTATTGGTGCTGCCACCGCAGTTCTGGCGGCGTCACAAGGTTATCGCGTTTGCATTAACTACCTGTCCGATCACGACGCCGCCGAGCGCGTCTGTGGGCAGATCCGCGAAGCGGGAGGGCATGCCATTGCCATCCAGGCGGACGTGAGCAACGAAGACGAAATCATTCGTCTGTTTTCCCGGGTGGATTCCGAATTGGGGCGCATCAGTGCGCTGGTCAACAATGCAGGGACCGTGGGCGAGACCTCGCGGGTCGAGAACATGTCCGAGTTCCGCATGCTCAAGATCATGATGAGCAATGTCGTCGGCCCGATGCTGTGCAGCAAACACGCGCTGCTGCGCATGCTGCCCCGTCACGGCGGGCACGGCGGCAGCATTGTTAACGTGTCGTCGGTGGCCGCGCGCCTGGGTTCGCCGGGCGAGTACGTCGACTACGCCGCGTCCAAGGGGGCTATCGACACCTTCACCCTGGGCCTGGCCAAGGAAGTGGCGGGCGAGGGCGTGCGGGTCAACGCGGTGCGTCCTGGCTACATCTTTACCGAGTTCCACGCCCTGAGCGGCGATCCGCAGCGGGTGAGCAAGCTGGAGCCGACCATCCCCATGGGCCGCGGCGGGCTGGCCGATGAAGTGGCCGAGGCGATTTTGTGGCTACTGTCGGACAAGGCCTCGTATTCGACGGGGACGTTCGTTGATTTGGGTGGGGGTCGCTGAGGCCTCCACACATCGCCGCCTGACTGACGCGGCGATCTTCTGTGGGAGCGAATTCATTCGCGAAACGAGCCCTGCCGGTGATCGTGTATCGGCTGCACTGGCGTATCGCGAATGAATTCGCTACCACAGATCATGTGTCCATCGCCGCGATCGCATTCATGCTGCCTGCATGGCGTGGATGGGCCTATCAACCACCCATCATCGACCGAACGATCTTGCCCAATGTCTCCATTGCCCGCTCGGACGTCTCGCTCCACGGGCTGCCGTAGTTCAGACGAATGCAGTGCTGGAAGCGTCGCGTCGGCGAGAAGATCGGCCCCGGTGCGATGCTGATACCTTGCGCCAGGGCTACCTGAAACACCTTCAGCGAATCGATCTGCTCCGGCAGTTCCAGCCACAGGAAGTACCCGCCCGAAGGCTGGCTGACCCGCGTTTGCGGCGGGAAGTAGCGCGCCACGGCGCCGAGCATCGCGCGCAGTTGGTCTTCCAGGCTGATGCGCAATTTGCGCAGGTGCCGGTCGTAGCCGCCATGTTGCAGGTAATCGGCAATCGCCGCCTGAGCGGGCATCGACGCGCACAGCGACGTCATCAGCTTCAGGCGCTCGACCTTCTGCGCATAACGCCCCGCGGCGACCCAGCCCACGCGATAACCGGGGGCCAGGCTCTTGGCGAACGAGCCGCAGTGCAGCACCAGCCCCTCGGTGTCGAACGCCTTGGCCGGTTTCGGCGCGTGCTGACCGTAATACAGCTCGGCGTAGACATCGTCTTCGATCAACGGCACATCGTGCTTGCGCAGCAGCTCCACCAACACGCGTTTGCGCGATTCCGAGACGCTGGCGCCCGTGGGGTTCTGAAAGCTGGTCATGCTCCAGCAGGCCTTGATCGGATAGCGCTCCAGCGTCTGTTCGAGGACATTCAGGTCGATGCCGGTTTGCGGGTGCATGGGGATTTCCACGGCCTTGAGTTTCAGGCGCTCCAGCACTTGCAGGCAGGCGTAGAACGCCGGGGCCTCGATGGCCACCAGATCACCGGGCTCGGTCACCGCTTGCAGGCACAGGTTCAGGGCTTCCAGCGCGCCGTTGGTGATCAGCAGCTCTTCCATGGGCAGCATTTGCCCGGCGACCATGTAGCGCAGGGCGATCTGCCGACGCAACGTTGGGTTGCCGGGGGACAGGTCACTCACCACCATGCTCGGGTCCATGTCCCTCGTCGCGCTGGCCAGCGAGCGGGCAAGACGCTGCAGCGGGAATAGACCGGCGCTGGGAAAGGCCGAGCCGAAGGGTACGGTGTTCGGGTCCTTGATCGATTCCAGCACGGAAAACACCAGTTCACTGACGTCCACCTCAGTGGATTCGCTGACCTGCGCTTGCCCCACGGATTCCAGCGCTGGCGGCACGTCGAAGCGTTGAGCAGCAAAGGTTTCGTTGATCAGGCTGTCATTGACGAAATACCCCGAACGAGGCCGCGCGCGAATCAGGCCGCGTCGCTCCAGCAAGTAATAAGCCTGAAATACCGTGGAAGGGCTGATGCCATGGGTCTGGCTGGCGTAGCGCACCGAGGGCACCCGTTGGCCTGCGGCCAGCACGCCGGAACGAATCAGCTCGGCAATATCGTCGGCAAATTTTTCATAACGCTTCATGAAGGGCTCGCTAATGTCCGGAGCAGGGCAGAGCCACGCTCTATCAGCCCCGGACTATGCGCTTGCGAGGGCTTTCAGTACAGGTGCAGATTTTTCGATAAAAAGCGGATCAGATGGCCCCGTTCACCTCACCAACTCAGATCACTGGCGAATCTTCACCCGGCTCCACGCCGATGGTGTGATGGCGCAGGTCTTTGGCTTTGTACACCGTCAGAACATCAGCTTCTGCTTCGGTGATCGGCACCTTCTTGCCGCCAATATCGGCCTCGGACATGTGCGTGGCGTCGTTGGTGGTGATCACCACATCAACCACCGCGCTGCGGTAAGTCGTGCCGTCCACTACGGCTGAGCAGTGCTGATTGGTGCTGTCGAATTCGAGAGGCATGGTCGTACTCCTTGCCAGGGGTTATGAGGGTACGACTTCGTGGGTGGGTGATCGTTTCGATGTTCCGACGTGGGGAGCGTCAATCACATTGCGGTTAACCGACACACTGCATTCGCTGCCGTCGTAACCTCCGACGTCTCCTACAGGGAACGCGAAGCTTGCGCCGCATTAGCACTCCTGCCGCTGGTTGCGGTCCATTGCTCACGGCACCCCGCACAAGGAACACCCCCCATGAACGCCTGGTGGCAAGAAGTCGTCAACACGCTGCGCGAGGAATTTTCGGATATCACCGATGCCTCGCAACTGACGCGAGTGACGGTGCGGCTGGCGATCGCCGCTGTATTGGGCGGGATACTGGGCTTTGAGCGAGAGCGCAAGGGCAAGGCCGCCGGGGTTCGAACCCACATGCTGGTGTGCATGGGCGCCGCATTGTTTGTGCTCGTGCCTCGGTTGGCGGGGGCGGACGATGCAGCGCTAAGCCGCGTGGTGCAGGGCATCGTTGCCGGCATCGGCTTTCTCGGCGCTGGCACCATTCTCAAGGGGGACAAACTCAACACCCATCAGGTCAAGGGGCTGACCACCGCCGCCGGTTTGTGGATGACCGCTGCCATCGGCATCGCCGCGGGCATGGGTCGGGAGGCGACGGCGGTGCTGAGCACGATTCTGGCGCTGGGTATTTTCAGCCTGATGCCGATGATCGTCGACCGCTTCGATTCACCCGAAGACAAAGTCAAAGACCCTTCACGCAACAGCGGCGGCGACTCTCACGAACCTTGAGTACACCGCTGCGCCGATGGGCTATTTCGGAAACGAGTCGCCCAGTACGGCTGGCGGCTCCTGACTGGGCGGGTCTCCTTTGGGCGGCTCGATTACCGGTGGCATGGTCGGTGGTGGTGGTTCTTCGCTCGGTGGCACCGGCAACTTCGGGTCATCGATGTTCGGATCGGGCGTTTCTGCAGGGATGGGAATGTTCATGGTTTCACCTTCCTTCAGCGCTGAGTGAGTCGAACGGGTCGAGTGCATGTGGGGCTGAATCGTCAGGGCACTCGCAGGGTTCGACACTGCGTGGCTTTGAATGATTCAGCGCATTTTCGGGCGCTTTTACCCGTGGCGTCTAGGCTGGCAACGGATCGATTCTTACGGCACAAGCTCTTTGAACTTTTCCCCGAGGCAGGCGTTCGGAACCTATGCGGCCATGTCCGGATGCGTTCAGTCCGGTGGCCTCCCTCTGTTTATATCGACATGGATCAAATGTGGATGAACGGATTCTCAACACGGAGCGTCCCTGGGGCGTGAGGAGTGATGCTCGATGAATGTGACTGCTGATCAGCCATACGGCCCGGACTCTCTGGCCACCGATGTACCGCACCCAACCCAGCCTTTGACCCTGACCCAGGCCTTGCAGCTGCCGCGCATCGTCATCGAAGACACGCAGCCTGTGATCGAGTCCGGGCAAC
Source organism: Pseudomonas sp. GW821-FHT02A11 (assembly GCF_059421985.1). Lineage (NCBI taxonomy): Bacteria > Pseudomonadati > Pseudomonadota > Gammaproteobacteria > Pseudomonadales > Pseudomonadaceae > Pseudomonas > Pseudomonas sp. GW821-FHT02A11. The sequence goes on from NZ_JBWKWB010000002.1 coordinate 273,710, forward strand.
TGGCGGCCAAAGCCATCATCGGCCAGCCGGTGACGGTCACCAGCAAGGTGTTCGCCGACGGGCACGACAAGATGTCAGTGCGTATTCGCTATCGCGCTGCCGACGAGCAGGACTGGCACCAGGCGCCCATGCGCGAACTCGGCAACGACAGCTGGATCGGTGAATTTACCCCGACGTCTGTCAGTCGCTACCTGTTTCGGCTCGAAGCCTGGATCGATCAGTTCGGCAGCTATCGCTACGAATTGGAGAAAAAATATTCCGCTGGCGTGCCCATCGGCCTGGAACTGGAAGAAGGGCGCCTGCACTTGGTGCATGCCTCCGAGCGCAGCCAGCATGAGCTTAAAGGGCAGATCGACAGCCTGTTGCAGCGCCTGGCAGAGAACACCGAGCACGAGGCGCAGGTTGCCTTGCTGCTGCACAGCGAAACGGCGGCGGTCATGGCCCAGGCCGATAACCATGCGTTTCTGAGCCGCAGCCTGGAATTTCCGCTGGATGTCGAACGTGAACTCGCTCAGTTCGCCAGTTGGTACGAGCTGTTTCCGCGCTCCATCACCGACGACAAACATCGTCACGGCACCTTCAACGACGTTCACAGCCGCCTGCCGATGATTCGCGACATGGGTTTCGACGTGCTGTATTTTCCGCCGATTCACCCCATCGGTCGCGCCCATCGCAAAGGGCCGAACAATTCACTGAAAGCCGGGCCTGACGATCCGGGCAGCCCCTACGCCATCGGCAGCGCCGACGGTGGCCATGATGCGATTCACCCGCAGCTGGGCACTCGAGAGGACTTCCGCAACCTGGTCGCCGCAGCGGCTGAGCACGGCTTGGAAATCGCCCTCGACTTCGCCATCCAATGTTCGCAGGATCACCTCTGGCTCAAGGAGCATCCGGGCTGGTTCTCCTGGCGCCCGGACGGCACGATTCGTTATGCGGAAAACCCGCCAAAGAAATATCAGGACATCGTCAACGTCGATTTCTACGCGCCAGACGCCATTCCGAGCCTGTGGCTGGAGCTGCGCGACGTCGTAGTGGGCTGGGTCGAGGAGGGCGTGAAGATTTTCCGCGTCGACAACCCGCACACCAAGCCGCTGCCGTTCTGGCAATGGCTGATCGCCGACGTGCGCAGCCAGCACCCGGACGTGATGTTCCTCGCCGAGGCGTTCACCAAGCCGGCGATGATGGCGCGTCTGGGCAAGGTCGGGTACTCCCAGAGCTACACCTATTTCACCTGGCGCAACACCAAGGCGGAGCTGGCCGAGTATTTCACCCAGCTCAACGAGTCGCCGTGGCGCGAGTGCTACCGGCCGAACTTTTTCGTTAATACGCCGGACATCAATCCCTACTTCCTTCACGACTCAGGCCGCGCAGGCTTTCTGATCCGTGCGGCACTGGCGACCATGGGCTCAGGGCTGTGGGGCATGTATTCGGGTTTCGAGCTTTGCGAGTCGGCGCCGGTGCCCGGCAAGGAGGAGTACCTGGATTCGGAGAAATATGAGATCCGGCCACGCGACTTCACGGCGCCGGGCAACATCATTGCCGAGATTGCCCAGCTCAACCGCATCCGTCGTCAGAACCCGGCGCTGCAGACTCACTTGGGCCTGCGCATTTATACCGCCTGGAATGACAACATCCTGTACTTCGGCAAGCGCAGTTTCGATGGCAGCAACTTCGTGCTGGTGGCGGTCAGCCTTGACCCGCACAACGCTCAGGAAGCGCATTTTGAGCTGCCGCTGTGGGAGATGGGCCTGCCGGACGATGCCGCGACACTGGGTGAAGACCTCATGACCGGTCACTCCTGGACCTGGTACGGCAAGACGCAGTGGATGCGCATCGACCCGAGTTATCAGCCGTTTGGCATCTGGCGCATCAAGGCCACACATCAATAATTCAAAGGAAGTGGTCATGGCAAAGAAACCCCGGAACGCTGCCTTTATCGACGACCCGCTCTGGTACAAGGATGCGGTGATTTACCAGGTTCACGTGAAGTCGTACTTCGATTCCAATGACGACGGGATCGGTGACTTCCCTGGCCTGATCGCCAAGCTCGATTACATCGCCGGGCTTGGCGTCAACACCATCTGGTTGCTGCCGTTCTACCCTTCGCCCCGTCGGGACGACGGCTACGACATTTCCGATTATCGGGGGGTGCACAGCGACTACGGCAACATGTCCGATGCCAAGAAGTTCATCGCCGAGGCGCACAAGCGCGGGCTGCGGGTAATCACCGAGCTGGTCATTAACCACACCTCGGATCAGCACCCGTGGTTTCAAAAGGCCAGGCACGCGAAGAAGGGTTCTAAAGCTCGGGATTTCTATGTCTGGTCCGATGACGATCAGAAATACGACGGTACGCGAATCATCTTCCTCGACACCGAGAAATCCAACTGGACCTGGGACCCGGTGGCCGGCCAGTACTTCTGGCACCGGTTTTATTCGCACCAGCCGGACCTGAACTTCGACAACCCGCAGGTGATGAACGCGGTGCTGGAAGTCATGCGGTACTGGCTCGACATGGGCATCGACGGTCTGCGTCTGGACGCGATCCCTTACCTGATCGAGCGCGACGGCACTAACAACGAAAACCTGCAGGAGACCCACAACGTCCTCAAGCAGATTCGTGCCGAGATCGACGCCAACTACCCCGACCGCATGCTGCTGGCCGAGGCGAACCAGTGGCCGGAAGACACCCAGCTGTATTTCGGCGATCGCAAGGGCAAGGACGGCGACGAATGTCACATGGCCTTTCACTTCCCGCTGATGCCTCGCATGTACATGGCCGTGGCGCAGGAAGACCGCTTTCCGATCACCGACATCCTGCGCCAGACCCCGGAAATTCCGGAAAACTGCCAGTGGGCGATTTTCCTGCGCAACCACGATGAACTGACCCTGGAAATGGTCACCGATCGTGAACGCGACTATTTGTGGAACTACTACGCATCTGATCGCCGCGCTCGAATCAATCTGGGGATTCGCCGTCGACTGGCACCGCTTCTGGAACGCGATCGCCGCCGCGTAGAGCTCCTCAACAGCATGTTGTTGTCCATGCCAGGTACGCCGACCCTGTATTACGGCGACGAAATCGGCATGGGTGACAACATTTATCTCGGCGACCGCGACGGCGTGCGCACACCGATGCAGTGGTCCATCGACCGCAACGGCGGCTTCTCCCGAGCGAACCCTGCCAGCCTGGTGCTGCCGCCGATCATGGACCCGCTGTACGGCTATCAGTCGGTAAACGTCGAAGCCCAGGATCACGACCCGCATTCGCTGCTGAACTGGACCCGGCGCATGCTCGCCGTGCGCAAGCAGCAGAAGGCGTTTGGGCGCGGCACACTGAAAATGCTCTCGCCAAGCAACCGCCGGATTCTCGCTTACACCCGCGAATACACGGGGCCCGACGGCAAGACCGAGATCATTCTGTGTGTCGCCAACGTTTCCGCCGCTTCTCAGGCTGCCGAACTCGAGCTTTCCCATTACGCCGGCACGGTGCCGGTGGAGATGCTCGGCGGCAGTGCCTTCCCACCTATTGGCCAGCTCAACTACCTGCTGACGTTGCCGCCTTACGGCTTCTACTGGTTCTTGCTGGCCGCGGAGAATCAGATGCCCAGTTGGCACGTTGAACCGGCGCAGAGCCTGCCGGACTTTCCGACCCTGGTGCTCAAACAGCGGCTGGAAGAATTGCTTGACCCACCGCTGCGCAAGACGATGGAGCAAACTTCCCTGGCGGCGTACCTGCCGAAACGCCGCTGGTTTGCGGGCAAAGGCAAAGCGCTTGACAAGGTGCACATCGCTTACGCGGTCCGTTTCGGCACCACCGTGCGTCCGGTCCTGTTGAGCGAAATCGAGGTCACGTCTGGCGATGAAGTGGTCCGCTATCAGTTGCCTTTCGGCTTGTTGCCAGAAGACGACATCAGCAGCGCCTTGCCTCAACAACTGGCGCTGGCTCGTGTTCGACGAGGACGGCAGGTCGGCCTGATCACCGATGCCTTCACGCTTGAGCCGTTCATTCGAGCGGTCATCAAGGGTATGCAGGAGCAGACGGTCCTGGAGACCTCCGATGGCGAGCTGCGCTTCCAGCAAAGCTCGAAGCTGGCACCGGTGGGCCTGAACGATGATGCGGAAGTGCGCTACCTGTCTGCCGAGCAGTCCAACAGCTCGGTGGTCGTCGGCAAGGCACTGGTGCTGAAGATGATTCGTCGCGTCGCGGCGGGCACCCACCCCGAACTGGAGATGGGGGCCTACCTGACCGAAGCCGGATACGAACACATCTCGCCGCTACTCGGTGCCGTAGTGCGGGTCGACAACGCCGGGGAAAGCAACCTGCTGATGATCGCCCAGGGTTACCTGAGCAATCAGGGCGACGCTTGGGAGTGGACGCAGAACAACCTGGAACGGGCGGTTCGCGATGAGATGGCCCACGGTCAATCCAGCGTCGAACAGCACGCAAATGCACTGGTGGAGCTGAAGGATTTCGCCGGTTTGCTCGGTCAGCGTCTGGGCGAGATGCACGTCGTGCTCAGCCAGCCCACCGACAACGCGGATTTCAAAACCGAGGTCACCAGCGTCAAGGACAGCCAGGCTTCAGCGAAAAGCGTGGGGGCGCAGATTGAACGCGCGCTGGATTTGCTCGAACAGCATCGCGATACATTGGAACCCGCCGATCAGCAACTGGTCAGTGAATTGCTCGGAAAACGCAAACCGTTGCTGGCCCAGGTGCAGACCTTGGCCAAACAGTCAGTCGGCGGACTGCGCATGCGGGTCCATGGTGACTTGCATTTGGGGCAGATGCTGGTGGTCAAGGGTGATGCGTATCTGATTGACTTCGAAGGGGAACCGGCTCGCCCGCTACAGGAAAGACGGGCCAAATACAGCCCGTTCAAGGATGTCAGCGGCGTGTTGCGATCTTTCGACTACGCTGCCGCCATGGCCATGCGAAATGCACAGAGCGCCGATAGCTCGGAGCAAGCCACCGCAGCGCGTAAACATGTCGCCGAGACGTATTTGAGACAGGCGCGGGAAGCGTTTCTGGCAGGCTATAAAAAGGCCACCGTCGACGTTGCTCACGCCTTTAAAGATGCCAAGGGAGAGGCGGCCGCGCTGGCGCTTTTCACCCTGGAAAAAGCCGCTTATGAAGTGGCCTACGAGGCCGAAAATCGGCCGACCTGGTTGTCGGTTCCGCTTCAAGGCTTGCGCGGGCTGCTGGACTTGTCTGATGGAGAATCAAAATGAGTGCGTCTGACCTATTCGGTAAAGGCAACCACCAGCTGTTGCCCAACGCCGTCGATATGGACGCGTTGATCCGCGCCGAACACCGTGACCCGTTCTCCATGCTCGGCCCCCACAGCGATGGCAAGGATGGCCAAGTGATCCGCGCGTACCTGCCCAATGCATTGGGTGTGCGGGTCTTGTCTCGGGATGGCGAGCGTGACCTGGGCGAACTGACCATGAGTGACAAGCCCGGCTTTTTCGCCGGGCATTTTCCGGTCCGCGAACCCTACCTGCTGAAAATCAACTGGGCCACCGGCGAGCAGATCACTGAAGATCCGTACAGCTTCGGCCAATTGCTTGGCGAAATGGACCTGTATCTGTTCGCCGAGGGCAACCACCGCGACCTCAGCAGCGCGCTGGGTGCGCAAGTTAAAAATGTCGATGGTGTCGACGGCGTGCGTTTCTCGGTGTGGGCGCCCAATGCCCGCCGCGTGTCCGTGGTCGGTGACTTCAACAGTTGGGACGGTCGCCGTCACCCGATGCGCTTGCGTCACCCAACCGGGGTGTGGGAGATCTTCATTCCGCGTATCGGCCCAGGCGAAGCCTACAAGTACGAAATTCTCGGTCAGCATGGCGTCTTGCCGCTGAAAGCCGACCCCATGGCGCTCGCGACCCAATTGCCGCCCGACACTGCGTCAAAGGTCGCCAAGCCGCTGACTTTTCAATGGCAGGACAACGAGTGGATGCAGTCTCGTGGGGACAAGCACGACATCCACAAGCCACTGTCGATCTATGAGCTGCACGCAGGCTCCTGGAAATGGCACCACGGCGGCGAAGACGAGCCTGATCGCCCGTTCAACTGGCACGAACTGGCCGAGCACCTGATTCCGTACATCAAGGATCTGGGTTTCACCCACATCGAACTGATGCCGATCATGGAACACCCCTTCGGAGGTTCATGGGGCTATCAACTGCTGTCGCAATTCGCACCGAGCGCTCGCTATGGCTCGCCGGAAGACTTCGCGGCTTTCGTCGATGCCTGTCACCAGAATGACATCGGCGTGATCCTCGACTGGGTGCCGGCGCATTTTCCGACCGACACCCATGGTCTGGCGCAATTCGACGGCACTGCGCTCTACGAATATGGCAACCCGCAAGAAGGCTTTCACCAGGATTGGAACACGCTGATCTACAACCTGGGCCGCACCGAGGTGCACGGCTTCATGATCGCCTCGGGCCTGCACTGGCTGAAGCATTTCCACATTGACGGCCTGCGGGTCGATGCTGTGGCCTCCATGCTATACCGCGATTACTCACGCGAGGCTGGCCAATGGGTGCCGAATCGCTACGGCGGCCGCGAGAACCTTGAAGCGATCGACTTCCTGCGTCATCTGAACGACGTGGTCGCGCTGGAAGCGCCGGGTGCGCTGGTCATCGCAGAGGAGTCGACTTCCTGGCCAGGGGTGACGCAACCGACTCAGCAGGGTGGGCTGGGGTTCTCGTACAAGTGGAACATGGGCTGGATGCACGACACGCTCAAGTACGTCGAGCAGGACCCGATCCATCGCCAGCATCACCATGACCGGCTGAGTTTTGGCCTGGTGTACGCATGGTCCGAGCGTTTCATCCTGCCGATTTCCCATGACGAAGTGGTGCACGGCAAGCATTCATTGATCGACAAAATGCCGGGCGATCGCTGGCAGAAGTTTGCCAATTTGCGGGCATACCTGGCGTTCATGTGGACCCATCCGGGCAAGAAGCTCTTGTTCATGGGTTGCGAGTTTGGCCAGTGGCGTGAATGGAATCACGACACCGAGCTGGACTGGCATTTCCTAAATTATGAGGATCACAAGGGCGTGCACACGCTGGTGGGTGATCTGAACCGCTTGTATCGCTCGGAGATGGCGCTTCACGAGCAGGATTGCCAGCCGCAGGGATTCCAGTGGGTGATCGGCGATGACGCCGGGAATAGCGTGTATGCGTATCTACGCTGGAGCAAGAAGAGCGAGCCGCTGTTGGTGGTTGCCAACCTGACGCCGGTACCGCGTCATGGCTATCGGGTGGGCGTACCGTTCAGTGGCAAGTGGGGCGAGCTTTTGAATACCGATGCCCAGGTGTATGCGGGGTCCAACATCGGGAACGGCGGGGCGGTTATGGCTGAGGAGATCAAAAGCCACGGGCAGGCGTTTTCCGTGGCTCTGAATCTGCCGCCGCTGGCGGTGGTGGTGTTCAAGCCAAGTCAAGATTGATGACTCGATAGGCGCCTGGATTAGGGGCACCTCTTTTAAGTAGGGGTGCTTAACGTCTGATTGGCTTCGACGGGGGTCGAAAATCTTTTACGCTGGCGACGCTCCGTAGATCCGCCGCCATCCGCCATCCATGGCGATGGCGGCTTCGCCTTTCTGCCGCTCGGCACAGTTGAAGCAGGGCCCTGGCCGTGCTGCCAATTCCTCGTCGAGATACCGGTACGTCCGCCTCAGGTCTGCCGTGTGAAACATTATTGGCGAATGCATTCGCTCCATCAGGGAATCGCCTGACGACATGCGAACAAAAGACGGGGTTTCACCAGCCCCGCCAGACGAACGTCACCTCCTAACAATGAACCCCGCCCCCGTTTTCAATGTCTGTTGACCACGTTTTGTTCATTGCATGGGTCCATCCGGCCTTTATTTTTATTTTTTGTCGAAGAATCTTCATGTCGCCATCACGTTCCGCTTCGGTTTCCACCCCTCTTTTCTCCATGCTGCCGGGCGCTCGACGCCGTTTGCTCAGTGCCGGCCTGTTGGGAACACTGCTCACCGTTGGCCTCTGCACCCAAGCCCTGGCCGAAGGCAAGGACCGCTGGGTCAGCGACACCCTCAGCACTTACGTGCGCAGCGGCCCCACTGACGGCTACCGCATCATCGGCAACCTCAAGTCCGGGCAGAAGGTCGAGCTGCTCACCACCCAGGGCGACTACAGCCAGGTGCGTGGCAGTTCAGGCGACTCGGTCTGGATTCCCTCCAGTGAACTGCAGGATGTCCCCGGCCAGGCCGAGCGTCTGCCGCAACTCACCCAACAGGTCGCCGACCTCAGTGGCCAGCTGAAAACCATCGACGATGACTGGAAGACCAAGGTCCAGGGCATGCAGGAAACCCTCGACTCGCGCAAGAAACTGGTCGACGAACTGGAAGCCCGCACCAAAGACCTCAACGCCCAGCTGACCGATGCCCAGTCGGAGCTGCGCGCCACCCAGGCCAAGCTCGGCGACGAGAACAATCAGGTGCTGATGCGCTACATGGTCTATGGCGGCAGCATCGCTGGCGCAGGGTTGCTGGTGGGTCTGATCCTTCCGGCACTGACCCGCGGTCGCAAACGCAATGACCGTTGGTTCTAACGCCCCCCTGTGGTAGCGAATTCATTCGCGAGACGTTAGCAGGGTTGAAAACTCTGTGTCTGTAACGCCGCCTCGCGAATGAATTCGCTCCCACAGTCATTTTTTTCTGACGGTCTTTTCAATCCGCTGAAATATCTTGTAATTGGCCCTAGGTCGATTCTTCTTTGTGCGCTAGTTTGGTGCGGCGCCCCGGTGCTGTCGTGGACCGGGGCACGTCGTAAAAGCGCCATCCAATGTGCATCTGCAGTCGCAAGGATGCCGGGCGAATGTTGAGAGGGTGCGTCCCCATCAACGCTCGACCCGCCAATGCTGTTCCACATTCACAAGAACAAAGAGAGTCGACACATGAAGTACGAACCCTTGGCCAAGTCGCTGATAGCGACAGCGCTCACGTTTGCGTTTTCTTCCTCTTATGCAGCTTCCGTTGCCCCTGTTGCCGCTGAAAACGGCATGGTGGTCACCGCGCAACACCTGGCGACCCACGTGGGCGTCGATGTGCTCAAGTCCGGTGGCAACGCCGTGGATGCCGCCGTGGCCGTGGGCTACGCGCTGGCAGTGGTTTACCCGGCAGCGGGCAACCTGGGCGGCGGTGGCTTCATGACCATCCAGCTCGCAGACGGGCGCAAGACCTTTCTCGACTTCCGCGAAAAAGCCCCTCAGGCGGCCACTGCCAACATGTACCTGGACAAGGACGGCAATGTCGTACCTGACCTGAGCGCCAAAGGCCACTTGGCCGTTGGCGTACCGGGCACGGTGTCCGGCATGGAGCTGGCACTGAGCAAATACGGCACCAAGAAGCGGGCTGAAGTCATCGCGCCGGCGATCAAGCTGGCCGAGAACGGTTTCCCGCTGGAGCAGGGCGACATTGACCTGCTGCACACCGCGACAGATGAATTCAAGGCAGACAAGGACCTGGGCCCGATTTTCCTGAGCAAGGGCCAGCCGATGAAAGTCGGCGAAAAACTGGTGCAAAAGGACCTGGCAAAGACCCTCAAGGAAATCTCCGCCAAAGGCAGCGACGGTTTCTACAAAGGCTGGGTGGCCAAGGCCATCGTCGATTCGAGCAAGGCGGGCAAGGGCATCATCGTCCAGACTGACCTGGACAAGTACAAAACCCGCGAGCTGGCGCCGATCGAGTGCGATTACCGTGGCTATCACGTGGTGTCGGCGCCGCCTCCAAGCTCCGGCGGGGTGGTCATCTGCGAAATCATGAACATCCTCGAAGGCTACCCGATGAAGGAGCTGGGCTATCACTCGGCCCAAGGGTTGCACTACCAGATCGAGGCCATGCGTCACGCGTACGTGGACCGCAACAGTTACCTGGGCGACCCGGACTTCGTGAAAAACCCGATCGACCATCTGCTCAATCGTGACTACGCCGCCAAACTGCGCGCCGCCATCGAGCCGCAGAAAGCCGGCGATTCCCAGGCCATCAAGCCGGGTGTCGCGCCCCACGAAGGCAACAACACCACCCACTATTCGATCGTCGACAAGTGGGGCAACGCGGTTTCCGTCACCTACACCCTCAACGACTGGTTCGGCGCGGGCGTGATGGCGAGCAAGACCGGGGTAATCCTCAACGACGAAATGGACGACTTCACCTCCAAGGTCGGCGTGCCGAACATGTACGGCCTGGTGCAGGGTGAGGCCAACGCCATCGCACCGGGCAAAACGCCGCTGTCGTCGATGAGCCCGACCATCGTCACCAAGGATGGGAAGGCCGTGATGGTCGTCGGCACGCCGGGTGGCAGCCGCATCATCACCGCGACCCTGCTGACCATGCTCAACGTCATCGACTACGGCATGAACATTCAGGAAGCGGTCGATGCGCCACGTTTCCACCAACAGTGGATGCCGGAAACCACCAATCTTGAGAACTTCGCGGTCAGCCCTGACACGCAGAAGATCCTCGAAAGTTGGGGCCACACGTTCGCCGGTCCACAGGACGCCAACCACCTGGCGGCGATTCTGGTCGGTGCGCCTTCGCTGGGCGGCAAGCCAGTGGGCAATAACCGTTTCTACGGTGCCAATGATCCCCGTCGTAACACCGGCCTTTCCCTGGGGTATTAAGCGCTCGGCGTAATGGCTGACACCGTAGATGAAACTGTGGGAGCAAATTTCATTCGCGAAAGGTCTTCCAGACGCTAGAGATGAATCGTCTTCACCGGCCAATTGCGAATGAACTCGCTCCCACAGCAATCCGCAGTCGCTGCGAAATGCAAGGCCAGACCCGGATCCAACTGTGGGAGCGAATTTCATTCGCGAAAGGTCTTCCAGACGATAGAGATGAATCGTCTTCACCGGCTAATCGCGAATGAATTCGCTCTCACAGCAATCCGCAGTCGCTGCGAAATGCAAGGCCAGACCCGGACCCAACTGTGGGAGCGAATTCATTCGCGAAAGGTCTTCCAGGCGATAGAGATGAATCGTCTTCACCGGCTAATCGCGAATGAATTCGCTCTCACAGGTTTGAGCTCGGCAGGCCATGCCCCTGCGCGGTGGGTGTTTGAAGCGTGACTTATAGATGTTATGTTATAACGCTATGAGAGAGCGATTCTGCTCGCATGCTTCGAGAACTTTTCCCACGATGAACACACCACTTCCCGACGTTGCCGCCTCCGAATCGTCCCGATCCTTGTTGCCTCTGGACTGGGTCGGCATGCAAGGCATCGACATTCCGCTGATCCTCGACGAGCCCGGCGTCGATGTCCCTGTTCACGCCCGTGCCGATTTGCAGGTCGATCTGCCGATGCCGCAGATCAAGGGCATTCACATGTCGCGGCTGTACACGCTGCTGGATCGCTTTGCCGAGCACCATGCAGTGAGTCCGGCGAGCCTGGCGGCATTGCTGGAGTTGATGGTCGACAGCCACGCCGATTGCCATTGCTCCCAGGCACGCTTGCGCCTGAGCTTTGAGCTGCTGTGCAAACGGCCAGCGCTGGTCACCCAAGGGCTGAGCGGCTGGAAGTCCTATCCGGTGGTGGTCGATGCGCAGTGGCAGCAGGGTCGTTTGGCGCTCACTGTCAGCGCAAGCGTCACCTATTCCTCGACTTGCCCGTGTTCGGCGGCGCTGTCTCGGCAATTGCTGGAGCAGGCGTTTGTCGCCCACTTCGGGGCAGGCCCGGTGGACAGCGCCGAGGTGGCGCAGTGGATCCGCCAGAACGGCTCCCACGCCACGCCCCACAGCCAGCGCAGCATCGCGCGGGTTCAGGTGCGTGTCGATCAGGACGCCGAACGCCTGGGTTTGCTCAGCCTGATCGACCTCATCGAAGGCGCCCTCGGCACGCCCGTGCAAACTGCCGTGAAGCGCGCCGATGAGCAGGCCTTTGCGCGGCTCAATGGGCAAAACCTGATGTACGTCGAAGATGCCGCGCGCAAGATTCAGCAGGCACTGGTGGGCCGCTACCCGATCAACAACATTTCGGTGCAGCACCTTGAGAGCCTGCATCCTCACGATGCGGTCGCCTCGTCCTCCAGTGGCAGTGCGTTGCTCGCGGGAGGGCGTTTCTCATGACCCGTGCCGGTGGACAGTGTTTCCTGTGTCGCGCCATCAAGGATTGAGCAGGGCGCGCTCCATGCGTGCCAGCGCCTCTTCGAGCATCGGCCGTGGGCAGCCGAAGTTCAGACGTACGAACTGACCGCAGTCGTCGCCAAACTCCAGGCCGCAGCTCAGGGCGACCTTGGCCTCGCTGAGGAAGAACTGCTGGGGGTGCTGGATGTCCAGCGCCGAGCAGTCCAGCCACGCGAGATAGGTGCTTTGCGGCAGGTGCATGCGAATGCCGGGGAAGCGGGTTTCAAGGGCGTGGGCCAGATAGTCGCGGTTGTCCTGCAGGTAGGCATTGACCTGCGCCAGCCACTCGGCGCTGTCGCGGTAGGCAGCTTGCGTTGCCTCAAGGCCCAGCGCGTTGACGCTGTCCACCAGCCCCAGGCGGCCCGCGTTGAAGCGCTCGCGCAATTCGGCGTTCTGCACCACGGCAAAAGCGGTCTTCATGCCGGCGATGTTCCAGGCTTTGCTGGCGGACATCAGGGTCACGCTGCGCACGGCGATTTCCGGGCTCAGGGAGGCAATCGGGGTGTGACGACGGCCATCGAACAGAATGTCGGCGTGGATCTCGTCGGAGATGATCAGCACGTCATGCTGCACGCAGGCCTCGCCGATGGCGCGCAGCTCGTCGCGCTCGAAGACCTTGCCCAGCGGATTGTGCGGATTGCTCAGCAGCAGGGCGCGTGACTGCAGCAACGCGTTTTGCAATGCAGCGATGTCGGTGGGGTATTGGCCATTGGCGTCGGCGTGAAACGGCAGGTCGACTCGGGGCAGCTTCCAGTTCGCCGGGGCGTGCAGCAGTGGCGCGTAATTGGGCGTCTGCACCAGCACGCCGCTGCCTGCGGGCACCAGGGTGTTGAGCGCCATGTTCACGCCGGGTTCGACGCCGGGCAGGAACACCAGGTCTTCGGGTTGAATCACCCAGTCGTAGTGACGGGCCAGGTGCGCCACGAGCGTCTCACGCAGGCTGTCCTGCGCCACCGAGTAGCCCAGCAGCGGGTGTTCAAGACGGTTTTTCAGCGCTTGGACGATCGGCTCGGCCACCGGGAAATCCATGTCCGCCACCCACATCGGCAACACGTCCTGCGGGTACTGGCTCCACTTCTTGCTGCCGGTGTTCAGGCGCTGATAAACGCTGTTCAGGTCCATGCTCGTGACGGTCTCGACAAAAACGATGGGCGATTGTGCCAGAGAGCCGAGGCCAAGTTCACCTGGGTGCCCGTTGCCTAGAAAAGTAACCTCTAGAGGTTACTTTCGTAAAAGTAACCCTTTTAGGTTACATTTCGCTGTTTTCCCCTATAGTGGTCTGCATCTCATGCGGGTTGCAGGACGTTTCCATGACCATTAAAGCGGTATTGACCGGCGATCTGATGCACTCGCAAGCCGTCACCGACACCCAGGGTTACGTCGAAGGGCTGAAGCGGGTACTGAGTGCGCTGAACACACATTACGGGCTCGACACCGACACTTTTCGCGGCGACGGTTTTCAAGTGGTACCCAAGGACGCTTCACAGGCTTTCGAGTGCGCGCTGGCGATTCGCGCGGGCTTGATTGCGGCAAGCCCCGACGGTGAGCGCTGGGATGCGCGCATCGCCATTGGCATCGGCGCGTCGAGTGCCGGGCGTAACTATGGTGAGGCCTACGTGTTGTCCGGGCAGGGGCTCGACGGCATGAAAAAACTCAGCCTGGCAGTGTTCAGTCAGGAGGCCTCGTTCCTACGGTGTACCGAGCTGGTGACCGAATTCGTCGCCGCCATCCTCGATAAATGGACCGTCGTCGAGGCCCAAGCCTATTACGCCCATCTGTTAGGCGTGGGCGATCAGCAGAGCATCGCCGAGAACCTGGGCAAATCCCGAGTAGCGATCAACAAGGCCTTGCAGCGCGGGCAGGCGCGTTTGCTGGATCGGTATCTGGCCAGTACGCGGCAATGGGTCGGGGAGTTGGGCAATGCGTGACGCGTCGGTGGTGTTGCTGGTGCTGATCCTGCTGAACATGCTGCTGGACTACGGATTCAGCGGTTGGCGAGCACGCTCCAGGCCCGACAGTGCGAGGGGGCAGACGCTATTGATGAGTCTGCTTCAGGGCCTGGCCGTCGTCCCGGTGGTGTACTGGGCCACCCTCAGTGCGCTGCCGGCTGTGGTCGCCGGTGTAGCGTTTGCCGTGGGTTGGGGGCTGGTGCGTTGGGTCATGGACAGCGTCGCGTCGGCCTACGCCTTTATCTGGCGGTTCGCGTTGCAAGTCGCGTTGTTGCTGGTGATCTGGCTGAGCGTCGAGGGTTACTGGGGTTGGGCCGCAGAAGAGGGCAAAACGCTGTTCAGCGCGCACAACCTGTTGGTGCTGCTGGCGTATGTGCTGGTGTGGCGCCCGGCCTCTGCGGTGATCGGCGCGGTGCTGACGCCCTTCATGGGCGGCGTGCAAGAAAGCAGCCGGGTCTCGCTGAAAAAGGCCGGCACGTGGATCGGCTATCTGGAGCGAACCCTGATCCTGACCTTTGTGCTGATGGAGCAGTGGGAGGCCATCGGTTTTTTGCTTACCGCAAAAAGTATTCTGCGCTTCAACGACATCAAGGGCGCTGAGCAGCGCTCCCTCAGCGAATACGTGCTGCTGGGCACGCTGGTGAGCTTCACGGTCAGCATCGCCATCGGCCTGGCGGTGCTGAAACTGTCCGGAAAGTAACCCCGAGAGGTTACTTTGCCGAATGTAACCTCCAGGGGTTACTTTGCTGAACGATCAGCCACGGGCGATCACCAGAAGGTGGTCGCCTGGCTGTTCAAGCGACCCGCAATCACTGCAATCGCCTTATCGACATCTGCCGCCTCAGTGTAACGGCCCAGGCTCAAACGCAAGCTGCTGCTGGCCAGCGCCGGGCTCAGACCCATTGCCAACAACACGTGAGACGCACCGCTGCTGGCCGAGTTGCAGGCCGATGTCGACGACACGGCCAGATCGCTGGACAGGCTCATGGCATTGAACCCGGCCTTGTCGACGCAGATGTTCAGCGTGTGCGGCACGCGTTGCAGCGGATCGCCATTGAGGCTCACCCCCGGCAGTTGCAGCAGGCCGTCACGCAGACGGGCCGACAGCGCGCTGATGCGCTGCACTTCTTCCTGCATCTCGGCGCTGGCCAGCGCGTAGGCTGCGCCCATGCCGACGATCTGGTGAGTGGCCAGGGTGCCGGAACGAAAGCCCTGTTCGTGGCCGCCGCCATGCATTTGCGCTTCCAGCAACGGGCGCGCACGTTCGCCGACGTACAGCGCGCCGATGCCTTTCGGCCCGTAGGTCTTGTGGGCAGAGAACGACATCAAATCCACTGGCAACGCGTTCAGGTCGATGCCGACTTTGCCTGCGCCTTGCGCCGCGTCGACGTGGAAGAGGGCGCCATGCTCGCGTATCAATTTGCCAATGGTGGCGATGTCGGTGAGGGTACCCAGCTCATTGTTGACCAGCATCAAGGAGACCAGCAGCGTGTCGTCGCGCAGGGCTTGGAGAACGGCTTCAGCCTGGATAAGGCCCTGATGGTCAGGTTCAAGCCAGGTCACGGGAAAGCCCGCTTGCTCGAGCTGGCGCACGGTGTCAACCACGGCCTTGTGCTCGATGCGGCTGGTGATCAGGTGGCGGCGCGGCCCGTTGGCGCTTTGCGCGATGCCTTTGATGGCGAGGTTGTTGGATTCGGTGGCGCCGGAGGTCCAGATCAGCGAGTCGGCGCTGCAGCCGACCAGTTCGGCCACCTGACGCCGGGCCAGCTCGACCGACTGGCGGGCCAGATTGCCGTAAGCGTGTGAGTTGGAAGCGGGGTTGCCAAACGTGCCTTCGCGGCCTAGGCAGGTGACCATGGCCTGGATGACGCGGTCATCGACAGGGGTGGTGGCTGCGTAGTCGAAGTAACAAGGAAGTGTGCTCATAGGGGGGAGAAATCCGCGCTGTCCGTGATGGGAAAATACTACTAGCGCGAGACTGAAAAAAAATTGATTACTGAACGCTGATCTCAGTCATGGATAGATTATTTTTCTACGTGCTCCTTTATTTGGAGAATATGATTTCGACAACCGCTGCTATTGGCTTATCTTTATCGCCACCGGTCATAACGACACCTCTAAGGCAACGTTCTCCATGGACAAATTCGACCAGGCCATCCTCGGCATTTTGCAGGCCGATTGCACCCGACCCATCGCGGAAATCGCCGACAGCATCGGCCTTGGCAGCACGGCGTGCTGGCGGCGGGTGCAAAAGCTCGAAGAGCAGGGGCTGATCAAGGGCAGGGTGGCGCTGCTCGACCCCGCATTGCTGAACGTTGCGGTCACCGTATTCGCCGCCATTCGTACCAACCAGCACAACGCCCAGTGGCTCGGCCGCTTCCATGACCTCATCGAAACCTTGCCCGAAGTAGTGGAGTGCTATCGCATGGCCGGGGATACGGATTACATGTTGCGTATCGTCGTACCGGACATCGCCGGTTATGACGCGGTGTACAAGAAGCTGATTCAGCTGTCGGGCATCACCGATATCAGTTCCAGCTTTGCGATGGAGCGGATCAAGTCCACCACGCAATTGCCGCTGACCTACACCGCTTGAACGTTTTTCTCTGCGGCAAATGCGCTCTTTTTCTCCCTGTGGGAGCGAATTCATTCGCGAGACGCAGTACAACCGATGGAGATGTGTCGGATGTACCGGCCCCTCGCGAATGAATTCGCTCCCACAGGGAACGCGTTGACCCTGCGCTCTAACCTTATGCCCAAACGGTATTTCCCAGCTGCTGCTTAAGCTCATTAACATCACGTCATAACTCGTTATGACAAGTGATGCCCATGACTGAAACCGCCAAAACCCTTTCGCCGCTTTCCAGCGTGCCGTTGCACAGCCAGCTGCGTGATCTGCTGCGTGGCCGCATCCTCGATGGCGAGTACACACCGGACAGCCAAATGCCGTCGGAAAGCGAACTGGGGGCGATGTTCAACGTCAGCCGCATCACTGTGCGTCAGGCGTTGGGCGACCTGCAAAAAGAAGGGCTGATCTTCAAGATCCATGGCAAAGGCACCTTCGTTTCCAAACCCAAAACCTTCCAGAACGTCAGCACCTTGCAAGGGCTGGCCGAATCCATGACCGGCCGTGGCTATGAAGTGATCAACCGCCTGCGCAGCTTCCGTTTCGTGCCGGCCGACAAGCTGGTGGCCGAGCGACTGAGCGTGGCCGAAGGGGAAATCGTCGCGCAGATTCGTCGGGTGCGGCTGATCAACCGCGAGCCGGTATCGCTGGAAGTCACCTGGTTGCCCAAACACTTGGGCGAGCGCCTGGAAACCGCTGATCTGGTGACCCGCGACATCTTCCTGATTCTGGAAAACGACTGCGGCCTGACCCTGGGCCATGCGGACCTGGCCATTGACGCCGTGCTGGCTGACAGCGACCTGACCCAGGCGCTGGACGTGGAAACCGGCTCGCCGATCATGCGCATCGAGCGTCTGACCCACACCGCCGACGGCACGCCAGTGGATTTCGAACACCTTTATTACCGGGGCGATGCGTTCCAGTACCGCCTGCGAATCGACCGTCACCGGGAGGCTCAGTGATGACGCGCCAACTGCTAGAACAGGAATACGATATTGTGGTGATCGGCGGCGGTACGGCCGGTCCCATGGCCGCGATCAAGGCCAAGGAGCGCAACCGCAACCTGCGGGTGTTGCTGATCGACAAAGCCAACGTCAAGCGCAGCGGCGCCATCAGCATGGGCATGGACGGCTTGAACAATGCGGTGATCCCCGGCCACGCCACCCCTGAGCAGTACACCAAGGAAATCACCATCGCCAACGACGGCATCGTCAATCAGGCGGCGGTCTACGCCTACGCCACGCACAGTTTCGAAACCATCGAGCAACTGGACCGCTGGGGCGTGAAATTCGAGAAGGACGAAACCGGCGATTACGCGGTCAAGAAGGTCCACCACATGGGCGCCTACGTGCTGCCGATGCCCGAAGGCCATGACATTAAAAAGGTGCTGTACCGCCAGTTGAAGCGGGCGAGGGTGACCATCACCAATCGCGTGGTCTGCACTCGTTTGCTCACCGACACCGAGGGCGCGGTGAATGGCGTGATGGGTTTCGACTGCCGCACCGCTGACTTCCACGTGATCAAGGCCAAGGCAGTGATCCTCTGTTGCGGCGCGGCGGGGCGTCTGGGTTTGCCATCGTCGGGTTACTTGATGGGCACCTACGAAAACCCGACCAACGCCGGCGACGGTTACGCCATGGCCTATCACGCCGGGGCTGAGCTGGCGAACCTGGAGTGCTTCCAGATCAACCCGCTGATCAAGGACTACAACGGCCCGGCCTGTGCCTATGTCACCGGCCCGTTGGGCGGCTACACGGCCAACAACAAGGGCGAACGCTTCATCGAGTGCGATTACTGGAGCGGGCAGATGATGTGGGAGTTCCACCAGGAACTGGAAAGCGGCAACGGCCCGGTGTTTCTCAAACTCGATCACCTGGCCGAAGAGACCATTCAGAACATCGAAGATATCCTGCACAGCAACGAGCGCCCCAGTCGCGGCCAGTTTCACGCCAATCGCGGCACCGATTACCGCAGCCAGATGGTGGAAATGCACATCTCCGAGATCGGCTTTTGCAGCGGGCATTCGGCGTCCGGCGTGTGGGTCAATGAACGCGCAGAGACTTCGGTCAAGGGTCTGTATTCGGCGGGCGACATGGCTGCAGTGCCGCACAACTACATGCTCGGCGCCTTCACCTACGGCTGGTTCGCTGGTCATAACGCCGCCGATTACGTGGCCGAGCGGGATTTCAGCGACGTCGATGCGCAGCAGATCGAACGCGAACAGGCGAGGGTCTACGCGCCACTGGATCGCGAGCACGGCCTGCCGCCAGCCCAGGTGGAATACAAGCTGCGGCGCTTCGTCAATGACTACCTGCAGCCGCCGAAAGTGACCAAGAAGATGCAGATTGGCCTGCAGCGGTTCAGCGACATCGAACGCGATCTCGATCAACTCAAAGCCAACAACGCCCATGAGTTGATGCGCGCCATGGAAGTCAGCGTGATCCGCGACTGCGCTGAAATGGCCGCCCGCGCCTCGCTGTACCGCGCCGAAAGCCGCTGGGGCCTGTACCACCATCGCGTCGATCATCCGCTGCGCAACGACCGCGACTGGTTCTGCCACACGCACCTGAAAAAGGACGAAGAGGGGCGCATGGTCAGCTTCAAGAAAGCGGTTGAGCCCTACATCGTTGCCTTGGACGCCGAAGAAATGGCCGCCTACGACCGCCTGCGCGTGGGGGCTGACGCAGCCTGAACCCGCATCGCCTGCACCTTTAGACAGAGAGCGCGACACGCGCCAAGGACACCGTGAAATGGCTTACCAGCCCCAGGAAATCTTCTTCCGCTCCAACGCCCCGGTCACCGTGGACGAAGACAAGTGCATCGCCGACAAGGGCTGTACGGTGTGCGTCGACGTCTGCCCGATGGACCTCTTGGCCATCAATCCCGCCACCCAGAAGGCCTACATGGCTTTCGACGAGTGCTGGTATTGCATGCCCTGCGAAAAGGACTGCCCGACCGGCGCGGTCAAGGTGGAGATCCCGTATCTGTTGCGCTGAGAACCCGGCACGTCGGAAGGTTCCTGTGGGAGCGAATTCATTCGCGATGATGCGTGAGGCGATGGAGATGCGTCGGTTGTGCCGGCCTCTCGCGAATGAATTCGCTCCCACAGGGATCTCTGAGAACACCCGAAAGCCATCCGCCAACCCCGGACGCTGATTCACCCAGCACCCCTCGTTTCCCACCGCGCCCGATCGCGGCGGAGACGACTTCCTATCAATGATTCGAGGGGATACATCCATGCTATTGCGCGCCACTCTGGCCGGCTTCGTGCTGGCTTCGCTGAGCCTGTCGGTGCAGGCCGAAACCATCCGGATTGCCATCGGCACCCAGGACACCACCATCAATTGCGCGGCCGGCGGGCTGCTGATTCGCGAGCTGGGGCTGCTCGACAAATACCTGCCCCACGACGGCAAATACAAGGACGCGCAGTATCAGGTGGAGTGGAAAAACTTCACCAGCGGCGCGCCGCTGACCAATGAAATGGTCGCCGGCAAACTCGATTTCGGCGCCATGGCCGACTTCCCCGGCGCCTTCAATGGCGTGGCGTTCGAGACCGCAGGCAAGCACAGCCTGTTCATCAGCGTGCTGTCGGGCAACATCAAGGGCAGCGGGAATGGCATCGTGGTGCCGACGTCGTCCACCGCTCAGTCGTTGGCAGATCTGAAAGGCAAGACCATTTCCGTGCCGTTCGCCTCCACCGCCCACGGCATGTTGCTGCGCGCCGTCGCCGCTCAGGGTTGGGACCCGCTCAAGGACGTCAACATCATCGCCCAGGCCCCGGAAGTCGCGGGTTCTGCCCTGCAAGCCGACAAGATCGACGCCCACGCCGACTTCGTGCCGTTCGGCGAACTGTTCCCCAATCGTGGCTTTGCTCGCAAGATCTACGACGGCTCGCAATCCAACGCCCCGACCTTCCATGGCGCGCTGGTCGACGAAAGCTATGCCAAGCAATACCCGGAAATCGTCGTCGCCTACCTGCGCGCCGGCATCGAGGCCAACCAGTTGTTGGCCGCCGAGCCCGAGAAGTACAGCGAGCTGATCGAAAAGGTCACCGGTATCGAGGCCGAAGTGAATTACCTGTTCCACGGCCCGCTGGGCCTGCAGACCCGCGATCAGAGCTGGAAACCCGAATACCGCCAGGCCGTCGGCACGGCGATCGACACCCTCAAGCTGCTGAAAAAGGCCGATCGCGGCCTGGATCTGAACACCTTCATCGACGACCGGTACATCCGCGCGGCCTACAAGGCCTCGGGCCTGGACTACAGCGCGCAACTGGCCAACTACGCGCAGTCGCCGCTCAAGGCCAACGACGCGCTGACCGGCAAACCGATCACCGACTTCAAACACGTTGCTGAAATCTGGGTCAAGGGCGAGCCGAAAGTACGCCATTACGCCTCCGCTGAATCGGCCTTCACGGCGTTGCAGGCGCTGATCAAGGAAGGCAAGGCTGTGCGTGCCGTGTATGCCCAGGCCGAGGACAGCGGCATCAAGCTGCTGGCCAGCCAGGCGTGGTTCGCCAGCGACAGCAAGGGGCGCCTGAGCGCCTTCTTGCTCAAGGGCCAGGCGCAGCAATACGCCCAGGCCCAAGGCGGCAAGGTGCTGGACTTCACGGACGCCAGTGCCCATGCCGCTGTGGCCAGCCGCTGATGACGTGTAGGAGCGCGCTTGCCCGCGAAAAGGGCCCGTCTGCAACCTCAGTAGCTAATGGGGACGCGCAATCGCGGGCAAGCGCGCTCCTACGTGAACACAAAACCCGGGAGATCCTGTCCATGCCCTCTCTGCGCTGGATTCCACGTTTCGTATCCGTGCTGCTGTGCCTGCTGTTCTGGCAACTGGCCGCGAGCAACCATTGGAACCTGGGGCTGGTGACCTTTGCCAACGTGCCGACGCCGCTCTCGGTGATCGACGCGGCAGCGGGGCTGGTGGATTCCGGCCGGCTGATGCAGCACCTGACGGCCAGCCTGAGCCGCGTGTTCGCCGGCTACATGGCGGCGCTGCTGATCGGGATGGGGTTGGGCGTCATCATTGGCCGTTCGCGCTGGGCCGAAGACCTGCTGCTGCCGCCACTGGAAGTGCTCCGACCGATTCCAGCCGTGGCGTGGATTCCGCTGGCGATCCTGATGTTCCCGTCGTCCGAGCTGTCGATAGTGTTCATCACCTTCACCGGCGCACTGTTTCCGATCCTGCTCAACACCGTGCATGGCGTTGAAGGCGTCGATCCGCGGCTGATCGCGTCGGCGAGAAGTTTGGGGGCAGGGCGCCGGGCGATTCTGCTGGAGGTCGTCCTGCCGGGCGCGGCACCGAGCATTATCACGGGGCTGGCCATTGGCATGGGCACCTCGTGGTTTTGTCTGGTGACGGCCGAGATGATCTCCGGGCAGTTCGGCATCGGCTATTACACCTGGGAGTCGTACACCATCCAGAATTACGCCGACATCGTCGTCGGCATGCTGCTGATCGGCCTGCTGGGCATGGGCAGCAGCCTGTTGATCAAACGCCTGGGGCAGTTGTTCACCCCTTGGCATCGACCACGAGGAAAAGCCTGATGAACGTTGCAACCAGCCCTGCCGGCCGCGTCGACATACGCGGCATCACCATCGCGTTGGGCGAAGGACAGAACGCTTTTCAGGCCGTACAGGCGCTGGATTGTCAGATCGAGCCGGGCCAGTTTGTCTGCATTCTCGGGCCATCCGGCTGCGGCAAGTCGACCTTGCTTGGCGCGCTGGCCGGGCACCTGCAACCGGTCGAGGGCAGCCTCAAGGTCGATGGCGTGGCCGTCCAGGGCCCATCGCCCCAGCGCGGCATGGTGTTTCAACAGCACACATTGTTTCCTTGGCGCAGCGTGCGCGAGAACGTCGCCTTCGGTTTGAAGATGAGCGGCGTGGGCAAGACCGAACGCCTGGCCGCCGCCGATGAAATGCTGGCGCTGGTGGGCCTGGAGGGCTTCGCCGGGCACTGGCCGAATCAACTGTCCGGCGGCATGCAGCAGCGGGTGGAGATCGCCCGGGTGCTGATCAATCGCCCGCGCCTGTTGCTGATGGACGAACCCTTCGGCGCGCTGGACGCCCTGACCCGCATGAAGATGCAGGAACTGTTGCTGGACATCTGGACGCGCATCCGCACCACCGTGGTGTTCGTCACCCACGACATCGACGAAGCGCTGTTTATGGCGGACCGGATTCTGGTGATGAGCTCGCGCCTCGGGCGCTTCATCGAAGACCTGCAACTGGATTTCCCGCGCCCGCGCAGCACCGAACTGGTGACCCGCCCGGAATTTTCCCGCTTGAAGCGCCATTGCCTCGAGCTGCTGCACCACGAGGACGGTCGGCAACTGCCGCGCCTGAACCCCCTCGGGCTCCCCAACGATCACGACGGACTGCGACTGGCCCTATGACTGAGCTGACTAGCTATTTTGACGACATCGACCACCCCGACATTCTCGCGCTGCAAGCCAGGCTCCAGGACCCGGATGCCGGCGTTCGGCGCATTGCTCTGATCGAACTGGCCGATCTGGAAGACCCCGAGGGCCTGGACTGGCTGATTCACTCGCTGGCATCGGACCCTTCAGAGCAAGTGCGCGCCCAGGCAGGGGCCTTGCTCGAAGCTTGGGAAGAGCCAAAAGTGGTGCAGGCTCTGTGCCAAGCACTGACCGATCCTGAGCCTTCTGTACGCGATGCTGCGGCGCAAAGTCTCAGCGTGCTGAAGACCGTTGAGGCGGGCAGGGTGATTCTGCCGTGGACCACCCACACCGAGGTCAGCGTGCGCACCGCAGCGTTTCGCGCCTTGCGTGAGTTGCGTCTTGAGGAAGCCGCACCCGCCGCCTTGCAGGCGCTGGCCGATGACGACGCTGCCGTGCGCCGCGAAGCCGTAGGTGTGCTGGGCTGGCTGAAACGCACCGACGCCCTGCAAACCCTCGCCACGCTGGCGAGCAATGACCCCGACAGCGAAGTGCGTCGGGCTGCCACAGGCGCGCTGGGATTGGCCAGTAACGCCGAAGTCTTGCCTGCCTTGCGCAAGGCCTTGCAGGACCATGCATGGCAAGTGCGCGAAGAAGCCGCGACGACGCTGGGCAAGGTCGGGCATCAGGATGCCGGGCCTGCTTTGATCGACGCGTTGAGCGATGAATACTGGCAGGTGCGCCTGCGTGCGACCCGCAGCCTGGGCCGTTTGCGGCGTCCCGAATCACTGTGGCCGCTGGTCGAGACCCTGACCCACAACATCAGCAACCTGCGCAAGGAAGCGGCGCTGGCCCTGGGCGAACTGGGCGACAGCCGCGCCAAACCCGCCTTGCAGCAACTGGAACACGATGGCGACCCGGAAGTGCGCAAGGCCGTGCGTATCGCCCTGGCGCAACTGCCATGATCGCCGCGCCCGTTGCCATCGGCAATTCCCGGGAGCTGCAGCGGCTGCGCCTGAGCTGGGCCGATGGTCGCGAGCAGCACATCGATCACGTGCTGCTGCGCCAGCAATGCCCCTGCTCGCAATGCCGGGCGTTTCGTGTGCGGGGGATGAAGCCGGTGGTAGCGGGGTCTGTGCATGTGGTGCAGATCAACCCGCAGGGCTACGGGTTGCAGCTGGTATTCAGCGACGGGCATCAGCGGGGGATTTATCCGTGGGCGTATTTGGCGGGGTTGGAGCAATTTGGGCTATATCAGCAGGCCGCTCACCTGGATTGAAATCCAATCCCCAACTGTGGGGAGCGAATTCATTCGCGATGGGGTTGGCAGATCCGAAACATATCTGGCGGATGTGCGGGCCTCTCGCGAATGAATTCGCTCCCACAGGAGAGACCTCATTGGGTTTGACGACTCAATACCGCGCCTTATCAATCCACTCCAGCGATGTGCGCCAGATACAGATCCCCAGAAAATACGCCGACATCGCCAGCCATACGCTCAGCACCCAAGAGCCGTTATAAGGGTGGTTGAGCACCAGCAGAAAACTGCACAGAAACCACACGCTGGTCACGGCAATGTTCAGCGGCATGAAGCGCCGCACGCGAAACGGGTGCAGAAACTTCATCCGCGTCACCGTCAGCAGCGCCAGGCAAATCACGGTAATGAACGTCAGCCACGGCGCTGGCGACAGGATGTAGACGCACAGCGCGACCACGTTCCAGGCCGCGGGGAAGCCCACGAAATAGTTGTCCTTGCTTTTCATTTCGGTGTTGCAGAAGCAGAACAGCGACGACACCAGCATGATCGAGATGGTCAGCAGCAAGGTGTAGTCGGGCAGGGGGATATAGCGGTAGATGAACAGCGCCGGGATGAAGACGTAGGTCAGGTAGTCGATCACCAGGTCCAGCACCGAACCGTCGAAATGCGGCAGGACCGACTGCACGTTGAGCTTGCGCGCCAGCGAGCCGTCCAGCCCGTCGACGATCAGGGCGATGCCCAGCCACAACAGGCAGGCCTTGGGCTGGTTGTCGAACAGGGCTATGGTCGCCAAAAATGCAAGGACGACGCCGGTGGCCGTGAAACCATGGGCGCCCCATGCTTTGAGCCAGGCGATGCGTTGAATTGGAATCATGGACGGTCCTTCTGGAAATAAAGCTGGCCCGAGCCACTCATCGCAGCGATGAACGGTAGACCCGGCCAGAGGTGCAACTATCGACCGACCATCGGTCGATAAGGTTCACCCTCAACCTCTACACGGTAGCAGGCGGCGCGGGCTTTCGTCGCTCAATTATCAGAAGGCCAGCAGGATTTGCAGCGCAAAGCGTGTCACCGGTCGGCTCGGGAGGAAAAGAGGCATTTTGCTGGCCCCTCAGACTCGCCAGTCTCGGCACAATCGCAGACCTGTCAGGGAGTTAGCCAAGGATTTGCATGCGGATTATCAAGTTTGTGCTGGCGTTTTGTGCACTCGTAGCCCTCGACACTCCGGCGTTTGCGCGGGATTTGAGCAAGAACGAACGCGACCTCTGCACCTGGGGTGCGGGCATTGCAGGGACGGCGCAAAGCTACAAGCTGGCAGGGCTGACCCTCTACGGCGCGCGGAACAAACTCCAGGCCCGGCACTTCCCCCAGCAATGGATGCGCATGAGCGCGCTGGGCATTACCGAACAGACCTACGACAGCCCCTCACGCCTGCGCCCGGAGAGCGTCAGGCAGGTGTATTACGAAGGGTGCACTCGGCACGAACTGGCACGCCGGTAACCCCTGGCTGTGTCACGACAGCCGCTGCATCAGATAAGCCTCACCCCTGACCCGGATCATCGGGTGCGGCGTGATCTGGCAGGTTTTCACCACGGTAAAACCGTGACGCTCATAGAAGCGGCGGGCGCCGGTGTTCTCGGCGTAGTCGATCAGGCTCAGGCCTCTAAGCTGCATGGCGTCGGCGCGCTGTTGCGCATGCTGAAGGAAGCTCAAGCCCAGCCCCTTGTTCCGCCAGCCTTCGTGCAACGCCAGGCTCGAGATGTACAGCGTGTGGGGGATTTCCATGTCGGCGTAGGGCGCCAGCACCGGATCAGTCACCGGCGACGGGTCAAGGTCCTCGCGCATCGCGTAGCTGTGCATCATGCCGATGACTTCGCCATGGGCTTCGGCGATCAGACAGTTCTGGTAGGAAAAATCCACATCTTCCCGGGCATAACGCTGAGCGCCGACATCGAGCAACGCCTCTCCCGATTCCGCCAACTGGCTCCAGATGTAGTCCGAGGCGCCTTCCGAGGTGATCTGAAACAGACGGGCAATTTCACGGGCATCCGCCGCCGTGGCCGGACGAAACTCGACAGTCATTCGCAAGGCTCCGCAAGACATTGGGCGCCCGTTATAGCGTGGAAATAAAAGCGCTCGCCAATGCGTAACCAAGCTGCGTCGCTATCAGGCTGACGGCCGTCGCTATTGGTTGTCGAGAAGGAGAGAAGGGTAAGAAAGACCGGTCGAGCGCGCCTTTGCGGCGCGCTCGATCCAGACTCAGTGTGGCGCCCGAGGAATGGTTTTCATCAGGTCCGCAGGGCTGATATGCCCGACCACCGGCGCGCTGCCCGGTTGTGGCAGGTTGAGGATGTGGCCTTTCATCTTGCCGATGATGTGCATCTCGCACGGTTTGCAATCGAACTTCAGGGTCAGCACCTCATCGCCGTGGATCAACTGCATCGGTGCCACTTTAGTCTTCACGCCGGTGACGCCCTTGGCCTGTTTCGGACACAGGTTGAAGGAAAAGCGCAGGCAGTGTTTGGTGATCATCACCGGCACTTCGCCTGCTTCTTCGTGAGCTTCGTACGCAGCATCGATCAGCTTGACGCCATGACGGTGGTAGAAGTCGCGGGCCTTCTGGTTGTAGACGTTGGCCAGGAACGACAGGTGCGCTTCCGGGTACACCGGTGGCGGGTTGGTCTCGGCCTTGCGCCCACCGCGAGGGTGCGCGGCGACGCGGGCAGCCGTGAGGGCCTCGATAACTTCGCGGCGCAAGGCCTTTAGTTGCGAGTTGGGAATGAAGAATGCCTGGGGCGCATCCAGCTTCACGTCGGTGGCGTGGTACTGGGTGGTGCCGAGCTGACAGAGCAGGTCGCGCAGTTGTTCCAGTGCCTGTTCCGGCTTGTTGGCCGCGCCGAACGGACCGTCCAGCGAGACACCGGCGCTGATGCCTTCTTCGCTGGTGGCGGTGACATCAAGACGGGCCTCACGCAGCTCAACCTGCCACGACACACCGATACGGCGCTCAGCAGAGGTCTTCTGCAGGGCTTGCTGCCAGTTGTGGTCCAGGTTGCGGTTGAGCGGGTGATTCGGACGGGCCTTGTGCAGGTCCGCCGGCATTTCGTTGGGCTCAACGCGATAGCGGTAACGCTTCTCGCCGTCTTCCTCGAACTCGCCTTTGGGCTCGGCGATGTTGGCGCGAAAACCCACCACTTCGCGTTTGATCAGCACGTTGAGGCCGTCGCCGTTGGTCAGCGGATCATGGGTGACCACTTGCAGGTCACGCTTGCTGACTTTTTCCACGATGCCCACCGGCAAACCGGTGAAGGTCGGGGTGTCGAAAGCGCCGATGTCGATCTTGCGATCAGTGACGAAATAATCGGTGCTGCCGCGGTGGAAGGTCTTTTCCGGGTCCGGCAGGAAGAAATGCGCGGTACGGCCGCTGGAGGCGCGGGCGAGATCCGGGCGGTCTTCGAGCACGTCATCCAGACGCTGACGGTAGTAGGCCGTGATGTTCTTCACGTAGCCCATGTCCTTGTAGCGGCCCTCGATCTTGAACGAGCGCACGCCCGCTTCCACCAACGCGCGGATGTTGGCGCTCTGGTTGTTGTCTTTCATCGACAGCAGGTGTTTCTCGAACGCCACGACACGGCCCTGATCGTCTTTCAACGTGTAGGGCAGGCGGCAGGCCTGTGAGCAGTCGCCGCGGTTGGCGCTGCGGCCGGTCTGGGCGTGAGAGATGTTGCACTGACCGGAAAACGCCACACACAGTGCGCCATGAATGAAGAATTCGATGGCGGCATCGGTTTCGTCGGCGATGGCGCGGATTTCCTGCAGGTTCAGCTCACGGGCCAGTACCAGCTGCGAGAAACCGGCCTGATCGAGGAACTTGGCCCGCTCCAGGGTGCGAATGTCGGTCTGGGTGCTGGCGTGCAACTCGATCGGCGGGATGTCCAGTTCCATGACGCCCAGATCCTGAACGATCAGCGCGTCGACACCAGCGTCGTAGAGCTGGTGGATCAGCTGGCGCGCCGGTTCCAGTTCGTTGTCGTGCAGGATGGTGTTGATCGTGGTGAACACGCGGGCGTGGTAGCGATGGGCGAATTCAACCAGCTCGGCGATATCGCTCACTTCGTTGGACGCATTGTGGCGCGCGCCGAAGCTCGGGCCGCCGATGTAGATGGCGTCAGCGCCGTGCAGAATGGCCTCGCGGGCAATGGCCACATCGCGGGCAGGGCTGAGCAATTCCAGATGATGCTTGGGTAGGGACATGTTTTTTTAGTCGGATCGTCACGGTCAAGGCGCGCATTGTAGCGGCGAAACGTGCGACCGGCATCCATCGACTGCCCGATGGCGGTGAGAGGGCAGATAAGTCGCCCACCCCATTGGCCGCCGCCGAACCTGCGACGTCTCCCACAAGGGATTTGTGGCGTGCCATGGATGTAGGGTTTTAGCTGAACCTGTGGGAGCTGCCGGAGCTGTGCGACAGCGGCGAAGGCGCCGGGTCAGACAACTCGTCTTAACCTGACCCACCGCATTGGCTGCCGCCGAACCTGCAACGTCTCCCACAAGGATTGCGAGGCTGCCAGGGAGAGTGTCAGCCCTTGGCAGCCATCGCCGTCACTTCGACACGCATGCCTTCAACCGCCAACGCAGCGACGCCCACCGCCGCACGCACCGGCCAGGGTTGGGCAAAGAAGCGTTTGTACACCTCGTTGAAGGCGGCGCGATCGGCCATGTCGGTGAGGTAGATGGTCAGGTGCATCACACGGTTCATGGAGCTGCCGGCACGTTCCAGCGCGACTTTCAGGGCCTGCAGCGTGCATTCGCTCTGGGCGGTGACATCGCCCAGTTCAAGGCTGCCATCGGCGCGGGTGGGGACCTGGGTGGAAACCATGATGCCGCCAAAGGTGGCGACGTCGGAGGAGATGGAGTCGGCATCTGGGTCGGGCAGGAAGATGAGGTCTTGGCTGGACATGAGAATCTCTGGCTGGAAGGACAAGGCGCCAGATCTGCTCCAGCGCCGTGAAGACACTCATGATAAAGCACATCCCAGTTGAGGCAATCCGCCGGGGCGTTCAACCCACCGATCAGTAACTTTCGAGCAGTTTCGTATCGAGCTTGCTCTTGATAGCGCTAAGTCGCATTGGCATCGTCGCTGAATCTGACAGGGGTGTAGCCAAAGGCTTACACGCGATTGCGAGAACCTGCCGTATACACCCTCACGGGAAAGCCTTAAATTGGATCCATCGACTGAAGCGCAGGATGCACTTCAGAGGTCAAGGATGATCTGCCATTTGCCTGGAACGCGACCGACAGGACGTTGGAATGGTCTTGATAGAAAAGAACCCGCCTCGGCGGGTTTTTTATTGTCTGCGATTGGGCGTCAGACGGCACCGGTCACTCTTTGACGTCCATGAACTCTTTGGCCCAGGCCACGTAGCTTTCCGGCAGGGTGTAGGTGTGGGTCAGTTCGGTGGCGCTGAGGTTTTCAGTGCTGTGGGTCACCTGACGCTGGGCGCGCAGGCTGTCGTAGGTGGCCTTGA
Source organism: Pseudomonas sp. GW821-FHT02A11 (assembly GCF_059421985.1). Classification (NCBI taxonomy): domain Bacteria; kingdom Pseudomonadati; phylum Pseudomonadota; class Gammaproteobacteria; order Pseudomonadales; family Pseudomonadaceae; genus Pseudomonas; species Pseudomonas sp. GW821-FHT02A11. The sequence continues at coordinate 303,626 of NZ_JBWKWB010000002.1, forward strand.
TCGCCGCGAAGTACGCCGCGTGACCGGCAACGATCACTCGTACACCCAGTTTCGCCAGGCGCGAGTAGTCGCTCAGATTAGGGTTGCCGTAGGTGACCAGCATCAGCGGCACGGTGAGTTTTTCGGAAATCTGCTCCAGGTGGTCGAAATCCTTGATGCCGACCATGCAGATGCCATCGGCGCCGGCTTTTTCGTAGGCCTGGGTGCGCTCGATGATGTCCTTGACCGGCAGCACGCCAGCGTTGGTGCGGGCGATGATCGACAGCTCCGGGTCGACGCGGGCTTCCAGCGCGGCCTTGACCTTGCCGATGCCTTCTTCGATGGATATCAGGTCGGTGGATTTACGACCGAATTGCGCGGGCAGCAGCGTGTCTTCAATGGTCAGGGCGGCCACACCAGCGCGCTCCAGTTCTTCGACCGTGCGCATCACGTTCAGGGCGTTGCCATAGCCGTGGTCGGCGTCGGCGATGAACGGCAGCTGGGCCACGCGGCCAATGCGCGTGGCCTGCTCGACGAACTCGCTCAGGGTGATCAGGGCAAAGTCAGGGGCGGCCAGTACCTGCAACGACGCGACGGAACCGCCAAGGATGCCGACTTCAAAACCCAGGTCCGCCGCGATACGAGCAGACATTGGATCGAATACGGAAGCGGTTTCATAGGCCGCGCTGGCGGCGAGCAATTCGCGGAATTTACGGCGCAGAGCAGTGTGGGACATTCTGGACATGAGGCTTCCTGTTTCTGGCCGTCATCGAAAATAACGATCTACGCCTGTTCATAAGAAGCCGCGAGACTATCATGCGGAATATTCCGAAGTTATGTCGTTTTGGCATGCCCCATGCGCCAAGTACATAAAGGTGCATAACTGCCTGAAAATGGGGCGCCTAATACTGGTCGGCCCCAGTTTGGGGCAGGTTGCCTATGCCATTTGTGACGGATTTCAGACAAAAAGGGTGGGGCGCAAGGTAAACGCATCCGCCAAAGTCAAAGATAGAAAGAAAATAAAGCCATCGTTTCATAAATGAAGAATGGCCGTTCAGGTCTATGCGCGGGGCCAACGCCACGCCGGGTCGCCTAGGTGTTCGGCAAAGAAATCGGAAAGTGCCTTGATCTTCGCCGGGCGGGTTCGCGCCGAAGGAGTGACGAAATACAGCCCGCCGCGGGTCATGTTCCATTCCGGCAGCAGCGCTTCGAGCCTGCCATCGGCCAGGTATTCGCTGGCCATGAATTCCGGTAATTCGGCGATCGCCAAGCCCTCCAACAGCACCGGAATCAGCGCGTCGGAGTTGGTCACTCGCAGTGGGCCGTTGGGCACCACGTCCTCTTCGGTGCCGTCCTCATGGGTAAAGCGCCAGACCTGACTGCGTGCCCTGTAGGCATAACTGAGGCAGGGGCGGCTGGCCAGGTCGCGAGGGTGTAGGGGGCGACCGTGTTCGGCCAGATAGCCGGGGGAAGCGACAAGGTACTGCGTGACCGCACACAAACGTCGAGCCACCAGCGAGGAGTCGGGCAGTTCGGCAATCCGCAGCGCGGCGTCGAAACCCTCGGCGATCAGGTCCACCGAGGCGTCGGACAAATGCAGATCCACCGAAATTTCAGGGTACTGACGCAGCAGCTTTGGCAGCAGCGGCGCGACCCAACGCAAGCCGAATGACATTGGCAAGGCAAGTCGCACCTGACCCCGTGGCTGTACGGAAAGGTCCTGGGCCTCGCTTTCGACCTCTTCGGCCTGCCGATAAATGTCGCCAGCCTTGGCCACCATGCTGGCGCCGAACTCGGTCAGTGCCAGTTGCCGCGACGTGCGGTTGAACAATCGACCGCCCACGCGCTCTTCAAGGCGCGCAACGGCGCGAGAAACCGTGGGTACCGAAACGCCCATGATCCGTGCGGCCGCCGCGAACGAACCTTCTTCCGCCACCTTGGCGAACATGGCAAGACCTTCGAAATCGGGAAGTTTGCTCATTTCATTTCTGCAACGATGGATTGCGGATGATTCTATTTTGAATAGATACCAGTCGTCGATAAGCTTTTCCTCCCATTCATTGGGCAATCATCATGAAAATATCCACTATCACCGCGTTGAAGGACACGTGATCCGTCTGTGCTGATCACGGTTTATTGTTTCAGGTGCGGAACTGCGTCACCAGGCCATTGAGGCTCACCGCCAATTGCGACAGCTCGCCGCTGGCGGCGGCGGTCTGATTGGCGCCGGCCGAGGTCTGCAGCGACAGGTCGCGGATGCTGGTGAGGTTGCGGTCCACTTCACGGGCAACCTGGGCTTGTTCCTCGGTGGCCGAGGCAATGCTGATGTTGCGCTCGTTGATCTGCACGATGGCCGTAATGATCTGCTCCAGCGCACGGCCGGCGGCACGGGCCACCTCCAGGCTGGCGCGAGCACGGTCGCTGCTCAGGTCCATGGCTGACACCGCTTTGTCGGTACCGCCCTGAATCGACGCGATCATCTTCTCGATCTCGGCGGTCGATTGCTGGGTGCGATGGGCAAGGGCGCGGACTTCATCGGCGACCACGGCAAAACCCCGTCCGGCTTCACCAGCGCGGGCGGCTTCGATGGCGGCGTTCAAGGCCAGCAAGTTGGTCTGATCGGCAATGCCGCGAATCACATCCAGCACGCCGCTGATGCTTTGCACCTGGCCGGCGAGGCCGTTGATCTCGGTGGCCGTGGCGCCCACGGCCTGATGCAGTTCGTTGATGACGCTGACGGTTTCGTCCACTCGCTGACGGCCGTTTTCAGCCGATTCGCTGGATTCGCGGGCAGCGGTGGAAGCCAGCGCCGCGTTACGCGCCACTTCTTCAACCGCTGCGCTCATCTGGTTGATGGCCGTGGCGGCCTGATTGATTTCATCGTTCTGACGCTGTACCCCGCGCAGGGAATCTTCAGTCACGGCGGTCATTTCCTCGGAGGTCGACGCCAACTGGCTGGAAGAATCGCCCAGCTCCGACAGAGTGCGGCGCAGGTTCTGCTGCATGACCGACAGCGCCTGCAGCAAACGCCCCGGCTCGTCCTTGCCATCCACCTGAATGGGCTTGCTCAGGTCGTTGCCAGCGATCTGCTCGGCCACAGCCAGGGCCTCGGCGATCGGGGCGACCAGGCTGCGGGTGAACAGAGCGGCCAGGCTGAGCGTCGCGATCAGCGCAATGACAATGGCGGCAATGACGACGTTGCGCGATTGCTCGTAGCTCGCCTCGGCAGCGACGTCCGACGCTTGCATCTTCTGGTTGGCCAGATCGGAAATGGTGGCGATGTCCTTGGTCAGCACGTCGGCGGCGCGGGTCTGCTCACCGGACGGCTGGGTCATGGCCGTGACCAGGTCGTCACGTTTCTGCGCAAAGGCTTCCAGATAGCGCGCATGCACAGCCAGATACGCCTGCATGTCACGCTCCATGTCCTGATAAGCGGCGATGCCGCGTTCAGTGACCAGCATGGATCTCAAGCGTTTGACGTCTTTTTCCAGATCGGCACGGCCCTGGTTGATGCGCTTGCGCGCGGCGTCTGCACTGTCAGCGGTATCCGCGGCGCGCAGGCTGGTGTTGCCCAGACGGATCGTCAGTAGATCGGTCTTGATGTCGGCAATGGCCATGAGGGTTGGCAGCACGTTGTTCTGCAGCATGTCGCGGGCATCGCGCAGCTTGACCGATTGCAGCAGCGAGAACAGTCCGACAGCGGAAATGAGAATGGCGAAAAAGCCGAAGAAAATCAGCGATCGAGGGGCGATATTCAGGCTTCTGAGGTTCATGCAGGGGATATCCGTGGAAAAGATAGCAATATGATATCATCATGAATCGTTTCAGCTTGAGTCAAATTGTCATGTTTTTGGGCTGAAATCCTTTGTTCTGCCCAACGACAACCTTAACCCTCAAAGAAGAGAGTAACCGCTACCGACGCAACTTGGGCCTCACCACCTTCAGCCGGGCCAGCGCCAGGTTGTGCAGGTACTGCCTGACCGCATCGTGGTGGTCAACGCTGACGTGGTAACAATCCAGCAGCCCCAGCAAATAACCCTCGGCCATGGCGTGGTAGCGCGAGATGCCTTCCTGGGTGTTGCTGGTTTTCAGCTTGATAATCAGCTCGTCGATCCGGGCGCGGTTCTCATTGGAAAGCCAGCCGTCCTGGGGAGGCGAACCTGCTTCATCGGCAAACGTCTCGTCCAACACGCGATCTCCTGACTTGATTCGTTTGAGGCGCCACCTCAGTCGCGCCCGATCACTTATAGTGGCTTGCGACTGGGCAGCACAAGGCTCGGGGGCTGCTCGATCACGATCATTACCGACGCGGGCTGCTGCAAACCAGCCGGCAGTTAGAGCAGGAGCGAGGAGCTGCTGCAGTGGATCGAATCGCCCCATGAAGACGACTGGCAGCATTCGCTGTGGTCGATCATGGCGCCGCACGGAAAGCCCGCGTTTGCACGATGCCAACCTGCGTACCCGCTAGGGGCAGAGCGTGCCTGCCGACCCACGGCAACACCGTCGAAGACTGATGCGCGCGGCGGATTCAGCCATGTATGATGCCAAGCGTTGCGCAAAAGGGCAGTATCGCTTTGCGCCCAATTGACCTGCCCGTCGACGCGGCACAATTGCCTCTTAGAAGACTCCCGCAATGCCTTCAGCACTGATACGCCCAACCCCCGCCCCCCATCTGGCTCCCGGCGAAACCGTCGTGCTCTTCGACGGGGTCTGCAAACTGTGCAACGGCTGGGCAAAATTCCTGATTCGTCACGACCGCTTCCAACGTGTCCGACTGGCCACAGTGCAATCGCCGGAAGGGCAGGCGCTGCTGGCGTGGGCGGGATTGTCGCTGGAGGCGTTCGACACCATGGCGGTGATTCGCGACCGACAGTACTGGGTGAGGTCTGACGCATTTTTTGAGGTTGTCGCGCGCTTGCCCGCGCCTTGGCCAGCCTTAGGCGCGCTGCGCCTGATTCCCCGCGTGCTGCGCGACTGGTTCTATGATCGCATTGCGCTTAATCGCTATCACCTGTTCGGCAAACATGATGTGTGTCTGCTGCCGACGGCTGATCACCAGCGGCGCTTTCTCAAGGCGCAGTCGTAACGACGTTGTTGCCAGATGCACTGCCCAAACGGGTGATGAAACGCGAGCCGACCAGAGGGCACGTTGGAATCTGGCGTAAGTTTGAAGACTGGCCATACTGATGAGCCCCAAAACCCTATGCTGACCTCGTTGCTGTCCGGTTTTCTTCGAGGCCCGATTGATCATCCGAAGGAGACCTGCCCATGGTTATCACGATCGAAAAGGCTGTTTGCGGTACGGACTGGCTGGTGATTCTGAATGACTATCCTGTGACCTTCAGCAGCATGGAAGCGGCGCAGTCGTTCGTTGACCGCCTCAGGGCAAGGATTGAAGCACCCCACATCATTCCCGTCTATTGATGCCAAGCACTGCCTGGTCAGCGGCAGGAACATCACGTTGATCAGGTTGAGCTTGCGCAGCGCCAGGTTCATGCCGATGGCCGGACTGACCATCGGCGCCGGCGGGTTTTCGCCGTCATCAGACCGACACTTTTGCAGCGCACTATGGTCGGAGCGTCGTAAGCCTTTTTTTCGATGTCTACACGACGTGATGCAACTGCCGACGGGATGAACGATGAGTGCCACGCAAGCAAGTGCGGCCAAGCACAAGGGATTGAAACGCCGCGCCACGGTGATCTATCGCCGTGATGGCGACATTCTCTTCGTACGCAAGCGACGCTCCAAATGGAACCTGCCAGGCGGGCGTGTCGAGCGAGGAGAGACGCCGCTGCAGGCGGCCAAGCGGGAGATGTCCGAGGAAACCGGCCTGCAATTCGATCGGCTGACCTACGTCTCCGAATACCGGCAGAACAAGGTCGTGCATTTCCTCTTCGAAGCTCGACGCACGCTGTCCAAAAAGCCACGCCCTGGCAATGAAATCGACCATTGCTGCTGGATCAGCGCCAAGCGGCTGGGCAAACGCAATGTGCGTGAGCCCATCCGGGATCTGCTCAAGCGCTGGGCGAGCGACCTTTAAACAGTCATCGGCCTCTCGGCTCGTCAATCCCCTCAGGATTGTCCAGAGCGCAATAGATTCCGCTGCACGCGCCAGACCAGGTAACCCGCCACCAGCGTGGTCGCGACCAGAACGTAACCCACCACATCGAAATGCAGCAGCTTGCCGTCGGCACCGATCAGCACGATATGCCCGGCCAGCAAGGAGGCATAGCCTCCCGACAGCATCTTTACCGGCCAGCCGTCACTTTCATCAGCACCTGCGAGAGTTGATCGATGGAGTAAGGCTTGTTGAGCAGCTCGAAACCATCCGAACCTTTCTCGGCGAGTACGTGGCTGTAGCCGGATGTCAGCACAACGGGCAGGGTCGGATGACGCGCGCGAAGCGCGTGAGCCAGCTCGATACCGCTCATGCCCGGCATGACCACATCGGAAAACACCACATCGAAGTGTTCATTGCCCACGCTCAGTCGCTCCAGCGCATCCTGCGCGCTTGCAGCCAGTACCGGCTGATAGCCCAGTTCGGCCAATGCCTGAATGGCGAAGGTGCCGACATCGACGTTGTCTTCCACCACCAGCACGCGCGTGCCGTGGCCATCCTGCATCGCGCAGGGAGCCAGTGCATTGGTGGCGGCGGGGAACTGGCCCTCGACCCGTGGCAGGTAGAGGGTGAACGTGGCGCCTTTGCCCAAATCACTGGCCACTGCCACTTCGCCGCCCGATTGCTTGGCAAAGCCAAATACCTGACTGAGCCCGAGCCCCGTGCCTTCGCCGATCCCCTTGGTGGTGTAGAAGGGCTCGAAGATCTTTTCCAGCTGGGTGGCGGGAATGCCTGTTCCGGTATCGGTAATGGAGATCGCCACAAACGGGCCGCTGACGGCAGGGTGAAGTCGCACCAAAGGCATCGACTCGACAGGGCGCACGGCGATCGAAAGCTTGCCTTCGCCCGTCATCGCATCCCGGGCGTTGGCGACCATGTTCACCAGCGCCGTATCGAACTGACTGGGATCGGAGTTCACGAAACAAGGGGCGTCTGAAAGGTCGATCACCGTCTCGATGCGCGAGCCTGTCAGCGTACCGATCATGCCGGTGATGGCGCGCAGATTGTCACACACGTCAAAAACCGCTGGCTGCAGCGCTTGCCTGCGGGCGAAGGCGAGCAGTTGGCCGGTGAGTCTGGATGCGCGATCAACGGTTTCGGAAATGGCGGTGATGTACCTCAGTCTTCGCTCATCGGTCAGGCTGGGCCGCAAAAGAAGGTCAGTGGATGAGCGAATGACGGTCAGCAAGTTGTTGAAGTCGTGGGCGACGCCACCGGTCAGTTGCCCCACGGCTTCCATCTTTTGTGACTGACGCAGGGCCTCGGCCTGTTCCCTCTCTGAGGTGACATGCCGGCCTGCCGCATAGATCCGGCCATCCTGAAACGACCCCGTCCAGCTGAACCACTTATAGCCACCATTCTTGTGCCGCAGGCGGTATTCGTAAGGCGTGACCAGCGGGTGATCGAAAATCCCGGTAAACGCTGTGATAGCCCCGGCAAGATCATCGGGATGGGTGAAGTCGGAAAATCTGGCGCCGACCAGTTCATCCTCCGACCAGCCCAACTGTTCTGTCCAACGCCCGTTCACTTCATCCAGCATGCCGTTGGGGGAGGCGATGACCAGCAATTCCTGTGAGAGACCCCAGGCCCGGTCTCGCTCACGAGTACGCAGGGCGAGGTTGGCGGTCTGTTCTTTCTCGGCCGTGACGTCGCGCGCGCTGCAATAGACCTTGCCGTCCTCAAGCACAGCGACCCATGACAACCAGCGGTAGCTGCCGTCGCGATGCCGGTAGCGATTCTGGAAGCGCGAGACAGGGCGCCCCTTGATGGCTTTGTTGAAGATCGCCTGGCTGTTACGCAGGTCATCCGGGTGCACCAGGGACAACAGATTGGTATGCAGCTCTTCAGGCGACCAGCCCAGGGTAATCGTCCAGGCAGGGTTCGACGCCTCAATCATGCCCTCGGCATTGATGACCGACAAAAGATCCGGGCTGAGCAACCACGTGCGGCTGCGTTCGGTGGCTCGCTCATTGACCTTGCTTTCGAGTTCGGAGTTGAGGTCACGCAGTTCGTCCTGGCTGCGCCGTAATCTGAGATCGGAACGGTGCCGTTCGATGGCCAGCGCGGTGGTCTGCGCAATGACGGCGATGGCCTCGACGTCACTGGCTGAAGGCGAGCGAGGTTCTGCGTAATAAACGGCGAATGTGCCCAACACCGTGCCGTCCGCGGCTTTGATAGGCATTGACCAACAGGCCCGCAAACCGTTGGAAACGGCAAGCTCGGTGTAGCCTTCCCACAGAGGGCTGGTAGCGATGTCGTCGACGTAGACCGGCGCTCCCCGGGCAGCGGCAGTCCCGCATGAACCAATACCCTCGCCGATGGCGATACCGTGGATCGCTTCGTTGTAGACCACCGGCAGGCTGGGCGCGGCGCCGTGCAGCATGTATTGCCCGTCGTCGCTGAGCAGAAGTACCGAGGCCATCACCCCGGGACTTTGCGCTTCAACGGCCAGCAACAGATCAGTGAGCACTTGGGCCAGTGGGATGCCGGCTGCAATCTGGCCCAGCACTTTCCTTTCACGCTCGATCAATGCGACGGGCGAGTAGGTTCCGCCGAGCAGACTCAGATCGATGGAGGGTTGAGTATCGGATGGGTCAGGCACTTTCTTGGGTTCTCAGCATGAGGGATCGCTTCGGATAGTGAGCGGCGTCCAGCAACGCCTGTGATCAGCCAACACGCCGTCATTCATTCTCGACAGGGGGGGATCACGTAAAGTTGCATATTGTTCCACGGCTTGAAGCAAACGATGTCGTTTTGATAAAGTTGTAACCAGACATTGCGCTGTATGGCGCTCTGCGTAAGCGTTAACGTCAACCAACGCAACCATGGGACCACTGCGTCCTTACGTTGCGCAGGTGCTTATGACGTCCTCCTGACCGACCGTTCGCGTCGGAACATCTCCATCCGCCAGCAAGAGCGGTCAACGCTCTTTTTTAGTACTGGCTGCCGATATTCCTCTTTCGAAAACAGAGCACTTTTAATGTCTATTCAGCAAACACCCGATCACGTTTTGCCTGCCCGTGCCGCAGCCAGAATGGAAGCCGCCATGGCCGTGGGCAGCTTCGCCATCGGCACGGGCGAGTTCGCCATCATGGGCCTGATGCCCGACATCGCCAGCAACCTGCATCTGAGCGAGCCGCAAGTGGGCCACGCCATCAGTGCCTATGCCCTGGGCGTCATGGTTGGCGCGCCGTTGCTGGCGATCCTTGGCGCGAGGATGCTGCGCAAGCACTTGCTGATCCTGCTGATGGTGCTTTACGCGATCGGCAACATCGCCACAGCGTTCACGGCAACCTTTGGCAGCCTCGTGGCATTCCGTTTCATCAGTGGTCTGCCCCACGGCGCCTACTTCGGCATCGCAGCCGTGGTGGCCTCCAGCATGGTGCCAGCCAACAAACGCGCGGGAGCCGTGGCGCGCGTCATGATGGGTCTGACCCTGGCCATGCTGCTGGGTAACCCCGTCGCCACCTTTCTGGGGCAGTTCTTCGGCTGGCGTTCGGCTTTCGGACTCGTGAGCGTCATCGCCGTTGCCACCATTGCGCTGGTCTGGTTTTTTGTACCGCATCGTCAAGACGAAGCCCGCAGCGATCCTCGCAAAGAGCTGCGCGCTTTCAAAAAACCGCAGGTGTGGATGGCGCTGTCAATTGCCGCCATCGGCTTTTCCGGCATGTTTTCGGTCTTCAGCTACCTGGCACCGACGATGCTCGACGTCACTCGAGCCTCCCCGGAAATGATTCCATTTGGCCTGGCGGCCTTCGGCATGGGCGGCATCATTGGCAATATCGCCGGTGGCAAACTGTTCGACCGCCTGCAATTTCGCGCCGTTGGCGCAGTGCTGATCTGGTCGATCGCCGTATTGCTGTTCTTCCCGCTTGCGGCAGGGTCCATCTGGGGCGTGATGCTGGGCATCGGCCTGGTCGGGACGATGATCGCACTGGCAGCGCCCCTGCAAATCCGTCTGATGGACATCGCCCATGAAGCGCCGAGCCTCGCAGCGGCGTCCAACCACGCGGCCTTCAACCTGGCCAACGCCTTGGGCCCATGGCTTGGCGGCATGGCGATCACCGCAGGGTTTGGCTGGACCAGCACCGGCTATATCGGCGCGGCCACGGCACTCGCGGGGTTGGTGCTGTACGTGATCGCACGGCGTATGAAGGGCGGGGATTGAGCCTTTCTCGTCCAAGTGAAAGCTGCCGTTGAGCGACCTTGCGTCGCTCGATGGCCTACCTTAGTTGCGCTCTTTCATCGGCAGACGCTTGATCGAGTACGCCCGTTTCTCATCCTCGGAGTTGTAATAGACGTTCTGAGTCGTGCTCAGGCTGTTATGGCGCAGATCGACCTGCAAATCCTTCATATCCCGATGCGGCGCATCGAAGGTCGCCGAGGTGTGCCGTAGCCAGTGTAGGGACGCGGCGCGCAAGCGGTTGACGTCTTCATCTGACCAGCCCTCGGCCTGCATACGCTCCAGCGCACGGTCGAAGACCTCCTGAAGCAACAGACGGATGTGCCGATCCGACAAGCCCGCGCGCCCACGGCGGGTGGCGATCAGCGGCGTGGTTTCCCGGAAGCCGGGCAGGGGAGTGAGGCCCTGGTGCAGACGCCAGCGCTTGAGGTAATGCTCTATATAGTCGTCGCGCACGCTGATCTTCGCCGTTTTGTTGCCCTTGCCAACCACGTGATACCACCAGTTACCGGCGCCATCCTTGCGCATGTCGCCCATGCTCGGCGTCCAGTTATCGCGACCGACAAGATCGGACACGCGCAGGTACATCGCAAAAATCGTCGCAACTATGAACAGCGTGCGCTCGTATTTAGGGTCCTGGTCCGCCAGACGTTCCGCTGTCTCCAACACGAAATCCCACTGCAACGATGTCAGGATGCGGGTGTCCTGATCGTCAGTGTTCCGTTCCTTGTATTTGCTCTTTTGCTTCACGGCGCGAAACGGATTGTGCTCACAAAAACCTTCGTCCGTTGCATGCTGAAAGAAACTGCCGCACACGGCGAAAACCTGCGCGATAGAGCCTTGCGCGGGACGATAAGGCTCCTGAAGGGCAGGTCGGCTCTGCTCGATGGCGCGTTTACGTTCTTCCTTGGAAACTGTCTGACTGAAGGGTTTCCAGTTGGGGTTCAACACGTAGGTATCGGTGGCGATTTTCTTGCGCGCACCCACGCGATTGAAGCGCGATTTCACCACCGGTCCAACCCAGGCAGGGTCTGGCGCCAGGCAAAATTCCATGAAAGCCTCGGCGTGAGTACGGCGTATTTCGAGCAGGGGGACCCTGGATTTAACAAGCGTCCACAGCAACAGCCGCTCAACGTGCGTGCGGTAGGAATTAAACGTAGACTCATTGCCCGCGTAGGATTTCAAGAACTCGCGCACAGCCCGATAGCCTTCGACAGCCTGCAGCTCGGCGGGGAATCGCTCCAGATAGTCACGGATGGCGGGCAATTCCTCCTTGAGCGAGCTGAAATTCAGTTCGCCAAAGCGGGTATAGGTTTCAAAGAGTGGATGCGGCGTCGTCGGCGCGGACATGGCAGGCTGGGAAATTCATGGAAATGGGCGGCGATGATCCTACGGGGAGCGGTATTGTGCAATATCCGGGTCTGACAGTTATCGGATATTACAAATGTCTCTTCCTGTCGCCCGAGGGCTCTGGATCAGGCCTCTTGGCCATATCGGCCCTTGGCGTCTACAGGCTTTGCTCGGTCGATCATCAGAAACCTTTCATACATTTCCTGACATCATCGTCAATCAAATTTCCCGGTTTTATGCAGTCTTTTAAAGTCTTTTCGTCCTGAATAGCGTCGAAATCGGCTCTTTTACGACTCTGGCACTGCTTGTTCATTGCCTCGCCAAAGGCTGACGGGTCGCCTTTGAAGGACTCACACAGTGACGCGTTGGCGAGCTTCTGCGCCTGGATGATCATGGGTTGCGTTACAGGATTTGCAGCCAACGCGTTGGCGCTTGCGCAGGACAACAGGAACAGAATGGCCAGCGTGGGTTTCATTGTTCGTCCTTGATCGTGGTGTGGGAGCTTTTGACTACACGGAGCGGAATTTTACAAGGTTTCATTTTGATAAGCGCGGGAGAAACGAGAAGCCTGGTTGAGAAAAGGACGGGAGTCTGACTGGGCTAGGTGCCGGGGGACGTTGAGCGCTGAAGGTGAAGCAAGCAGCAATTTCCGGTTTCCGTGCTTTGAAAGCAGCACCCCTGTCGTTTTTACCTAAAAAAAATAAATGGTAACATCATGATTTATTGACGAAAAGCACACCAAGTCACTCAGGCACTGACGAACATCGAGCAAATTTATTTTTTATAACTGAACATAGGTCCTTTTATTTTTTTATGATGATCGTAGCTCGGACACCTCGGTTAGGAGATGCGCATAATCCAACCTGAGCTTATTATTCTCATTATTAATACGATCAAACTCTTCTCGATGGCCTAACATTTCCCCATGGTGATACTGCCAAAAGCGCTCAAGACGCTGATCGCTGCTTTCTGTGAGGTCGTTCAATCGATCGTTGAGTACGGCTATACGTTGGCTAGCATCTGCCGCTTCACGTTCGCGGCGCGTCTCCAGATAGTCAACCTGTTTCTGTAGTCCAGATATTCTGAGGTTAGCTGCGTCAGTCAGTGCATTTTTTTCTAATTCGTGCTCCTCTGAGATCTGCTTGAGTTTTGCACATTGTGCGGATAACGCATCGTTCGCTTTCTTCAATCCAGCTATTTGCTCAGCCGTTTTCGCGTCGGAAACATCGCGCTGTAGTGCATTCTGCTCCATCATTCTGGCCTTTTCTTCTAATTCCGAATGGGCCCGCCGAATGTCCACGTCCTTTTGCTGCGCGCTACGACGCACGAACTCTACTGCATGATCCCAGGCCTCCAGGAGCATCGTGCGGTAGGCGAGGGAGATGTCCGTTCCAATCAACTGCCGGTTCAGGGTTGGACCGTTCTTCTCCCAGTACCTACCGATCTGCCTGTGCGCGAGCGTGTCTTCAACGATGAGATTATGTCTATCCCTAACGTTCTCGATGACACCCTTCACTGTGAGATCGTCCCCACGAGCAAGGATTTCTTCAATTGCCTGATTGATCAATAGCTTGAGTCGTTCACGGGGACCTAATATGTCCATTTGCGAACCCTCTTCGGCGTAGGTTGCATTCCTGATTTAGCCGCTATGTGCGACTGCTTGCCGCCAGCGAAGGTTCATCTAACGCTCACATGAACCAGCCAGCTACCAAAATTTAGGATAGGCGAGCTACACTGATATTGGAAGGTTTCATGTTAGGAGAGGTGTCGTGAGATCCATTGACGCTGATCAGCCGGTACTATACGACGGTAGAGTCTGTGTTTATTGTGCATCGGTTCATGAAAATCAAGTGCAAATTTATGACTCCACTAACGCTATTTATTTAGTGGTAAAGGTTTCAGAGTTGCGTCCAGTTTTGACGAAGCAACCTGAAACCTCGAAAATAATGGAGGTCGCTCGTAGTCTCGAAGAGTTAGATGAAGAGGCTGTGGAGGCGGAGCGTAGATTTAAAACTATAGACTCTTTGCTCTCGCTAGAATGCAGCAAAAAGGAATCGATCCAAGCGATTTCAGAAGTAATGGGCATAAGCGTCTCTTATGCCTACAAACTGGTTGCCAACCATAGCGCCGAGGTGGGTCCGACTGCGTTCATCCGTGAAGTGCGAGGTCGAAAACGCGGTACTAAGATGGTGGATGCCAGACTTGAGTCCATCATCGCTGCCTCAATTGAGGAAAAGTGGAAACGTCCTTCGGCGAGCGTGATAAAAGTTTATAATGCTGTAAAAGAAAAATGTCATGCTGCGGGACTAAAGCCGCCAGCACGTAATACTGTAGCGAAACGAATCTTTAGTGGGAATCCTGCCGAGATTGAACGACTGAGACGAGGAAAGAAGGCATCTGATGATCGTCATAAAGGGCGGCCAACAAAAATAAAGGTCACCGAGCCTCTCCAGCTTTGGCAGATGGATCACACTGTAATAAATGTAATAATAGTCGACGAACATAAAAGAGCTCCGCTGTGTAGGCCTTGGGTTACATTAATTATTGATGTGTGCACTCGCGTAGTTATGGGATACTACCTTTCTATTCATGCGCCAAATAGCTTAAGTGTTGCCATGGCTATTTCGCACGCTGTGAATCCCAAGGATACCTGGCTGAATAAGCTGGAGTTAAGTGATGTGTCTTACCCGTATTATGGCAAGCCAGCTACAATTGGCCTGGATAACGCCAAAGAATTTAGATCTTTAAGTATAAGAGCGGCAGCGGTTCGTAATAATATAAAGTTGCGGTGGCGACCAGTTCGTACTCCTCACTATGGCGGGCATATAGAAAGGCTCAATGGTACTTTGGAAATGGGGCATGTCCGATATCTTCCTGGTGCTACTCTTTCGAATGTCGTGATGCGAGGGGATTATAATAGCGAATCCGAATCTACGATGACCTTTCCAGAGTTTGAAGAGTGGTTCGCCAGATCTATTAACATATACCATCTTACGAATCACAGGATTCTCGGCGTCAGCCCGCATGAGAAATGGATTAGTATGTTTAAGGATTCTTCAGGTCGGCTGCATCATCCCCCATTGATCGAGAACCCCGAAGAGTTTTTTCTCGACTTCTTGCCGCAGCAGTCACGTGTAATTAGCTCTGGTGGAGTGCAACTGCACAAAATCTTTTACTGGAGCAATAGCTTTAAAATGATGGTTAATGATGGTAAAAAATACGAGGTTAAGTACAATCCATTATCTCTCCGAAAAATATGGTTGAGAGATGAATATGGACGGTATATTGAGGCTCCATATTCGGACCTCTCGAAGCCAGACGTAACCCTGGAAGAGTTGCGCATTGTCAAAGCTTCGCCTGATTATAAAATAGGCACCAATGAAGATGAAATTTTCCGCATGGTCGCTGCCAATAGAGAGTTGGTTAGTAAGTCGGTTTCACAAACGAAACGAATGCGAAAGGCTCAGGAGTCTTTAAGATTGGCACGAAAAAACTTTACGGAGGAATCGGAAGACTATAATGACACTAGTAATGACAAAAGCTCTATTGATTACTCTGTGCCGGTTGTGAGAATTGAGCCCGAAGAGTAAATTTATAGGATTGCTCTAATGTACGATCACATTGTGGAATACCGACGTCCGTTAATGATTCTATCTGATCATGAGCGGAGGAGTGCTGCCATACAGGATGTGTGGGTTCCGAGTGAGCGCTGGAGTTTAGTCAAAAATGTAGCTCAGACCATTTTGGCAATGCCGCTGAAAACGCAGACTCTTAATTTACTCGTCTACGGTATTGGAGGCGTAGGAAAAACCTCGATGTTCGAACGCCTTATCCATCTGTTCGGTCAGCAGCCTGGGTCGTCCATACCTTGTATAGCCAGCATGACCCTCAAATCGGAAACAGGGCATAAGGCTTTCAGGCAGCAGGTGTTTGAGACCTTGACAGCAGGGATGTCGTTCAGTCCTGGTAATGATACCGATGCAGTAATGATTCGGGCTGCACGCGCGCAGAATATTCGTGCAATAGCCATAGATGAAATTAATAATATTACGCTTGCACCGAAAGCGGATGTACAGAAAAATTTGGCGCTTTTGAAAGGCCTTGGTGCCAAAGCAAGTAACATTTCCGTGTGGGGTTTCGGCGACGATAGGGCATTTCATGCACTTTCGTCCGATAAAACTTTAGCTCGACGTTTTGAAAAAATATTACTGCAGCCGTGGACCGAGACTGAAGGGTTTCGATCGTGGGTTTCAGGGATAGAAGCAACGTTACCGTTGAAAAAACCATCATCATTGACCAGTAAGAATGAAATCAAGTTCTTGCTCAAGCATACCGAAGGAATTACAGATTTCATCGTTAAGTTGATCAATAATGCTGCTATCTGGGCAATTGTTGAGGGTGTCGAGAAAGTGAATCTTGATATGCTTAAGCTCGCACATGCCGAAATGCCACCAGCGTCGCCATTGTGAAAAGATTACTGCCTGGAGAGTCTATCTCATCGTGGATCTTGCGTGTGAGGGCTAGTTACCCTGAAGAGATTAACAATCTTAAAGGGTTAGATATTTTGCTGAAAGAACGTTTTGATGAAATAAAGATCAACCAAAGCAGTGAATGTGAGTTCGATGCGAAAGTGCTTAGGTCTCATGTACAAGTCCCCGATCAGTCTGCCGAAGGATTAGCTAAAGATTTTTGGTTGATCAAACCTGTTTATAAGCGTTTGACGTTTTGCCCTATGTGTGTGCAGGAGGATTTGCGCGACTACCTAACATGCTATTGGAGGAGCACTTGGGAGCACGGCTGGTGTGTGATTTGTGATCTGCACCATGTGCGCTTAGTCGAGCTGCCGGATATTATGTATGGTTTTAACACAATTTCGCGCAGATTCGGAGATGCATTTGCATTTAGTGTGACTGCGCCACTAGAGGCGTATTGTGATTCCTATTCATTGTCGCCTAGCTCAGTGGTTCTTTTAGATAAAGGAAGGTTCACTTTAGATCGGCCCAATCATGCGGCACGGGTTCGCCAAGCTCTGTGTGGCTTAGCCTATATTCTGCAAACTTTTATTTCAGATGTTCTTGTAAGGGAAGGTGTTGAAGACGATCGACTAGTGTTAATACACGATTTTCTTAGGCTTGCAATGCGCCCAGTTTCTGCGCGCTGTATGGTAGAACCGCTTGCGTTTACAATCAATCGTACAATGGGGTTTAAACGCTATGGCTCTGCTAGATCGTTATTACCTTCGACTGAGAAAATGCTTTTTCAAACAGACAGTTATTACACCATCTGGATTAGAATAATCGCTATGGCGATAGTCGCCTATGCTATCCAGCTTCAGGGTTCTCAATCGTGGTGGAATTACCTTACTGCTTCGTGTAGACATTGTGGCCTTTCGATACCTTTAACACCTGAGCAGGTGCGTGAAAACCTCATCACTGGAAGCTATTGGGATACCCGCAATTGGTTTGCTCGGCGGCACGGTGAATTTAATGATTGGACGCGGGTATTCACACCACACAGGACCTAGGGCAGAACGTCTTGAGTGAAGTTTGGATATGCGCAGTCCCACGATCAGCTATTTACAGCGATTATATAAGGAACGATTTGTTGCAGAGGATGGTAATAGCTCGGGCTGTACGTGTATCTTGCGATCTCCAAAGGTGAAGGTAATGTCCAACCATTCATGGTAGCGCTCCCAGGAACGCCACCATGGAAAGTTTCTTAGCTTGCCACGCAATACAAGCATCTGGCATGGTCTTTGCGCCGGGTCTGCAGTTCGTAGACTTTGCTCTCCGTTCGAACAGCAATCCGTCCATACTCCCCATCGTTTTCTACTTCGCTATCGATGGAGAGCGCTTGTTCCATTCGCCACAGTGCTGACCCGTTCCACATCGGTGGTTCCATCATCATCACAGCTGTGATCATCATAGACGCCGCTGCGTCATCGAGCATGTGGACTAACTGGTCGGCATCAGAAATTAACAGCGTCCGTGTAAAGCTGAATTCGCTCTCCAAGGCGCGAAGAGTCAGCAAGAACCATGGGCTCTCTAGGTCTCGTTCCACCACAGCCCAGCGCTTGATCTTCAGGTCAAAGGGAAGGGATGGGATGAGCTCAGCGGCAGGTTGCGTGAAAAACATGATGGCGCCTCAATCAAATGAACACTATAGATTGTAGCGCTAAAGTGTTCACGAGGGCTTCATCGTTCGCTTTGCGAGCGAAAAAAATGGAGATCAAGCAAGCGTTCGGCCGAGCGCTCCGCCATAGACGTAAAGCATCCGCACTCACTCAGGAGGATTTTTCCGACATCAGCAGTAGGACATACCTCAGCACTCTTGAGAGGGGGGTTAAGTGTCCGACCCTCGAGAAGATCGTCGAACTGGCTTCTGTAATTGGCATCCATCCTTTAACGCTGGTGACCGAGGCCTTTTTGATCAGTGATCCGTCTCATAGCATGGAGACCCTTGTCGCATTGGTTCAGTCACAAGCCCGCCCCAATGCGGAAGATTAGGCGCAGCAGATTTCGGTTACTCAGCGTGCAGGCGCGATCGGATATGGTCGGGGTCTTCAGTCTCTTAGTTTGAAATCTCTAATCTTTAGCGATCCGACCAGGCTGGACAGTAAATGAGGGCAGCGTAACCTCGTTTGCGGCTTTGGGAGGTGAGGGCAGATCGCCACTAACTTGCCCTATGCCTTTGCGGCCTATGCATTGTTTAGTCTGTAAGCTGCAAATCCCATGGCGTTCGCTGAGCTTATCAATCAATGTCTGAATCGGGTTGTGACGTGGAGTCAAGCAGCATTGTTGCCCGGCTCTCGAGCAACGCACCGGCTTGAAAGTACCCCATTATTGTTCCAATGCTACGATGCTCAGTCATCGCCATGACTTCGCCGAGAGGTACGCCTTGCCGCCCGGCCTCGGTAACAAATCCTGAACGCAGGCTGTGCGCGGCCCAGTCGCCCTCTAGCTCTGCAAGCTTGGCGCGGCGCTGAACGATCCGGGCAATTTGATCACCTGAAAGAGCTTTATCGCTGACCTTGCCGCCTTTGATTAACCGTCTAAACAACGGTCCCGAGGCGGCAGGAGCCACTTGAAGCCAAGCTGATAGCGCACTTGCAGCCGGTCCTCGTAATGGTTTCTCGCGTCGTACGCCGCCGGTGTCAGTTTTGGTCGCTCCAAGCGAATAGACCCAGGTATCACCATCCAATTGCCGTACATCATTTACAGTCAGACGAACTAGCTCGGAGCGACGGCGACCTCCGCCGCTCCAAGCTAGGAGAAGGATGGCACGATCACGTATGCCCCGCACGCCGTCGGTGCAGGTGGCCAATAGCGCTTGCAGCGGCTCGAGCACTACCGCGGTCTTCTTGCGCACCTGCACGCCCTGACGACTTTGTGCCTTGCGCGCCTCACGTAGCAAGGTCCTAACGGCGACGGATTCACTGGGGCTAGGCCACTGATTGATCTGGTGCCATTTGCTCAGCACCGCCAGCCGGTGACTGACCGTGCTGAAGGCCAGCGCACCTGGTTTGCTTTTTACTTTGGCAGCGACCAATGCCGCATCAATCGAAGCCGGGAGGAGGTGGGACCACTCCCCATTGTCCAGTGGCCGCGCCAAGTGATCGAGAATGAACTGTACCGCCACGGTGTCGGGCAAGGGGCTGTCACCCAGAGCCCTGCCGTAGCGCAGTTGCAGCCAGGCTGACCAGTAGGCGAGGGCGCTGCGGTAGCTGCGTACGGTGTTGGCGGCCGTGCCTGCGGCGATAAAGGCTTGGGCAGCTTCTTGAGCGTTATCCGCGAGCCGATTCAGCTCCAGCGGGGTATCAACCGCCGTTTTCATTTCAATCGTCTTATTCATTACGTTCAACGTAGTAAAATATTAGTTATTCGAAGAATAAAGTCGGATAAACTTCATTTATCAGACCTAATATAGCCGGAGGTGGTACATGGCGGTAGGAGTTCCTGAAGCGGAGGTTTTTGCCGCTGCGGATGCGGTGTTGGCACGCGGCGAGCGGCCGACGGTGGAACGTGTCCGGCTTGAACTGGGCCGCGGGAGTCCTGCCCGTGTTGGTAGCCTCTTGGATCAATGGTGGGACCGCTTGGCTCAACGTCTGAGAAGTGAAACTCGTCTCCCAGCCTTGCCACCTGAGGTGTCACAGGCGTTTGTCGCGATCTGGCATCAGGCTGTGTGCCTTGCAGGAGATGTGGCACGACAGTCTCTAGACGACCAGCGTCAGATCCTTTTGGACGAGAGGGCGGAAATGTTGGCGATTGAGGATGCGGCGCGGCAGGAGGCGGCTCAGTATCGTCAGCAGGCCGCGACCGCGATCGCGCAACAGCAGGTCGCCGAACGTCGGTTGGCTGATATGGAACGCCTTCTTGAGCAAGGCCTCCGTCAAATCGAAGACCTCACACACCAACGGGACGGATTGAAGCAGGACCGAGATGCGGGCCGTGAGCGGATACAGTCGCTTGAACGGCAGCTGCTGTCGGACCGGTATGACGCAGACCAAGCTCGTAAAGCCCAGGAAACCTATGTGAGAGGCGTGGAAGAACGTGCCCACCGGGAAGTCGATCGTGCCCGCGAGGAGACCAAGGCGACTGGTGTACAGTTGAAGGAAGCAGGGAAGCAGTCGGCCCAGCTGCAGAAACGGCTCGACACCATGCTGCAGACCCTGGACCTCCTCAAGCGCGAGTTGGCGGCCGAGAAGGCTTTTGCAGCTCAAAGTGCTAGGAAAGTGGCTGAGTGGGAGGCCAAGTTCGCCGCCCATTCCACTCTGCTTGAAGACGCGCAGCATGCGGCAACGACTCAGCAAGCGAGGGCAGAAACCTTGGAGCAGATGATTATTCATTTGCGCTCACAGGAGCAGCCGACCCGCAGGAAACGTGTCACCAAACCAGCGGCGTCGGAAGGCACCTAGCTCCCAGTGCCAGATGTTTTCTGATCAGTGTTGTGGTCTGAATCGCCCCGGGTTTCCTAGACACTATCCAAGCTCAGGAAATAACGTTTCTCATACTCTACTGGAGACAGCTGCATAGCACTGCTGTGCCGGCGTTTAGGGTTATAGAACATTTCGATGTAATCGAAAATATCACTTCGGGCGTCTTCACGCGTTGTGTAGATCTTTCGTCGGATTCGCTCCCGCTTCAAAAGCTGGAAAAAGCTCTCGGCTACGGCATTGTCGTGGCAGTTTCCTCGCCGACTCATGCTGCTGATTACATTGTGGGCCTTCAAGAAGCTTTGCCAGTCTGAACTACTGAACTGACTGCCTTGGTCTGAGTGGATCATTACTTGCTGCTGTGGTTTGCGTCGCCACACAGCCATCAACATCGCATCGATAGCCAGGTCGCTGCACATCCTTGGCTTCATTGACCAACCAATTACTTGGCGTGAGAACAGATCCAGCACTACTGCCAGATAGAGCCATCCTTCATAGGTGCGGATGTAAGTGATATCTGTCACCCAGACCTTGTTCGGCTCATTGACCTTGAACTGCCGCGCGAGGTGGTTGGGCGAGGCTACTGTTGGTTTTCCACCGTAAAACCCTGGACGCCGCCGATAGCCCGTTTGCGAACGCAGCCCCTCCGCCTGCATCAAGCGCCCGACCCGATTTCGACCGCATTCCTCTCCCAGCTCACGCAGGTCATCGTGGATTTTGCGGTAGCCGTATACACCTCCGCTTTCCAGCCAAGCGCGTTTGATCAAACCAAGCAGACGTTGATCTTCTTTTGCTCGGGCAGATTGAGGCTCGGCCAGCCAGGCGTAGTAGCCGCTGGGGTGCACCTTGAGGGTTTGGCAAAGGCGCCGCACCGGATAATCAGTCGAGTGCTTCTTGATGAAGGCGTACTTCAGCCGCACTCCTTGGCAAAGTACGCGGCGGCCTTTTTTAAGATGTCTCGCTCTTCAGTCACGCGCTTGAGTTCAGCGCGTAGCTTGCGAAGTTCAGCGTGCTGATCGTCATCTTGCTGACGCTGCTCTTGGGGCTTGCTGTAGACCTTGATCCAGGCGTAGAGGCTGTGCACAGACATGCCCAGGCGCTGGGCGACATCGGCCACAGGTTTGCCTTTTTCGGTCACTTGCTTGACCGCTTCGATCTTGAATTCTTCGGGGTAACGCTGACGACTCATGGCACCTCCTATTTGGGCCTCATTATGAGGCTTGGAGGTGTCTAGGAAACCAGGGGCGATTCAGCGCTTGCAGTGAAATTTCACAGATCACGCTCACTGGGTTGCGACTGGAAGCCGTCGATCTACCTGCCGACGGCTGTAGAACTTTGAAACGTGGCTTATATCCCAACGCTACTCGCAGAGCGGTGAGTGTTCTCACATTATCAGATAAGCTGCCTGCCTTTCTCACTGCAGGATTTTGGACATGCCGACCGGAGCTGTTGACGAGCGTAATTTCCGTAAGATTTTGCGACGCAATGTCGCCGCACCCGTGGTACTTGGTCTTTTTGGCATTTTGCTGTTCGTTTCTTTGATTGCTTACCTTCTCGATCAGATTGACTGGGTTGAGCACACGGATCGTGTAATCAACAATGCCCATGAGACACAGAAACTCGCCGTGGACATGGAGAGTGGTGTTCGAGGGTATCTGCTTAGCGGTGACGACCGTTACCTCGACACCTATGAGGTTGCCCGAGTTCGTGTTCCTGGGAATATCAAGGCGCTTCAGGCTCTGGTGTCGGATAACGTTACGCAGGTTGATCGGCTGCAGCGCATTGGTGCTCTGCATGCGGCTTGGGCAGATCGGGCGCAGCGGATCATTGATCTAAGACGCAGCAATGGCGATGTCGAAAGTATCTTGCGAATGGGGAAAGGTAAGCAGCTGGGTGATGAGATGCGTTCTGAGTTCAGCGACCTGATCGCTATGGAGCAGGGGCTGAGGATCCAGCGGACTGAATCAGTGCATCGCACCACGGTCGTTACAATCAGCACGTTCATTCTATTCACTTTGGCCGCAAACCTTATTCTTGCCTATCTCGGTCGTAGAGAGCTGACACGACTCTCCACCTCGTATACGTCTATCGTGGATGCCCAAAATCGAAGTAAAGCCATACTGGCGCATGACGCTTGGCTCAAAGAGGGACAGAGCCAGCTTGCGCAGCGCGTGCTAGGCGAGCTATCTGTCGATTCTGTTGGAAAAAATGTTCTTGAATTCTTTGCCGAATACCTAGGAGCCGTGGTCGCTGCAGTTTATGTCCGGCAGCCGTATGGCGATTTTGTTCGCGTGGCGAACTTTGGGTTTTCGCGTGAGCATGCCTTGATGGGCCAAGTATTCGAGCTAGGGGAGAGCTTGGTCGGAAAAGCTGCTGAGCAAAACCAGGTCGTCGCGCTGAGTGACCTTCCACCGGATTACCTAAAAGTGAACTCCGGCCTAGGCGATGGCCAGCCCACGAGCATACTGATCGCGCCGGTAGCCAACGATGATGGAATCAACGGCGTCATCGAGCTGGGTTTCCTGAGATCTTTAGAACCTAAAGACGCGGAGCTGCTGAAGCTGGTGACGCATGATGTTGGGGTAGCATTGGAGTCTGCCCGGTACCGACAGCGGATTCAGGAAATCCTTGAGGAGACGCAGCAGCTGAACGAAGAGCTTCAGGTGCAACAGGAAGAATTGCGTACTTCTAATGAAGAACTGGAACAGCAGTCCCATGTGCTCCGGGAATCCCAAGCCAGCCTGGAGGTTCAGCAAGTTGAACTGGAGCAGACAAACGAGCAATTAAGCCACCAAGGGCAGGAGCTGGCCCGTCAACGCGACAGCCTAGATAGGAAGAACGAGGAGCTCCAGCTGGCTCAGTCGGAGCTTGAAGTGCGAGCCCAGGAGCTGCAGCGTGCGAGCAGATACAAATCCGAGTTCCTTGCAAACATGTCTCACGAGTTGCGCACACCGCTTAATAGTTCGCTGATCCTGTCCAAGCTGCTGGCCGACAACGCTGGTGACAATCTCACGGCAGAACAAATCAAATTTGCTGAGTCGATCTACTCGGCAGGTAACGACCTGTTGCATCTGATCAACGACATCCTTGACATCGCGAAGGTCGAAGCGGGCCGATTTGATTTGTTTCCCAGCGAAATTAGCACCCCTCGCTTGGTCGAAGGGCTGAACGCTACATTTCAACCGCTCGCGGCCCAGAAAGCGCTCCAGTTGTCTGTAGAGGTGCAGGAAGGTGTGCCCTCTTACATATATACGGATCAGCAGCGCCTTGAGCAGATACTGAAAAACTTGTTGGCCAATGCAATCAAGTTTACCGAACGTGGCCGTGTGGAAATGACGGTTTCGTCCCAACCAGGCGGTGGGGTCGTATTCGCTATTTCCGATACAGGTATTGGGATTGCAGCTGAGCAGATTGAGCACATTTTCGAGGCGTTCCACCAGGGTGATGGTTCGATAAACCGGCGTTTTGGGGGCACCGGACTGGGCTTATCCATTTCCCGTCAGTTAGCGGAGCTGCTAGGTGGAAGGATCAGCGTGACCAGCGTTTTGGGCAAGGGGAGCGTTTTCACCTTGACGATTCCGGAGCGGTTCGACGGCGGACTTCTCCCGGCCATAGCCGAGCCTGCTGTTCCGCCAGCGCTTTCATTGCCGCCGGTACCGGTATTGTCATTGCCGGTCGATACAAGTGCTGCGCTTGATTCCATTCCTACCTTTGCAGACGATCGCCGACAGGCGCCATTCAACCAGCGTGTGATCTTGGTTGTAGAAGACGATGTGCGGTTTGCCCAGGTTCTATTTGATCTTGCGCATGAGCAAGGGTATCAATGTCTCGTGGCCCATCGTGCAGACGAAGGTGTCGAACTTGCGTCGAGATTCATCCCAGATGCTGTCCTGCTGGATATGCGTTTGCCTGATCATTCCGGGCTTACGGTGTTGCAGCGTCTCAAGGAAAACTCCGACACCCGGCATATTCCAGTGCACGTGATATCTGTTGAAGAGCGGCAGGAAACTGCCCTGCAGCTTGGGGCCGTGGGTTATGCAATCAAGCCGACAACGTTGGCCGAACTTCAGGATATTTTCGCGAGCTTGGAGTCGAGATTCGCGCAAAAGGTCAAGCGTGTGCTTCTGGTTGAAGATGATGCTCGGCAACGCGAGAGCGTGGTGAGATTGATCGGTGATGACGATACTGAAATCAGTGCGGTGGAGTCGGGGGAAGATGCGCTTGTTCTTCTGCGCAATGAAGCTTTTGACTGCGTGATCATCGACCTTGCCCTGCCGGACATGACGGGCAACGAGCTGCTCAAGCGCATGGCCGCAGAGCAATTGCCGTCCTCGCCGCCGGTGATTGTTTACACCGGACGTTCTTTGACTCGAGAGGAGGAAGCAGAACTGCTCCGCTACTCCCATACCATCATCATCAAAGGGGCACGCTCTCCCGAACGATTACTGGATGAAGTGACCTTGTTCCTGCACAAGGTGGAAAAAAAACTTTCCAGCGAACGGCAGACGATGCTGATGGCCGCACGCAACCGCGAAAGGGCGTTCGAAGGCCGAACAATATTGGTGGTGGACGATGATGTTCGAAACATCTTCGCATTGACCAGCGCGCTCGAGCATAAAGGGGCCGTGATTGTGGTCGCTCGCAACGGCATTGAAGCACTTGAGCGTCTTGAGAGTACAGAACATGTCGATCTGGTACTGATGGATATCATGATGCCGGAGATGGATGGCTACGAAGCTACCCGACGGATTCGGCAAAACCCGGCTCGGCGAAAACTGCCGATCATCGCTGTCACCGCCAAGGCGATGAAAGACGACCAAGACCGCTGTTTGGCGGCCGGCGCCAATGATTACCTCGCGAAACCTATTGAGCTTGAGCGATTATTTTCACTGATCCGAGTGTGGATGCCCAAAATCTAAGAGACGTAAGTGTGCCGCAGGCAGCTTCAACATCCATTGAGCTGCCCGACTCTTTCCATAGCTACCTCTGGCTAGGCCCAGATAAGAGGACCGGCTAGCTCCATTGTACCGGTCAATATAAGCGGTCTAGATTCAGCATGACTGTGAGGAAATGCCAAGATGATAACGACCTCATGAAATCCCGTTCAGTGGTACCGATGAGATTGACACCCCTGGCACTTAGCTACGCTCTGATTGCTTTCATTGGCCTGGTCTGCCTGTCACTGATTGCTGCCACAGGCTGGCAGGTGCACAAATCCAGGGGCGAGCGTAGCGTCGCGGCTAGTACTGCGGTTTCCAACATTGTCCGTGCCGCTGAGCAGCAAGCTCAAGATACGGTGAGCCAGGTAGACAACACGTTACGAGACCTTGTCGAACGGGCTGAGCATGATGGTACTGGCGGCCAGCAACGACAAAGGTTGATCCGGCTGATGGCTCAGGCGGTGTTGCACACCCAGGGAATCCAAGGTCTGTTCATCTACGATGCGCAAGGGAACTGGGTCGCCAACTCGTTTGGCGAAGATGGTAGAAGCAGAAACAACAGTGATCGGGCCTATTTCGTTTATCACCAAAATACCGTTGCAGAGAAAATCCACATAGGCTCAATTGTTGTAAGCAGAAGCACCGGCGATTTAGTCATCCCTATAAGCCGGCGTATCAATGGAGCAGACGGTAGCTTTGCCGGCGTGGCACTTGCTACCGTGCCCGTTGCCTATTTCCAGAGTTTTTTTGAAAGCATGGAAGTGGATGACAAAGGCGTCATATTTCTTGCGTTAGACAATGGAGATCTGCTGGCCCGCCGACCTACGCTAGCTACGTTAATGACTACTAATATCTCCAAGGGAGACATTTTCAGCCGATATTTGCCACACGCTAATAGCGGCACAGCGGTCCTCACATCGGTGGTAGACGGCATTGAGCGTATTTATGCCTACCGTCGATTGGCTGAATTTCCCTTGGTGGCGGCGGCTGGTATTTCTTGCCAGAGCGTATTTGCCCCCTGGTGGGCGTATGTAATCCAGTCTTTTGGCGTGATCGGCTTGTTGATCGTCATTTTAGGATCGTTGGGAAGTCTGTTGTACCGGCAAGTGAAGCAACTGATCGCTGCAGAGGAGAGGCTCAGAGCTGCCAGCCACGAGCTCGAAGTCATGTCCTTAACAGATGGCTTAACGCAGCTGGCGAATCGAAGGTGCTTCGATATGGCCGTCAAGAAAGAATGGTCACGCTCCGCGCGCAGCCAATCCGCTTTAGCGATCGTTTTGATGGACATAGACTGGTTCAAGCAATTCAACGACCACTACGGTCATCTGGACGGCGATGAGTGCTTGAGAGAAGTGGCACGCCTCATCAGTTTCAATGTGAACAGAGCCGGCGATCTTGCGGCGCGATTTGGCGGTGAGGAATTTGTAGTGCTGTTGCCCGGAACCGACCTTGCGGGTGGGCTTAGCATTGCTGATAAGGTCAGGGCAAGTATTAACGACACATGCCTGGTGCACGCGGCGAGCCCGATGGGACACGTCACAATAAGTGCGGGGGTTGTTGCGATACAACCGGACGCTCAAGGTACTGTCGAGGCCGCTTTGGCTGAGGCAGACCGACTTCTTTACAGTGCCAAAGCGAAAGGACGTAACTGTATACAAGGGCGATTTATTTCCAGCGAGCATGCCCAAGGCCTGTACCAAAGCTCAAAGGATAAAACCCCGACAAATTAAGAAAATGGGTATCGGATATCTTGAGCGCAGGCTGACGGCATCCTTGAACGACCCCTGATTGCGGATCTGATGGACATACCGAGCTGGTCGGTCTCATAGCCCCGATTTCTCCTGGCGATGCTGCCAGCAAGCTGCGTAAGCCCTCGCCGGCT
Source organism: Pseudomonas sp. GW821-FHT02A11 (assembly GCF_059421985.1). Classification (NCBI taxonomy): domain Bacteria; kingdom Pseudomonadati; phylum Pseudomonadota; class Gammaproteobacteria; order Pseudomonadales; family Pseudomonadaceae; genus Pseudomonas; species Pseudomonas sp. GW821-FHT02A11. Next base: position 331,010 of record NZ_JBWKWB010000002.1, read on the forward strand.
GAGGGACTGGAGTAGAAATTTGAGGCTTTGACGCTATTAACGCGCATGTCGAAATATAGCAGTGGGATGTTCGAGTGCAGCAATGAGTTCGGTGTAAAGGGGGCCAGGTCTCTGACGGCAGGCCCATTTCCCATGCACGTGCCGCTCGACGGTGAATACGCCTGGTGCGGGGTAGGGGAACGCTAGTGGATGCATGGATCGAATCCACTCCACCCCACTCTCACTGATCTCCAGAATGTAAGCGGTCCCAAGGATGTGAATACCCTTTCCTAAAGCGGATCGGCTTATTTGCATCGGTGGGATTGGTTTCCAGAGTGCTGCGGACGCTTTCGTTAGCTCTGCGCAGCCACGCGCGGCCGACGTCGCAACTAATTCAGCCAGGTATGCCTAGCGCTCCTTTGATCAGTGAAGCGAACGTTTCGATGACATCCTTCGCGTCATGTTTGCCCCGCAGCAGAGCTGCACTGAGGGCTTCGCCTGCTCCGACTAGTCCGATGCAGCGACGCTCCAGTTCTTGGGTTGTCAGTGAAACTATAGGCTGGAGCACCGCTACGAACATCTGCACGCAGTTATCCAGCAGCGTCTGATACACGTCTGCCTTGTCCTCGCTGCCAGCCAGTGCTGCGCCCAGCGCGTGGAACTCGTCGGTATTGTCTGCAGCACAACATATATAGGCGTCTGCCAGCATGAGGACAGTGTTCTCAGGGCTGTGCCGCGAACTGGCCATTAATTGGCGAAAAGCTTCAACCCGCTCGGTGTCGATCCATTGGTAAAGCTCGATCAGCAACGTCGAGCGCGTGCCGAAGTGGTCATACACCACTGGTTTTGATACCCCTGCACGTAGAGCCAAATGACCTAGGGTCAAACGGTCTGCATTTTCATCGCGGACGATTGCGCGAGCTGTCTCTAGCAACTGTCGCCGCCGGTCGGCTTTAGACAGGCGTCTGCCTGATGACGAAACAGTGGTTTGTTGAGTGTTTTCTTGCACAGGATGAGTCCGAAATTATCATACCTACCAATGGTAGGTTGTGGGTGAGCTTTTATGATAGCTTACCTACTAACAGTAGGTTTTATCCTGAATAGCAAAGGAGTACACATCATGTTTGTCGATCCTGTTCTGCTTCTCGGTGGCTCCGGCGCCATTGGTCATCAGACGGCGCGTGCATTGCGCACACTCTATCCGGATGTTCCTTTATTGATAGGGGGACGCAATCTGGCGAGAGCACAAGAGGCTGCACAGCGGATTGGCAATGCCAAAGGAGTGCTGATCGACCCCGCAGCAGATGACCTTGGCCTTGGAGAGCATAGAGTTAGCGCCGTCGTGTTTTTTTATAAGGACCACACACTTGCCGGTCTTCGCTACGCCCAGAGCCATAAGCTACCTTACCTAAGCATTTCCTCGGGCGTATTCGAAATCGCACCAGAGATCGCCACCTTCATGCACCTCCCGAACGCCTCGCCCATGGTACTGGGCTATGAATGGCTAGTCGGTGCAACTACCGTGTCAACTCTGTACCTCGCCAAGGCCTTCAGCCGCGTGCAGGCCATTCGCATTCATGCGTTGGTCGACGAGCAAGACACTGGCGGCCCGACAGTTGCCGCCGATTTTGAACACCTGAACCGTATGTTGCCTGCCGCTATGACGCGACGGAGCGGGGCCTACATGTGGCGTGAAGGCGAGGGAGCCAAGGCCGTTTTCAACGCGGTGGACGGTACGCTAATCAACGCCACCGGTTTTTCTTCTATTGACGTTGCGGGGCTTGCGACCGCGACAGGAGCGCCAGACGTCGAGTTCAATTTAGGCACCGGCGTCAGCTCGAGCCGCCGCCAGGGCGGACCGATGTCGACCGAGATCATTCTCGAACTCGAAGGCGAAAGCCATCAAAGCGAGTCATTGTGCACACGTCACGCGGTGATCCATCCAGCCGGTGCGGCTGCCTTGACGGGGCTGAGTGTCGCGTTGCTGCTCGAGCGGCTGCTTGGCCTGGATGGGCAGGCGCCGACGACGGCAGGTCTTTACTTCCCTTACCAGTTGGTCAATTTCAGCCGTTTCGTCCAATGCTTGGAGCGGGAAGGGGGTGAGTTGCGCGAGCTATCAGTAAGATAACGCGATAAGTCCAGGGCATCATCGACCAATCACCGGGTCGGTGATGCTAGCTGAAATGAGAGCAGGGCGGGCCCACAGACTCACCATGTCATCCAGTTTACGATGCCTAGTTGGCTTGTATCAGAACGTATCCTTCACGTCGCTAACAAACTCCGCATACAAAATCCGGGCATCCCGACACGATTGGGATACACCACAGCGTTGAAATGAATGCGCCGCTTTTGCGGGTTTATTCACCACCTCTCACTGTGCAATGACCGGAGAAATCTAGTGTCTCATTTCAATATCCAAAAACCTCATGGCATCTTCGGCGCAGTGCTTGCTGTTGCCGCATCGCTTTCCGCTGTCGCAGGCGCGGCATGGGCTCAGGAGGCACCGGCTGCAAAGAGCTGGCAGACCGGGCTGCATCGCACGGACCTCTTGAAGCGCGATCTCGGCGTGTCCGACCGGGAAGTGATTCAGGTTCGCGTGGACTTCGACCCCGGTGTAGCAGCCCCAAAGCATTCTCACCCAGGAGTGGAGGTGGCCTACGTCATCAGTGGCACCTTCCAGTATCAGATCGAAGGGCAGCCGACCGTGACACTCAACGCAGGTGACTCCTTGTATATTCCAGAAGGCAAGGCACATATTGCTACAAACATCGGTACTACGACCGGTTCGGAGCTGGCGACTTACATTGTCAAGAAGGATGAACCGCTGGTTAAATTGCAAAAATAGATTAATGGCTGGCCGTCAATCTTTATACGACCAATCACGCATGTAAAAGTCAAAAGAGGTGTGGGTCCCAATACGGTTCGCATCTGACAGGGTGAAGTCGCTCGTTTTCCCAGCTATGGATTTTTGATCCTCTGCATACGCGTTTGATGGTGGCACGTCCCTAGTCCGCGCATCCATGATGCAACGATGGTCTGGTATGAGCCTCCGGAATTAGGCGGAGCTCCTCTGGGTCTTCGGTCTGCCGGCCTCTAACTATGCAACTGGGAAGAGGTAAGGGATGAAACGACTCCATCTTGGATAATCTAGCGACCCACTCGCTGTAATAGTCGCAAACACATATGCAGCTAACAGCAGAAGGCCAACAGCGTTGGCCTTCTATGCAAGTCGCATGATTTAGCAGGTGGTTCATCGCGAGTGACGAGCGATCATTAACGTCACTCAGGCTTGCACCCCATCCGTGAAAAAATCTCCTCCTTCGATGTGATAGACCTGCGGTTCCTCCGAAAAAAACTCCTCGAGATTGAGCATGAATAAGCGATGGTCTTCGCTCGCCTCGAAGCCTGGCGTGTGATCCTCATACGAAGCCCAGCGCACGATCAGATTGAAGCGCTCAGGGTTTTCAATCCCTGGTGAGAGCAAATGTCCGCCATAACCCTTGGCGCGAGTGAGCAAAGGTGCGACGTTGGCAAAAGCCTGTTTAAAAGCTTCAGTACGATCTTTGTGAATGGGGAGCAGGGCGATTTCGTAAACCATGGTCTTTCCTCGAAAAAGTTGGAACAGCTGCTGCAAAGACGGTTATGGGATCAGCGATGGCTCGACTGCGATCACGATTTTGCCGCGCAGGCCATTTTTGGGTGTCTCCAGCCGTGCATGGGCGAGCCCGAGGTCAGCGAGCGAGTAGACGGCGCCGATGTGCGGGCGTAGTTGGCCGCGGTCAATCAATGCGCTCAGCTCATCCAGTTTTCCGCGGTTCTGCCGAGTGAAGACAAAGTGATAAGTGGCGTTTTTGCCCCAGGCTTGAATCAGGTTTTGTGGCTTTGCAATATCGACAATCGACACTACGCGGCCTAGCTGAGCGAGCACGTCCGGGCTACGCGTCAGGGTGTCGCCGCCGATGGTGTCGAACACCACATCCACCCCATGGCCATCGGTTTCACGCATGATGGCTTCGACGTAGTCCTCTTTTTCGAAGTCGATGAGTACGTCGGCTCCCATGTCTTGCGCAAACTCAAAGTCGGTATCACGCACGGTGGTAAACACCCGAGCACCTAGGGCTTTGGCTACCTGGATCGCCACATGACCGACGCCACCTGCGCCGCCGTGGATCAGAACGCTTTCTCCCGATTTCAGGCCTGCACGTGCCGTCAGCACCTCCCACACCGTTCCGCCAACCAAGGTCAGACTAGCGGCCTCCAGGTGACTCAATGACGCTGGTTTCTTTCCGACAATGCTTTCGTCCGCAACGTGATATTCGGCGTAGCTGCCTGGACCGTTGAAGATTTGCGGGGTGTACCAGACCTCGTCCCCAGGAGCGAAATTCTCGACACCTGATCCGACTTCCTCGACAACCCCTGACACGTCATGGCCGGTGATGGCTGGCAGTGGCACATAGTCGACGTAGTCACCGCGCCGAACCTGGTAATCCAATGGGTTGATGGAGGTGGCATGAACCCGCACCAGTATTTGTCCCGCGCCAGGAATCGGCTTGGTCACTTCAGTCAGTTCAAACGAATCCGGGCCACCAAACGCATTAAGTACCATCGCTTTCATAACGGCTCCAATATCTATAAATTGGGATATCGAGGTATTTCGATATCGTTGAATAAAAAATTACAGCTCTTTCTGCACTACTTCAGCCAAGGCTTTGATAGCGGCTTCATTGCGCTTGTAATAGGTCCACTGTCCAATGCGCCTGACTTCAACCAATCCAACTCGCTGCAGAGTTGCAAGGTAGCCAGATACCGTAGACTGCGACAAACCGACGCCTTCCTGGATGCTGCTGACGCAAACGCCCACTGTAAGAACGTCACCCTCATCTTGCGGAGGAAAACTGTTAACAGGATCCTTCAGGCCTTTCAAAATCTGAAGGCGCGTGGGATTGGAGAGGGCTTTGAACACTTCGATCATTTCCATAACGTCAGGATATCTATATTTAGCGATATGTCAATGCGAGAAGGAATTTTAACCTCGCGATTCGCCATTTTTTTCAGCAAGCTTTCGACCCAATGGTGTGCGTTCAAAGCCGTCGGAAGCTAACGTCTGGCCTGATTGGGTAGATTCATGGCCCTGGTGCGCGGACCGATTCTTCCCTTTCAGGCGATTTTCCTGCAGGCGGTCACTGCCGCCTTCGGCCAAAGCTTGACCTTGCAAAATACGATCGAAATCGTCAGTTGCAACAGCCTGTTTGAACACAGAATGATGAGCCACCACCGACGAAGCAGTTTGGTAGGGAGCTTGCGAAGCAGCAGCGCTACCTGCCAGAAGGGATATCGACAAGCCAAACAGCAATTGAATTATCATGGTTTCTTCTCGTATCGTTTATATTAGATATCGCTATATCTCGATATAACAGAATGGATCCTGGAGCGCTACATCTCCTTGCACCAGACGATCATCGCCTGATTGTGCTCGGAATACCCCAGCGACTATGCGTCAGGCTTGAGCAAGTTCAGCATCAATACTGACAGCTAAGAGGGACCGGATGGCTTGGCCATCTCGGCAATCCCATGACTCGATAATATCTAGAATTAGCGATATGTAAATATGAGCTTCACTTTTTTTTTCGACGAAAGCTTGGTCTCGCACATCACGCTATGCAGCTGATGCAGTGGCGCGAGACTCATGATGGTGGCTATGCCGAAGCAGTAGGACGGTGTAATCGAGACCAAGTGCAAGGATTGAAAGGACATTGGATTGGGCAGATCGCAGTAGAGGCTGATGACTTGTTCCGTCTGAGGGTCGCTGCAGTCATTTCGATAGGGATGATGAGGTGTGAAAGATTTGAATGAAAATTCAGATGTGGCGGCAAGATCGGAGAGAAGCAGAGCACCTTGGTATGAGAATCGGATGCAGGCGGTCTGGCATCCGATTTCAACGAACCCTGCCTTGGCTGGAATACTCACGTGAGCAGTTTTACGTCAATGCAGCGAGGCTTTTGTTCTGCGTGTTAGCCGATGGAAAATCACTCGATCGGTAAAAATGATGAGTTTAATTTCTTAGTTTGGACGTGATGCGAGCAATGGCCTCTCCGCTGCAGTAAGGGTTAATACTGCGCAATTTTTTGGTGTTCACGCTAGAACCTTGTTTTCAGCCAGCCCGCAGGTGTCTGTCTGGATCGACCAGAGAGATCCAGCTAGTCGATCTCCCGGAACGGTGTCGTAGGCCGCCGATGTCACGAACAGGATGCTCAAATCCGACCCGCCGAAAGTACAGGTGGTCGGATTGGCGGTGGGGAGTTCGATGAAGCGGTCCAGTTGACCGTCTGGTGCAATACGCGCGATGCCGTGGCCGCCATACCGGCAGTTCCACAGGTAGCCGTCGCGGTCAATTGCTGAACCGTCGGGTAGACCGCGCTCGTAACCGGCAAAAAAAGGCGTACTGGTTCCGGTGATATCGCCTCTGGCAGCATCATAGTCATACGCGCGAATTTCGTTTTTCAGGGTATCGGCGAAATAGAAGAGGCTGCCGTCTGGGCTCCAGCACAATGTGTTGGAAATCTCGATATCGCGCAATCTGGCGTTCGCCCTACCCGAGGCGTCGACGCGATACAGCACTCCGGGTGAACCGCCGCCAAGCATGCTGGCGCCTTGGGCATCAACGTTGTTGAACATCGACCCTACCCAGAAATTGCCCTGCGGATCGGCGCGGCCATCGTTGAGACGTGCCGCCGGTGACTCCGGTAATACAAAGCCATGCTCAGCGCGCTCATCGGATGCGGGCCACCACCAGATAAGGCGGGAAGCGAGAGATACCAGCATGCGGCTGTCGTCGTGCGTCAGCGCCAATGCCGTGACGGGTTCCGAAAAGGTCCAGGTCTTAAGTGCCAGCGCGGGGTAGTCTAGCCGATGGATCAAGAATCGATTGATGTCCACCCAATAAATGGCGTTTTCAGTGGCGGACCAGACGGCCCCTTCGCCACAGCGATCACCGACTACCGCGATGCACTTAGGGATTGAGTGTTTCATATCGCATTCCTTGCCCTGACAGGGATGAGGGGTGAGTGGGTCAAGCATTCAGGCGCAGCAAAAAGTACGGTACAACCACCTTGCGTCATGAGGTCATGCGCTGTCGTACCGTGTGGTCTTTCCCGGATTGAGCACCACCGGCAGTTGAATGGTCTGCAGTGCGAAGGTACCGGACTCGAGACGTTCAAGAATGGCCAGAGCTGCACTGCGGCCTATCGCATTGGCGTTGGAGGTTACCGTGGTGAGCAGCGGTGTGACGTAGTTGCGAAAGGAAAAATCGTTGTAGCCGGTGACCTGAGTCTGGCTGGGGACAGAGATGCCCATTTCATCCAGGGCACGCAGCACAGCGACGGCGATCTGGTCGTTGGCGCCAATGATGGCGTGGGGCAGGGGAGCCCCGCTCAGGTATTGGGTGACGACAGCCATGGTGCCGAAGAGGTCCTGCTCGTCACACAGCACCTTGGTGAGCGAACAGCGGTCTGTCAGCGCCGAATGGATACCTTTTTCACGACGTTCGATGGCCGGCCAGTCGCGGGACGGGGCCACGAACAGAAATTCACTGGCACCACCATCGATCAGGTGCTGAGTCAGACGTCGGCCGCCTTCGAAGTCGTTCTGGAACACTGAGCAGATGTCGTCCAGGGAGGCATCGAGGGATTCCTGGATCACAATGACGGGCAGGTTGCTGTCACTCAGCATCGAATAGACCTGCTCGCGCATATTCTTGGGGCCCGAAGCAATGACCACGAAGGCATCGACGCCGATCGGCCGTTTGAGCAGTTTTTCCAGGTCACCCAAGGTTCGGCACCCGGTCACGGTTAGTCCGTACCCGGGGTCGACCAGCGTGGTGCTCAAGCCGGTGGCGACCTGAGTGGTGAAGGGGTCGGCGAGGAAGTTGGGGTCGGGGTCGACAATGACCAGGCCGATGGCGAACTCGCGGTTGTATTTGAGGCTGATGCCGCGTCGTTGTGGCTGGTATTTCAACTGCTTGATGGCAGCCTCGATACGTTCCATGGCTTGCGGACCGACTTCGCCTTTTCGCCCGTTGACCACGTACGAAACGGCAGCGGCAGAGACCCCGGCCAGCTTGGCGACGTCGCGCAAAGAGGGCCGTTTCGAGGAAATCATCGTTCGTGTGTTCGTCATATTTGCCCCCTTGACGCTGCAAATTCTTAGGCGTAAAAATGAGGCCATCAGCGGCCTGCTGTTTTTTTTTCGTAGAGAAACTTATACGTTAAAGGAAATCAGCTCGCAACCGTCGGCAAAGGCCGGTAACGGCCACTCACAGTGCAGTGAGCCGGCGAATCGCTTGGATGAACCCCTGTTCCAGATCGTTATAGCGCTGATGCGTGCGGCGATATAAACGTGATTTAACTTAATCGTTAAAGTTGAGTAGTGATGAAAAAAAACTCCAACATCTCGAGCCACATGACGAAGAAGCTCCGGTCTCAGGAATGGTTCGACAATCCTGCTAACCCCGGCATGACCGCGATTTACCTAGAGCGCTACCTAAATTTCGGGCTGACGCGTTCGGAGCTGCAGTCGGGTAAACCCATCATCGGAATCGCGCAAACGGGGTCGGACCTATCGCCCTGCAATCGTCACCACATTGAACTGGCGAAGCGGGTGCGCGACGGCATCATCGCGGCCGGGGGCATTCCATTGGAGTTTCCGGTGCACCCGATTCAGGAAACCGGCAAGCGCCCTGGCGCGGCACTGGATCGTAACCTCGCGTACCTAGGGCTTGTCGAGTTGCTCTATGGTTATCCGTTGGACGGCGTGGTGCTGACCATCGGCTGCGACAAAACCACCCCAGCGATGCTGATGGGCGCAGCGACGGTAGACATTCCGGCCATCGCCCTGTCGGTCGGCCCGATGCTCAACGGTTGGCACCGCGGCGATCGTACCGGCTCCGGCACTATCGTATGGAAATCCCGGGAGCGGCTGTCGGCGGGTGAAATCGACTACGAGCAATTCATGCAGGCGGTGGAGTCGTCGGCAACCTCGCCGGGCGTCTGTAACACCATGGGCACGGCTACTACCATGAACTCGCTGGCCGAAGTGCTAGGCATGGAACTGCCGGGCGGGGCGGCCATACCGGCGGCCTACAGAGAACGTGGGCAAAACGCCTTTGAAACCGGCAAGCGTATTGTCGAAATGGTGCGCGAAGACCTGAAGCCGTCGCAGATCATGACCCGTCAGGCGTTCGAAAACGCCATCGTGGTCAACTCGGCCATCGGCGGCTCGACCAACGCGCCGATCCACTTGAACGCCATCGCCCGCCATGTCGGTGTCGAACTAAGCAATGACGATTGGCAACGTATCGGCTATGAGGTGCCGTTGCTGGTCAACCTGCAGCCGGTGGGCGAATACCTGGGCGAGGATTATTTCCGTGCCGGTGGCGTCCCGGCGGTCGTCGCCGAACTACTCAAGGCGGGCGCTCTGCCTTACCCCGATGCGCTGACGGTCAACGGCCGGAGCATCGGTGAGAACTGCGCCTCGGTCGAGAACTTCCTGCCGGACGTTATCCGCTCAATGGAAAACCCGATAAAGGCAAAATCCGGTTTCATCAACCTGCGCGGTAATCTGTTCGATAGCGCGATCATGAAAACCAGCGGGATTTCACGCGAGTTCCAAGATCGCTACCTGTCGAACCCCCATGACCCGAATGCGTTTGAAGGTATCGCTCAGGTGTTTGATGGTCCAGAGGACTATCACGCCCGTATCGACGACCCGGCGCTGGATCTGGGAGAGTCGACGATTCTGATCATGCGAGGCACCGGGCCTATCGGCTACCCGGGCGCCGCTGAGGTGGTGAACATGCAGCCGCCAGCTTATCTGTTGAAGCGCGGCATCCACACCTTGCCGTGCCTGGGTGATGGTCGCCAGTCGGGAACCTCCGGCTCGCCGTCAATCCTCAACGCGTCGCCCGAAGCGGCCGTTGGTGGCGCGCTGGCGCTGGTGAAGTCGGGCGACCTGATCCGGATCGACCTGAACACCGGTACTGCGGACGTGTTGCTCAGTGATGAACAACTGCAACTTCGCGCCGCTGAACTGGCTGCGGTAGGAGGCTATGTCTATCCGCAGAGCCAAACGCCGTGGCAGGAGATCCAGCGAGCTATGGTGGCTCAGCTGGACGAAGGGATGGTGTTGATCCCGGCGCTCAAGTACCAGCAGATTGCACGCACCAAAGGTATTCCACGCAACAACCATTGAGGTGAGCGAGTCGCCATACACCAAGAAAAAGAAACATCAGTATCAGATGATGAAGTTCAGTACCCGGTTAGAACAATAACAACACACACCCGAGCGGGCCTCCACAGCCCGGTCGTTAACGTTGATGGCTGCCATTGCTACATGTCTTGTCTGCGAGCTTCGCAGCCCAGCGAACGTACGAGGTATAACAATGAAAGACTTCAAGGATTCTCTGACGATTTCCCGACGCAATTTGCTCAAGGCAGGCGCTACGGTTGGGGCGGTGGCTCTATTGGGTGACATGGCTCCCCTTGCGTATGCTGCGGGTGAGCAGATCACCATCTTCACATGGGAGACCTATCACGACGATGACTGGATTCAGCAATGGACCTCGTGGCGGCGCAGGGGCGGAGGTGATGAAGGGGGCGCCCAGCGGAAAGCGGACGTGCAGACGCGGACGCGCGGATGACCGGGAGGTCATGGGCGGCCCGCTTTACCTCGCGTATCGCGAGGGGGGAGGTGTCAGGCGAGGGGGATCAGGCCGAAATATCGACCATCTGTGCTTCAGTGATGCGTTTGATCGCTTGAGGGGACTGATTGAAGGCCCGCAGGAAGGAGCGTCTCATGCGCTCGCGGTCACCGAATCCGCAGTCGCGGGCAATGATGTCGAGGGAGTATCGGCCTTCTTCCATCATGATCCGCGCCGCTTCGACGCGCATATGTTCAATGGCCTTGGCAGGAGACTGTCCGGTTTCATCGCGGAAAATCCGGCTGAATTGCCGAGGGCTCAGGTGAGCGACTCCGGCCAGTTCCTCGACCGACAATTCAGAGGCAAGGTTTTCCTTCGCATAGACCAGCGTGGTCTGGATGCGGTCGGTTTTGGGATCGAGCTCCAGTAGGGTCGAAAACTGTGACTGGCCCCCGGAGCGACGGTGGTGAACGACCATTTTCTTGGCCACGTTGCGAGCCAGTGTGGTGCCTAGATCCTTTTCCAGAATGGCCAGCGCGAGGTCTATGCCGGCGGTCATGCCTGCCGATGTCCATACGGCACCATCGATGACGAAAATCCGGTCTTCTTCCAGGTGAACGTCCGGAAAACTTGAGCGGAATTCGCGGGCGTGGGCCCAGTGGGTGGTGGCGCGACGTCCGTCCAGCAGGCCCGCCTGAGCGACGACGAACGCGCCGGTGCAGACCGCCGTAATGCGTTTGGTGGTGGTAACCGACGAGCGCAGGAAGTCCAGCAGTCCTGCGGAGACGTTGTCAGTTTGATTGTTGCCAATGACGATCAGCGTGTCGTAATGGGCGTCCTTGAACGACGTCGTTTCCATCCCGAACCCGAGGGAAGACCGAACGATGCCGCCGTGTTCGGACACCACTGCAAGGTCGTACGACGGGCCGTTCATGTCGTTCGCTGTTTCGAATACCGCCGATACAGCAAGCCCCAGCACCTGAAAGCCAGGGTAAATCACCAGTCCGACACGAATCATCGTTTGCGCTCCCGTCAGACACGTGACGTGTCGTAAAAGGTTGTATGGTCTAATTTCGGGTCATGTTCTCACAGTTTTTCATGCCGTGCTATCGGTGGCGCGATGCGATCAACGTGAATATCCAATGTTCCGGACTACGACTCAAAAGGATGGATATCTGTCATTGAAGACGCAATTTAGGCTCCTTATCATCGATCCAGCTTGAGCACTGCGCCGGTCTACGAGAGATGAAGAGATGCATGATTCCGTACATAGGGGCACCGCGCTGATTGCTGACGCTTCAGTGGGCATCGGTGCGCGTTATGCCTGTCGGCTCGCGGAGCGGGGCTACGACATCATTTTAGTCGCCCGTCACCGCGCACCACTGTACGAAATGGCTTCACAGCTGACGACCCGAACGGGCCGCAGCTTTGAGGTGGTCGAAGCAGACCTGGGGACGTCGGATGGGCTGGCTACGGTTGAAACAGTGTTGCGGACGGACTCCAGCATCACCCTGCTGGTCAACAACGTCAGCATCGATTACTCGACGCTAGCCCCAGTGATCGACTCGATCGCGCTGGAGCGCCTTATTGGCCTGAACATCACGGCAGTCGCCCGTCTCACTTGTGCGCTGGTTCCAAAGTTGGTGGCACGCCGGGGCGGCACGATCATTCAAGTCACGGACAACGTGAGTGATTCGCCGTTTTTACTGGGCAGTGTCTATGAGGGCATCAGGGCGTTTGTGCTGGCGTATTCACAGTCACTCAGGAAAGGACTGGTGGGCCAGGGCGTCAGGATTCAAACCGTGATGCCTGCCTCTGCCAGCGCGGGCACTGACATTGAGTCGACTCCTTATTCCGGGATCAGTACCTGTAACTGTTCCAAGGCCGATGCTTTTGTGAAAGCGGCATTGGCCGGACTGGATCGAAATGAATTCATGACCACGCCGGGAATGGAGGATTCGGATTGGGTCATTTCAATGGGTGCCGATGGGTTATACCGGTTTCTTCGCCGTTCAAGTTACCCCTGATAAGACGTTGTTACGTTAGTTGCATCGGCAACCGGTGCAGTGCAGTTCACAGTTAATCAAAAGAACTTCCCCTTTTAACTGCAAGGAGACGATCCGTCGTCCCTGTTAATCAGAGTGTGCGTATATGAACATTGGAGTGCCGGCTGAAATACGGCCGAATGAAATGCGGGTAGCCGCCACCCCCGATACGGTGAAGAAACTCGTCAATCTGGGGCATTCGCTGCGGGTCGAAAGTGGCGCGGGCGCTGCGGCGCACTTTCCAGACAGTGCCTATGCCGCAGCGGGGGCGACCCTCGTTGAGGCCGATGCCGCGTTCGGCGCGCAAACAGTATTGAAAGTGCATTCGCCAGAAGACGATGAACTGCGCCTGATGAAACCCGGCACTGTCGTCATCGGCATGCTCGACCCCTTCAACGCCTCCAACATGCGCGCGCTGGCTGACGCCGGGTTGACTGTCTTCTCGCTGGAAGCCGCGCCTCATACGACGCGGGCCCAAAGTATGGATGTGCTTTCCTCGCAGGCCAATATCGCCGGTTACAAGGCGACGCTGGTAGCCATGAGCATGTATCAGCGTTTCGTGCCGATGTTGATGACGGCCGTCGGGACCGTCAAGGCTGCCAGAATCCTCATATTGGGCGCTGGAGTGGCAGGTTTGCAGGCGATTGCCACCGCCAAACGCTTGGAGGCCGTGGTCGAAGCTTCGGACGTCCGGCCTGCGGCGAAAGAACAGATTGAGTCGCTGGGCGCCAAGTTTCTAGACGTGCCTTACGAAACGGACGAGGAGAGAGAAGCGGCTGTGGGTGTCGGCGGTTATGCACGGCCCATGCCGGGCTCCTGGCTGGAGCGTCAATCGGCACTGGTGCATCAGCGCGCCATTCAGGCCGACATCATCATCTCTACGGCGCTGATTCCAGGTCGCACCGCACCGACGTTGATTCATGAGCACACCGTTGAAAAGATGAAGCCGGGTTCGATCATTGTCGATTTGGCCGCGGGGCGAGGGGCGCAGTACCAGGGCCGCGCTGGTGGCAACTGCCCACTGACGGAAGCCGACAAAGTGGTCGTTCGCCATGGCGTCCGCCTGGTAGGGCACACCAACTTTGCGTCCATGTTGGCAACAGACGCTTCCGAATTGTATGCCCGCAACCTCCTTAACTTCCTGGCATTGATTACAGACCCGGATGCCACTGTTTCTATTGATCCGGCTGACCCTATCGTCGCGGCGACGCTGTTTGCCCGTGATGGTCAGGTGTTGCGGACCCTTTAATCACTTAACGAGTAATGCATTATGGAAATCGTCAATCACGGCATCATTAATCTGATCATTTTTTTACTCGCCATTTATGTGGGCTACCACGTTGTCTGGAATGTCACCCCGGCATTTCATACCCCGCTAATGGCGGTTACAAATGCCATTTCCGCCATTGTCATTGTTGGAGCGATGTTGGCTGTTGGTCTTACTTCGACCAGGTTTGGACAGTTGTTTGGGGCGCTCGGGGTTCTGCTCGCGTCTATCAACGTCTTCGGCGGCTTTCTGGTTACCCGCCGGATGTTGGAAATGTTCAAGAAAAAAGCCCCCGCACTTCAGATCCCTCGTGAAAAGGCGCCACGGTCATGAGTCCGAATATTGTTACTTTGCTCTATCTCATTGCCTCGGTGTGTTTCATTCAAGCGTTGAAAGGCCTGTCCAATCCTAAAACAGCGCTCATCGGCAACGCATTCGGCATGGCCGGGATGACCATAGCTGTGCTCACCACGCTGGCCATGATTCGCTTTCAGGCCATGACAGAGGGGAGCGGTGATATCCAGGTGGGCTTGGGCCGGTCGGTGTTGTCTCTGGTTGTGGGCGGCGGTATCGGTGCGGTGCTGTCCGCTCGGGTGGAAATGACCAAAATGCCTGAGCTGGTGGCGGGCATGCATTCGCTGATCGGTCTGGCGGCGGTGTGTATCGCTTATGCCGTGGTGTCCGAACCGAGCGTATTCGGATCGAGCGAAGCGGGCGTCGGCATTCCTCGGGGCAACCGGGTCGAGTTGTTCCTCGGCGCGTTTGTCGGGGCCGTCACCTTCACCGGCTCGATCATCGCGTTCGGCAAGCTCTCCGGTCGCTACAACTTCCGGCTGTTCAAAGGCGCTCCGGTTCGCTTCCCGTTTCAGCACACCTTCAACCTGATCGTGGCGTTGATCGCACTGGCTTTGGGCCTCACGTTTGTCGTAACCCAGGCCTGGCTGCCGTTCGTGCTGATGACGTTCGCGGCCCTGGCGTTGGGCCTGCTCATCATCATCCCTATTGGCGGCGCTGACATGCCCGTCGTGGTGTCGATGCTCAACTCTTATTCGGGTTGGGCGGCAGCGGGCATCGGCTTCTCGTTGAACAACCCGATGCTGATCATCGCCGGTTCGCTGGTGGGGTCTTCAGGAGCGATCTTGTCCTACATTATGTGCAAGGCCATGAATCGCTCGTTCCTGAACGTGCTGCTGGGCGGCTTCGGTAACACGGCCGGTGGCGGTGCTGCCGATGTCGAGCAGGCCGAGCGTCCCGTGAAATCGGGCTCGGCAGAAGACGCCGCGTTCATGTTGAGCAATGCCCAGAGTGTGGTGATCGTGCCGGGTTACGGCCTCGCAGTGGCGCGTGCTCAGCACTCGCTTAAAGAGTTGACCGCGTTGCTGACGGCCAAGGGAGTGGACGTTCGCTATGCCATTCACCCGGTGGCAGGACGCATGCCCGGCCACATGAACGTGCTGCTGGCCGAGGCCGAAGTGCCCTACGAGCAGGTGCACTAGATGGAAGAAATCAACATGGAGTTCGGACAGACCGACGTCGTGCTCGTGCTGGGGGCCAACGACGTGGTGAACCCGGCAGCCAAGAATGACCCGAGTTCGCCGATCTCCGGCATGCCGATTCTGGAGGCGTACAAAGCGCGCACCATCATCGTCAACAAGCGTTCGATGGCGGCCGGGTATGCCGGTCTGGATAACGATCTGTTCTATCTGGACAAAACCCTGATGGTGTTCGGCGATGGGAAGAAAGTGATCGAAGACATGACCAAGGCTGTGGACTGAAACGACAACCCCGGAGCATTCAGATGACTCTGTTAAGACACATCCTGTTGACCCCGATCGCGACGTTGACCATCTGCGAAGCAGTCCAGGCGGCGCTGCCTGTTCAGCACATCGATTTCGACAAAATCAGCTTCACCACAACGCAGCTCGCACCAAATGTATACGCGCTGACCGGTTCGCCGGGAATGGACCCGTCTCATCCCGATGCTGCAGGTGGCCGAGTAGGCGTGCTGGTCGGTCCTCAGGGCGTGCTAATGGTCGATGCGTCCTACGCCCAGCTCTCCAATAAGCTGCTCGCCACGATCAAGGCGATCAGCCCAGAGCCAGTTCGGTACCTGGTCAACACGCACTTGCACCGGGATCACACCGGCGGCCGCGGCAACATTGTCAAGGCGGGCGCGTTGCTTTTCGCGCGTGAAGAAGAACGCAACGAGTTGTCCGAACAGTTCGCATCCGCGACGGATGGGGCGTCGCAGGAAAGTCTCGCGAGATTGCCTACCGTGACGTACGGCGCAGGCGCTCCAGTCAAGATACGCATGAACGGAGAAGTTATCGACCTGATTATTGTGCGACCCGCCCACACGGGGGGCGACACAATCGTTCGGTTCGAGAATGCCAACGTCATTATGACGGGCGACTTCTTCCGCAACTACGGGTACCCCTACATCGACGTCGAGAATGGCGGGACCGTGGAAGGCATGCTTGAAGCGCTGGATCAGACCGCCGAGCTGGCGGGGCCGGACACGCTTCTGGTGCCGGGCCATGGCACTGTCTATCACCGCTCCGACATTGTTGCCTACCGCGAAATGATCGTGGCGGTGGAAGAGCGCATCAGGCGTCTGATCGCAGCCGGAAACAGTCGCGCAGACGTAATCGCTGCCAAAGTGACGGCCCCTTACAACAGCAAGATCCCTGGTGGTCTTGACCACCAGCCGGATGGCACCGGGACCAGTGCAGACCGCTTTGTGGCGCAAGTGTTCGACCAGTTGCAGCGAGGCCGCTGAGGCATTCCACCCGCCACTGAAGGGTTACAAGCAGAAGAGGGCGCATTCATTCGCGCCCTCTTTTTTTGTGCGTGCGGCCCATGTGGCGCGCGCTTTTTCAGCCGCCAAAACACCTCTTTTCGGTCAATAGTGACGTTGTCCTAAAACGTTGGATATCTGACATTTAAGCTTTTCAGGGTAAGCCGTACTCTTTCTCTACCGACTCTTTCGGCCCAACAAACTTCTGGAGAACCACCATGAGCACTTCATCTAAAGGCACCGCACTGATCACTGGCGCTTCCGCAGGTATCGGCGCCATTTACGCTGATCGTCTGATCAAGCGCGGCTATGACCTGATTCTGGTTGCACGCAACGAAAAACTTCTGAAAGAAGTGGCAGCCAAAATCGCAGTACCGGGTCGCACCATCACTACCCTGGCAGCCGATCTGGCCAACAAGGATTCGCTCAAGCAGGTCGAGAAAGTCCTGCGTGAAGACGCCAGCATCACGCTTCTGGTCAACAACGCCGGTGTCGGTTCCGTCGCTTCGATTCTGAAAGACAACGCTGACGAAATGGACGCGATGATCGCCTTGAACATCACTGCGCTCACCCGCCTGACCTATGCAGTGGCACCGGCTTTCGTCGCTCGCGGCACAGGCACCATCGTTAACATTTCCTCGGTGGTCGGCATCGCCGTCGAAATGCTCAACGGCGTCTACAGCGCTTCGAAATCCTACGTACTGAGCTTCGGTCACACACTGCAACGTGACCTGGCCGACAAAGGCGTTCGCATCCAGAGCGTATTGCCAGGCGCTACCGCCACTGATTTCTGGGACGTTGCCGGTTACGCGCCGCAGAAGGAAGGTGCCAACACCATGCGTGCCTCCGACCTGGTTGACGCCGCGCTGGCCGGTCTGGATCAAGGCGAGTTGGTCACCATTCCCGGCCTGCAAGATGCTGATGCTCAGGATTGGACTCAGTGGGAAGAAGGTCGCCGCGCGATCTCGAAAAAATTCAGCAACGCAAAACCTGGGGCTCGTTACGGCGTTTAGTCCCACCGCCTCTTCGTTCGCGAAACCGGGGGGGGAGGCCACCCAGTTGGCCCACCCTTCGGCACCGAGCCATCCTTGGCTCCTTCGGGAGCAGATCGACAGTCAGTCCTCTCAAGGCGCCGACCTTTTCGGCGCCGAGGATTCGTTCACTCAAAAATCGGAGTTTGCAATGGCTTATCAAACGATCAACCCGACCACCAACCACCTGGTCAAAACCTGGCCGAACCACACCGATGCGCAGGTCGAAGACGCCCTGGCGTCCGCGCACCGTCTGTACAAATCGCAATGGTCAAAAGGCTCCATCCAGCCCCGCCTGGCGGTGCTGCGCAAGCTGGCCGACCTGATCGATGCGCGCAATGAAGAGCTGGCCCGAATCATCACCCTGGAGATGGGCAAGCTGATCGGCGAAAGCCGTGGCGAGCTGCAGGTCGTGGCACAGATCGCACGGTTCTATGCCGACAACGCAGAGCGCTTCCTGGCCCCGGTGAGCATCCAGACCAACCAAGGCGATGCGTGGATCGAACATCACCCTATCGGCGTCCTGGTTGCCGTCGAACCCTGGAACTTCCCGTTCTATCAACTGATGCGTGTACTGGCCCCTAACATGGCCGCAGGCAACCCGATCGTTGCCAAGCACGCGAGTATAGTTCCGCATTGCGCCAGTGTCTTCGAAGCACTGGTGACTGAAGCGGGCGCACCGAAAGGCGCCTGGACCAACCTGTTTGTCACGGCTGACCAGATCGGCACGCTGATCGCCGACCCTCGGGTTCAGGGCGCGGCCATGACCGGTTCGGAAGGCGCAGGGAGTGTGATTGCCGCCCAAGCGGGCAAATACCTGAAGAAGTCCACCCTCGAAATGGGAGGCAACGACGTGTTCGTGGTGCTGGAAGACAGCGACTTGGACAAGGCGGTCGAGGTCGGTACGTTCTCGCGTATGCACGTTGCCGGTCAGGAGTGCATCGGTGCCAAGCGCTTCGTCGTCCGCGAAGAAGTGGCTGACGCGTTCCTGAGTAAACTCACCGCTGCCTTCAAGGCCGTGAAGATCGGAGACCCGCTGGACGAAACCACCACCCTCGGCCCACTGTCGTCGGCTGGCGCCCGTGATGGTCTGATCAAACAGGTCAAGGCCGCTGTCAGCAACGGCGCAACCCTGCAATACGGTGCCGGTGTGGTGGATCTGCCAGGTCACTTCTTCGAGCCTGCGATCCTGACAAATGTCACCCGCGACAACCCAGCGTATTTTGAAGAGTTCTTCGGTCCAGTCGCTCAGGTCTACGTCGTCAAGACCGACGACGAGATCGTCGAATTGGCCAACGACTCCAACTACGGCCTGTCGGGCGTGGTCTTCTCGAAGAACATCGAACGCGCCAAGTCGCTGGCTTCGCGCATCGAGACCGGCGCCGTTTGGATCAACACCTTCTCAAGCACTGCACCTGAGTTGCCTTTTGGTGGTGTTAAACGCTCCGGTTATGGCCGCGAACTTTCCGAGTTGGGCATCAAAGAGTTCGTCAACCAGAAACTGGTGCTTGTCGCCAAAGCTTGATTCTCTTGAGTACTCCCGCGGCGTGTGGATCTACGCCCCGCTGGATGATTACCTTACGCAGGCACTCCCTGATCAAGGGTGCTGGCGTCATCTTTTTCATCGCATCAAACCGGAGAACGGACATGACCGCTATCGCAGTGTTGGGATTGGGAGCCATGGGATCACGCATGGCCGCGAATCTGCTCAAGGCAGGACACGCCGTTACGGTCTGGAACCGCAGCCCTGACGCCGCCGACGCACTCGTCGCCACAGGGGCCACTTTGGCGGCGACGCCACGGGAAGCTGCGCAGGGCGCTTCGATCGTTCTGAGCATGGTTCGCGACGACATCGCATCGAACAGCGTCTGGCTCGATCCGCAATATGGCGCGTTCGGTGGCATGTTGTCTGACAGCCTTGCCATCGAGTGCTCGACGCTCTCGCCGCGCTGGATCAAAGCCTTGGGCGAAGCCGCGAACGAAGCCGGCATCCGCCTCATCGATGCGCCGGTCTCCGGTTCGCGTCCGCAGGCAGAGGCCGCGCAGTTGGTGTTCTTGGTCGGCGGGGATGAGGCAGATGTGGCGTTTGCCCGAGACGTGCTCAGCAACATGGGATCGTCGATTCAGCACGTCGGCCCGTTGGGGGCAGGTACGCTGGTCAAGTTGACGACCAACGCCATGCTCGGCGTTCAGGTGACGGCGTTGGCCGAGCTGTTCGGCATTCTGGCCAAGAGTGGCGTGAACCTTAAGGTTGCGTTTGATGCCGTGGGGGCCACGGCGGTTTCCAGCGTCGCCGCTCAGCGCAGTGTGGGCTTGATGCTCGTGGGCACATTCGAGCCGCAGTTTCCGGTGGCGCTAATCGAGAAAGACTTACGTTATCTGGTGAACGCGGCGGGGAGTCCGGCCGCTGCGCCGACTATCGACGCTGCCCGTAAAGTCTTCGGCACCGGCATCGATCAGGGCTTTGGCGAGCAAAACATGACCAGTGTGGTTCAGGTGTTCGCAGCCGACTTTCCCTTCGGGCAGTAAAGCGATTGACATCCGGTTAAGCGCCATATGTTTCGACCGTACAAGACGGCCGCTGTCAGCCCGCTTGCTTGTCGAGATTGGTCTCATCGCGTGGGTAGGTACGCGTTGATTGAAGGTTTGGGTTCGACATGAAACGCCGGGGCCAACCGGCATTTCTGCGTACGGTCTGCGGGGGCTGTCCGAGGGTACGCAAGAACGCCCGGCGCATGCGTTCACGGTCGGCAAAACCCGTTTCGTACGCGATGGTCTCAACGGTATGCCGACCCTGTTCCAGCATTTGCCGGGCCGCCTCCACCCGTAAGCGCTCCACGGCCTTCGCGGGTGTCCGACCCGTTTCTTCGCGAAAGGCGCGACTGAACTGACGCGAACTCAAGTTCGCCGCATCGGCCAGCTCATCCAGCGACAACGGGTTTTTCAGGTGGGATCGGGCGTAAGTGAGTGCGTTCTGGATGCGATCCGACTTGGGGGCCAGATCCAGCAGCGCCGAGTGTTGTGATTGCCCGCCAGCGCGGCGGTGGTAGAGCACGAACTGACGCGCCACCGATTGAGCCACGTCGAGACCGTGGTCGTCTTCAACCATGGCCAGTGCCAGATCGATGCCTGCGCTCATCCCGGCGGACGTCCACATCTGGCCGTCCTGAACGAAGATCCGGTCAGCCTCGACGTGAATGTCCGGATAGCGGCGCCCCAGCTCGCAAGCAACCATCCAGTGCGTGGTCGCTCGCCGGTTCGCCAGCAGCCCTGCCTGAGCAAGAATGAAGGCGCCTGTGCAAATGGAAGCGATTCGTCGCGAGGTTCGCATGGCGCCGCGCAGGTAGTCGACCAGCGCCTCGGATGCCTCAGGACTCGCGGCCCCGCCACACACGATGACGCTGTCGAACGGGTCGTCTCCCAAGGGGGTGCTCAGCACCGAGACGGCCGCCGTTCCCTGGACCGCGCCGCCTGTTTCCGAGCGGATCGAGACCTCATAATGCTGTGCGCCAAGCACCCGGTCCGCGACTTCGAATACCGAACTGGCGGACAGGCAGACGAGCTGGAAATCCGGATAGATGATGAAGCCGACCTTGTGCATGGCGAATGCTCGATGGCGATAAAGGTGGCAATTATGACATTTAAGCCATGAGACGCAATGTCTATCATGGGCTCCCGAATGAAGCTCACGCCTTGGAGAACACCCATGTTACGTCTTACCAGCAAGATCGCTGTTGTCACCGGCGCCAGCTCAGGCATCGGCCTCTCTGTTGCTCAAACGTTTCTCGCGCAGGGCGCGGCTCGCGTCTACCTCACCGGACGCCGCAAAGCCGAGCTGGATCGCGCCGTCGCGTCGCTGAACGCCCGCTTCCCGGACGCCGGGCAAGGCCCTCGTGCAGTGGGTGTACAGGGGGATGTCAGCCAGCCCGCGGACGTAGAGCGTCTGTACAGCCTGATCAGAGCCGAGTCCGGGCGCGTTGATGTCGTGTTCGCCAACGCCGGTTACGCGGAGCCCGCCCCGCTGGGCAGCCTGACCGAAACGCACGTCGATGGATTGCTCAATACCAACGTCAAAGGCGTTATCTGGTCGGTGCAGGGCGCCTTGCCGCTGATGGGCGAGGGCAGCTCGATCATCCTCAGCGCCTCGATTGTCGCCAGTAAAGGCTTCGGCGACTGGGGCCTCTACAGCGCCAGCAAGGCCGCTGTCCGTTCATTCGCCCGCACTTGGGCGTCCGACTTGAAAGGCAAGAATATTCGCGTCAACGCCGTGAGCCCTGGAGTGATCGACACCCCGGCCTGGAGCGAGTCGGATCTGCCAAAAGAGCAAGTGCATGGCTTCTTCCAATTCGCCGCATCGGTCACCCCGTTGAATCGAACTGGCCGCGATGAAGAAGTGGCAAAAGTCGTCGCCTTTCTGGCCTCCGACGACAGCAGTTTCGTGAACGGCAGCGAAGTGTTTGTGGATGGCGGCATGGCGCAGGTCTGAGCCTGTCGATCGGGTTTGATTCACAAGTCTGCCAGTAAAAAAAACCGGGAATCAATTCCGTGGCTTTTCGTTTATCGCGACCTTCAACTAGGCAGAGGCTACAGTGTCACGTCGTTTGAATGCTCTAATTTCGGCGGCCTACCGTTGATTAAACCGAGAAACCGGCTATCGCGGCCGATCAGGATGACCACTAGACGCGGGTCAATCCCTATAGCGGATGCCGGAGAGTAGTTGTGTGCAGAGGCGGGGCGTCCGCTTCTGGCCGATTTCTGCCTCCTCAAGGGCGCAATGCAACGCTTCATCTGCTTAATCGTGATGGCAGTTAAATGGCCACGCAGGGTAGGGTCCGTGGCTGTATTGAGGAGGCCGGAAGACTACCGCGACGGGATCAGAGATCCCTGATGAAGCGCTCTAACTGCCCGCGTTCCCATATCCTGAGCAGATGAACCGGGTTGGTTCCAAATCGGTGCCATGTCTCAAGCGAGCCCACTCGTTTGTCTGGGGATACGGACTGCTCGCAGCACTCCAACTCCAAACCATCAATTTGAAAGGTAATCTCCCAGGCATCGACCAACACAGTCATCACGCGTGGACTGAGGCTATTGCGAGGCTGTTCACTCGCTCGATGCATCGTCCGCTCCCCAAGAGCGACATCCTTGAGGATCTGATAGACCTCGCGAGCATTAAGGTCTGTCTTGGTTACGTCCAATGGGCCGCTCCTTTGGGCAAAAATGAATCGAGAATCACAGGATCTCATGGGTAGTGCCAGACGGGTTCATTTGCTGCTGAACCGCGGGAGCCCTGGGAGGGATCCTGGGTAGGCGAGGGCGAGGCTCAAACGCAAACTGCGACGTCTCGCAAAACGGCGGCTTCTCAACTTTAATAACGCGGCGAACCGTCTGTTTTACTGATAAACAAATTCCCAATCATCGATTACTCATGGACTATAGGCGCCATTTGGCGGTCTCTTCATGAGGCCAGCGCTCGCAGCAGTAGGAGCCCGTGAATGAACATCAAGATTGAGGCGCTGATCGCCCGTAAAATCGGCTTCGCCTCTCACCAGAATGCCGTACCACTTGTACGTGAGTTGAGCATCTGGAATCAGGAAGAGACAAATCTTGAAAACCTGGTCCTGACCCTAAGCACTGATCCCGACTTCGTTGAGAGTCGAACCTGGCATATCGATCGGCTTAACTCCGGTGATCGCCTCAGCATCACTGAACGCGACATCAAGCTCAACGCAGGGTACCTGTCCGGGCTGAGCGAAAGCCTGACCGGTGATGTCGTGTTGCGCCTGTCCCAGGGCGAAAACCTGATTACTGAGCAGCGCTTCCCCACAGAACTGCTATCACGTACGGAGTGGGGCGGTTTGAGCGCAATGCCGGAATTGCTGGCCGCTTTCTGTATGCCTAATGACCCAGCAGTAGACCGTGTGCTCAAGGCTGCTTCGCAAGTGTTGCGCCGGGCAGGCAAAAAAGACCGCATTGACGGCTATGAAAGCAAATCGCGCACCCGTACTTGGGAGTTAGCCTCTGCCATCTGGTCAGGGGTGTGCAGCTTTCAATTGAGCTATGCATTACCTCCGGCCAGCTTCGAGCAACAGGGCCAGAAGATCAGGCCCCCGAGTGTTGTGCTGGAAAACGGTGTCGCGACCTGTCTCGACACCGCCTTGCTGTTCGCAGCGGCATTGGAACAGGCTGGGTTAAACGCGTTGCTTCTGATGACAAAAGGGCACGCATTTGCTGGCGTCTGGTTGCAGCCTCAAGAGTTCTCGCAGCTGCTGACCGACGAAGCCTCGGCAGTGCGCAAACGCCTTGATCTGAAAGAAATGGTGGTTTTCGAAACTACCTTGGCCACACAAGCCCATCCGCCAAGCTTCAGCCAAGCTGTGGCAGTAGCCGAACGGCAGCTCGATGATGAGCAGTTCATCATGGCGATCGACTTGCATCGTGCTCGCATGCAGAAGATTCGCCCGATGGCGCTGGTGTCGGCGGTAGAGGTTATGGACACGAGCGGCAATGCGTTACCCGCTGCTGAGGGATTGGAAGATGCTCCGCCGCTCCCAGGGTTCGATGTCGAGATCAACGAAAGCGGCGACGGTCCAGCCGGCAAGCTCACGCTTTGGCAACGCAAGCTCCTCGACCTGACGACTCGGAACCGCCTGCTACACCTGCCGGACAGCGCCAAAGGCGTCCGCTTGCTCTGCCCAGATCCAGCCGCCCTTGAGGACCTTCTCTCCAGTGGCGGACGCATCCGCGTAGTACCTGTGCCCGACCTGAAAAGCAGCGGCCGCGATATTGCGCTGTATGAGCAGCAGAACAATGAAAGCCTTGTCGATGAAGTCGCTCGTCAGGCGCTTGGCCGCGGCGAGGTCCTCGCGAGCCTGGAAAAGGTCAAACTTGAGGCAACGCTGATCGAGCTGTTCCGCAAAGCGCGAAGCGACTTGGAGGAGGGTGGTGCAAACACGCTCTTCCTGGCCATCGGTTTCCTCAAGTGGAAGAAAAGCCCAGACGACCCGAAGACGTATTCAGCGCCGCTGATTTTGCTGCCGGTGAAGCTTGAGCGCAAAAGTGCTTTGTCGGGCGTGACACTGAGCCTGCTTGATGAGGAGCCACGCTTCAACCTGACCCTGCTCGAACTGCTTCGTCATGATTTCGAGTTAGTGATTCCAGGTCTCGATGGTGAGCTACCGAGTGATGAAAGTGGTATCGACGTCACAGGCATCTGGAACATGGTGCGGCGAGCGGTACGCGACGTGCCTGGTTTCGAGGTCAGCACCGAACTGGTCCTTGGCACATTCTCATTCGCAAAATACCTGATGTGGAAAGACCTCAACACCAACGCGGCGCAGTTGCTGCAAAGCCCTCTGGTCAAGCATCTGCTGGAGCCTGATCAGGAAGGTGAGGGCTTTGCCAGTTCAGAAGATTTCCCTCGGCCGGAGCGTCTCGATTCCACAGTGACGCCTGCTCAGCTGTTTGCCCCGTTGCCTTCCGACTCTTCCCAGCTTGCTGCGGTAGTGGCGTCCGGTGGCACGCGCAGCTTCGTCATGGACGGCCCTCCCGGTACCGGTAAATCACAGACCATCGCCAACATGATTGCCCACAACCTCGCCCTCGGCCGCCGCGTGCTATTTGTGGCAGAGAAGCGAGCGGCTCTGGACGTGGTGTATCGTCGCTTGGCAAAGAAGGGGCTGGGCGAGTTCTGCCTGGAACTGCATTCGAGCAAGGCTTCGAAGGTTGAAGTGCTCAAACAGCTGGATCGTGCGTGGGATGTGAGTGACGCGTTGAGTGCTGAGGAATGGGAGCATGAAGCTGCTCGGCTGCAAACCCTTCGTTCGCGACTCAACCAGTTGGTCGACGTCCTGCACAGACGTAGGGATAACGGCCTTTCTCTGCACCAAGCGATTGGCCGGGTAATTCGCGACCATAATCCACAGACGCCGAAACTGGTCTGGGCCCCGACCACTCAGCACGATGCAGCCGAATACGGCAATCTGCTGGACCTCGCGCGGCGACTCGGCCTGAACGGCGTTGCCGCACGTGACCTTTCAGGCAAGTTTGGTGCTCTGTCTCAGACCCAATGGTCGAACGCTTGGCAGTCACAGATGGCAAGCACATCGCGTGAATTGCCGCAGGCCCTGGACGCTCTGAATGCGGCTAGCGAAAGATTGTTAGGCCTGACGCACCTGGCATTGCCAATAGCCGAAGTCCTTCAGATCCAACGGCTCAACGAGTTGGTGACTCTGATCACTCAATCCCATGGCGTGAACCTATCATTCGCGTTCGCACCGGATGCTGTCACGCGTATCGACGCGGCTCGCCGTGCATGTCAGTTGATTGAAAGTTACAGGGAGCTTGAGGAAAGCCTC
This sequence comes from Pseudomonas sp. GW821-FHT02A11, assembly GCF_059421985.1. Taxonomy (NCBI): domain Bacteria; kingdom Pseudomonadati; phylum Pseudomonadota; class Gammaproteobacteria; order Pseudomonadales; family Pseudomonadaceae; genus Pseudomonas; species Pseudomonas sp. GW821-FHT02A11. Next base: position 357,176 of record NZ_JBWKWB010000002.1, read on the forward strand.
TCGCTCAATTACGCCGACGAAGCCTGCCGCCGCATTCCTTTCAAGGCGATGCACAGCGACTGGCGAGAAGCAGAAGGCAAGTTCTGGTTCCTGGCCTCTTTCGCTAAGAAAAAGGTGGCCAAGAAGCTTGCCTCCCTTGGCGGGGCAGCAGGGATTCCGGATACGCTCAGCGACCTCGCTATTTTCGAGCGCCTGCATACACAGCTGTCGGAGCTGGACACATTGTCGGGAGACATGCAGTCGATCCCGGGTTGGCAAGGCCTGTCCAGCGACACTGCTCGCACATTGCGCGCCGTCACCCTGGCTGAGAGTCTGCGAGGCCTGTTGAGTGCTTTAGCGGAATCACCCGACCATCTGGTTTCATTGCGCGGCGCAGTCGCGCGTCTGGTAATCGACGCGAATGAGATGTTGGCGCCAGGCGGACAAATCGGTACCGCGCTCTCGGCATTGCAGCAGGCCCTGGCTCGCTACGACGATGCAGCTCGGCTCTTTGCAGGATTGGCCGGAACGAATCCAGACGCGCACCTTGGCGTGGCCGCATTACGGGCTACCTCCTTGTCCATCCAGCAACAGGAAGAACAGCTCAAGGCATGGTGCGATTGGTGCCGAGTGCGGGAGCAGGCGAGGGAAGCCGGACTGGCGACGCTGGTTCAAGCATTGGAAGCAGGAAGTCTGTTGCCAGCGGCGACTGAGGAAACCTTTGTAACAGCCTATGCACACTGGTTTGCGACGCAGGGCATCGACGGCGAGCCGCTTCTGAGAAACTTCGTCGCTGCCGAACACATGAGCGACATAAGCGCTTTCATTCGCTTGGACGACGAACTGGCGAAACTGACCGTCCGCTACATCCGGGCGAAGCTGTGTGGCGTGATCCCTTCCAAGAACGACATTCCGAAGAGCAGTGGCTGGGCCATTCTTAAACACGAGTTGCAAAAGTCTCGCAGGCACAAACCTGTCCGCCAGTTGGCGATTGAAATGGGCAATGCACTTAATCGCCTAGCTCCGTGCATGCTCATGAGCCCGTTGTCTATTGCGCAGTTCCTGCCCGCTGACCAGCCTCCGTTTGATCTGGTCATCTTCGACGAGGCTTCGCAGATCGCCCCATGGGATGCGATCGGTTCGATTGCTCGGGGCAAGCAGGTGGTTATCGCCGGTGACCCCCGTCAGATGCCGCCTACCAACTTCTTCAGCCGTGGCCCGAACGCTGGCGACGATGATACCGCAGAAGACATGGAGAGCATCCTGGACGAGTGCCTGGGGGCAGGGGTACCGAGCCACAGCCTCAGCTGGCACTACCGCAGTCGCCATGAAAGCCTGATTGCGTTCTCCAACCATCGTTACTACGACAGTAACCTGATTACCTTCCCTGCGGCAGAGACCCGTGCCAGTGCAGTTGAGTGGCGCAGAGTTGAAGGCGTCTACGCGAAAGGGAAAGGGCGGTACAACCAGGCTGAAGCAGAAGCCATCGTCAGCGAGACCGTTAAGCGTCTCACTGATCCAGCATTTGTCGCGGCGGGTCATTCCATCGGGATCATCACGCTCAACTCCGATCAGCAAAAGCTGATCAATGATCTGCTGGATACGGCGCGCAAGCAGTACCCGCAAATCGAGCCGTTCTTCCAGGACACGCAGACTGAACCCGTAGTGGTCAAAAATCTGGAAACCGTCCAGGGCGATGAGCGTGATCTGATCATGCTCGGGATTGGGTATGGGCCGACCGAGCCTGGTGCGCAGGTCATGTCGATGAACTTTGGCCCGCTTAACAAGGACGGCGGATGGCGCAGGCTGAACGTTGCTATTACCCGGTCGCGCCGCGAAATGCTGGTGTTCTCGTCCTTCGATCCGTCGATGATCGACCTGAACCGGACTAACGCTCGCGCCGTCCGGGATTTGAAGCACTTCATTGAGTTTGCTCAGCGCGGCCCGAGAGCGCTGGCCGAAGCGGTCCACGGATCTGTAGGTGGGTACGACTCGCCGTTTGAAGAAGCAGTTGCCCAAGGCTTGCGGCGTCTCGGTTGGCAGGTAGTCCCGCAGATCGGCGTGTCGCGCTTCCGCATCGATCTAGGGATTGTTCATCCTGATCGTCCTGGTGATTACCTGGCAGGCGTTGAATGCGATGGCGCGACTTACCACAGCGCTGCCACCGCACGGGATCGTGACAAAGTCAGGGGAGCGATCCTGAAGGGCTTGGGATGGAACCTGGTGCGTTTGTGGTCCACAGAATGGTGGGTGGACAAGGAGGGCGCTCTCCAGAAGCTGCACACTGCTCTCAACGACCTTTTGGCTCAATCGCGATTGGCGGTCGATCCAGTTCAGGCGGATGAGCCGATGGCTCCGACGGTTGTTATCGACTTCTCCGTGGAGTCCGAAACCGATGAGGTCATGGAAGCTTTGATTGAATCCCCGGTCGCCCTCAGTGAGGAGCAGGCATTGGAGCTTGCGGAGACTCGGATCGCTTGCTCCTATGACGGTCAAACCACCGCTGGGCGGCAAGGTTAATATCGAGTGGCTGATCTTTCGTCTCTCGCTCCGTTGATCCAGGCCGAGCAGTTTCACGTACCTGAGTACACCCCGGTGCTCCGCCAGATCATCGAGGAAGTCCTCCGCCAGGAAGCGCCAATCCTCGGTGCGCTCCTGGTCCAGCGTGTGGCGCGTGCACACGGCTTCCAACGTTCCGGTCGCCTCATTAGAGACCGAGTACTGGAGTTGGCAGATCAGTACCATCACGTTCAGCAGGCGGGCTTTGAAGAGGTATTCGTCTGGCACGCCGAAGGCGACGTGATGAAGTGGTCGACTTACCGTGTTCCGGTGTCGGCCAATGATGCGCGTTCGATTGAGGAGATCGCGGCAGAGGAGGTGCGCATTGCGGCAAGCATCATTGATGCGGCTGACCCTGCATTGGAGGTCGCGCGGTTGCTCGGCGTTAAACGGCTTACAGGTGCTGCGCGTCAGCGAATAGAGCGGATTCTGAATGCGTAAAAAAGTCTCTTGTGCAACACCGTTTAGCAGGGGCTCGAGAGCACTATGCCTGAATAATCAGCGATCAATCATTTTGAGGCCGCAGGCATTACTCTATGAACTGTTCGGCATCGCTGAGGCGAGATTCAAGCAACCGCGTCTTGGCCTCCAGCAACGACCAGAGAAGCAGGCGCTCGACGTGCGTGCGGTAAGAATTAAGCGTGGCTCCGTTGCCTGCGCAAGACTTCAGGAAGCCGCGCTTAAGCAAGTATCCATCACGCGGACCGTCTGAGTTCCACATTTAGCTGACGCTCACAGCGTGGCAGGCGCGGACATTGAAATTCGCTTGAGCAGGCGTTGAAATGTGTCGATATGATGATTTGGAAGATGAACATGCAATATCCGGGTCTAGCAATTATCGGATATTGCATATGGAGATAGGCCCTCTATCGTGGTGCCGTTGGCTTATCCACGGCGCTATAGCTACCGTTCTGGATGAACCGTAGGTTAACGCTGCCTCACACTCGGCTGCTTCAATTGTGGATTTGCTGACTCATCTCAATTAACGACCTCTGCCAAGAGGGGAGAATAATCTCCGAACGGCTTGGCAATCAGTTGGCGCCGGCAGTATTTGATGGCGCGGAGCGGCCCGAATTGCTATACGTACTCAAGCTGCACGTCAGGATGGTGTGAAACGTATGAAAACAACCTTTATTCAAGAGTTCATAAAGGCCGCCAAGGAAGCTCCTCGCATTTACTTCGCCCCAATAATGGGGGCATTCAAGGAGATCAGAGCAGAGCTGAAACGTCTAGATAGGCGGTGATGGCACGGAAGGCTCGGCCACAGGTCTTTTGGGCGCGCCAGCCTGCATTCAGGGGGCTCAACCGATCGCTCGCGACCAAGGTTTTTTGGAAAAGGTAGAGAGGTCTCACCCTACGTTGATGTTCCAGCCATCGGCGGGGTTCCTACGCCAGTTCTCGCCGCTGGAAGGCAACTGGTTTCGCGCTCTCTATGCGAATCCTATCTCAGCAGCAGCCCGTGTCAATAGCAGCCACTAAACTCTCAGCCTTAGTGCTGATAGTCCCGTCGACAGCGCCCCAAAAGTCTCGTATTGCAATGCGAGGGTCAGGCGTGAATCCCGCCGTAAGTAGTTACTCGAGCAGCTTAAGGCTTTCGGCACCGTCCTGGCTGATGCATGTCATGGACTGCACGCTGTCGTGGCAAGAAGTAAATCGCCAACCACGAGAACGAAACCTAGAAGCAACGGCTGATCTGCGAACCAGCAAATGCAGACACATTTTTTGTGTTTCGGTGATACGTTTGATGTCAGATGTCGTGGCCAGCCGTGTTGGAAGTAATTCGTCGACAATGCTGCGAAGCAACGGTGTCGATGAATTAGTTCTCAAAGAGTTGTCCGTTCAGCAAAAAAGAATAGGGACATTGCTCACGTGCCTAAGCAGCTGATTTCATGAGTCTATTCTTTTTTACTGATTTTTATTTTTTTCAAATGAAACCGACAACCCCAACGACCCGGATAAAGATACAGATAACTACGTATAATGTATATTATGTTAAATACATTGTCAGAAACGCAACAGCGTTTTTTGTCTGTGACTCCTGTCAAAAAAAGATCTGATTCACGCTAAAATATAATCCTTTTCTTTTCATGCGGTTACGTATTTTTGGCCGCATCAAAGATGCGGGATTCACGTTTCGTTATAGCTCAAAAAAAAGTTACTGAATCCGGTAGAAGAGGCGGCTATGTGGGATCTGGCGAAGGAGCTGGGCAAAAAAATCAGGTTAGCTCGTAAGCTCAGAGGCATTTCTCAAGAGAACCTTGCACTGATGTGCCGGGTTGATCGTAGCTACATGGGCCGTATTGAACGAGGCGAGGCGAATCTAGCCCTTGAAAAGCTTTATCAGGTTGCTGAGAGCCTGGATTGTGAACCATCCGCACTGCTGCCCCCTCCTTCCCCAAGGCCGAAATAGCCATTCAGCATTAAGTGGCGCATTATTTGCCCCCGCCCCCGACTGGGGATGGTAGCAATCCGATAGTTGCTAGACCCAGATATTACACAACCCCGCTCCCCGCAGGATCATAGCCGCCCAGCATCCTGACCTCGCTGCAGAACGAATGGCCGATTGACACTAAATACGAGCACACGCTGTTACTGAGGAAGTACTGAGCTTTATCGGCAGGCTTTGGATCAAGGCAGGCGGTCCCGGTCCGCGCATGCCGAGTACAGGGACGTTGTCAGCACGCTGTCAGCGGCGCAGATGGCCCGTGGGCAACGCCGTGGTGTATTTGACCTGGCTCAACGCAAAACTGGATCGGATGCTCGCGACACTCGGTATCTGAGTCAGGCATTCAAGTAATAACGTCTGATACTTCAACAGATCCTCAATCACGACCCGCAGCATGAAGTCAGCCTCTCCACTCATGAGATAGCACTCCATGACTTCCGGACGTTGCTCAATGGCATGGGTGAAGACTTCCAGTGACTCCTTGTCCTGTTGTTTAAGGGTCACGTGCACGAAGACGTTCACCGCCAACCCAAGCTTCAATGGGTCAACCAGCGCAACCGCCCCTCTTAACACACCCTGTTGCTTCAGATCGGAAACTCGCCGCCAACATGGGGAGGTGGAGATGCCTACGAGTTCGGCCAGGTCGGCGTTGCTCAATTCAGCATTTGCCTGCAGCGCATCCAGGATCGCCAGGCTGGCACTATCCAACACAGGTCGCGACATAGGTAGTTCTCTCCGGAATACTTAAGAAAGGCGGAAATATTATCTGATATTCATCAGAGATCGGGTGAAAACAGGAGAACATTTGGGCGTTGAGATCCGCAAACTATTCACATCTTCAGCATTCATTTCCACATCAGGAGCATGCAATGGTGCGCGGTATAAACGATCCTGTTCCAACTCCCACACACCTAATGCTGCCCTCGCGAGCAACGACGATCATCTGGCTGTGCGTGATGGTGCTCCTGTGGGGCATCAGTTGGCCAATCACCAAACTGGCGTTAAACACGATCTCCCCAATTTGGCTTGCGACATTTCGATTTGGTAGTGCAGCCATTTGCTTGTTCGTGTTCGTTGCCATGCGGGGAAAATTGTGTTTTCCGCCTAAAGCCGACTGGCCGATCGTCATCAGCATCGGCCTCTTGCAGATGACCATGTTCACGGGTCTGGGAATGGTGGCTATGACGCACGTAGACACCAGCCGCGCTACCCTTTTGGCGTACACCACACCGCTTTGGGGCGTGATCTCGGCTTGGGTGCTGCAGCGAAAGAGACCGACGAGACTGCAGCTTGTTGCGCTCTCGCTCGGCATGTTGGGGGTAGCTGTCATATGCTCACCCATGGAGATGGACTGGTCAGCGCCAGGTGCCGTGATGGGAGCATGCTTTCTGATGGCCGCCGCAATCTGCTGGTCAGTCGTCATTCTTCACATCAAGCAGCACAGATGGCAGGCCGCTCCGCTGGAACTCGCACCTTGGCAAATGGCATTGGCTACTGTGCCCTTGGCTGTTGCTGCCTACACCGTTGAGGGTGCCCCCAGCGGCATTGACGTAAACAGTCGTTTACTTGAACTGCTGCTCTTCATCGGACCGATTGCCACTTCCGCATGCTTCGTCATCTCTTCCGAACACGGACGCCGGCTCAGCACATTTGCAATGTCCAACTTCACCTTGGGCGTCCCGGTGATAGGCATTACTGCCTCAGTAATTTTCCTGGGTGAACGACTGACACTGTGGTTCGCCATAGGACTCATGCTCGTCCTTGCGGGGATGTTGATGACGATCCTGGCGGCCTCTTGGAAGAGTAGGCCTTCGCTGGACGCGTTGACGACAGCCTCGTAGCCCGAGTCGTGACGGTACCGTTTTTCGGGACCGTCAGTTTGGCTTGATTTTGGAGACCCCAGGGGCGCCTGGGGACACGATTTTTGCCAAAAGCTCCTCTAGCCGCACCACCTCGTCTGCAGAGAGACTCGCGGTGAATTCGTTCATGGCAGCTATCTCCATTGCCATCAGCTTTGAGCGTAAAGCCTCCCCTGCGTGCGTCAACGCCAGGCGAGCCTCACGTCTGTCTTGACCACCACGGTTACGGACGATCAAACCTTTGAATTCGAGACGATCCAGCATGCGCGTCATCGCTGCACTATGAATGGATAACCGTCGGCACAGTGCGGCCGCCGTGTCGTCCCCGTTAGAGATAATCTTCAACACTTTGAGTTGCGCAGCGGTAATGCCCAGAGGTAGCAGGTGCCGATCCAGTAGCCGATCTTTCAGAGCTGCATTGAGCCCAAGCAAACTGGCGAAGTGTATTGCCTGAGAAATGGAAGCAAAATCGGTAACCATGGATTCCCTCTTGTGGCGCGAACTGATCGGCTTGTATTCGGTTTGCACCTATCCGCCAAATGGTTTCCTAGATGCCCTGCCTAGGGCACCAATATCTTTTGAATCGCCGGGCCAACGATCCTGACCAGTTCTTCCGGTTCGGCAGCAATCAGGGTGGGCACGCCGATGACCTGCCGACTGACGACCAGCCCAACGAGCAACGATGACGCTAGGCCAGCCCGAAGAGCAGCATCACAGCCAGGGCTTTGCGAAGTTCCGGTCATTAACCTCGACTGAATGAATCCGCGTAACTGGTCGCGGGCCTGATCATTGACGAATGCGCCGCGAAGCGTTGCCATCAAAGGCTCAGACTCCTCAGGCTTGCCCTCCCACGCCATGAGAAAGGCGCGGACGACCCTCTCGCCCAAGTGCTCGTCAGGGCCTTCGTACAGCGCATCAAATCGCTCCAACGCCGATGCCGGGATAGCCATTACAGCGGCGAACAGTTCGTCCTTGGAGCGGAAGAACTGCATCACCTGGGCGACGTCAACTCCGGCGTCAGCGGCAACGAGGCGGATGGTGGTGCCGGCAAAACCGTCGCTGGCAAAGCGTGCCCGAGCAGCGTCAAGCACCACCTGCCTCGTGCTGTTGGGCCCCGGCCGCCGGCCACGGCGCGCTGTGGGAGTGGGTTCTTTCGTCATGATCGCATCCGAATTATTTTGATACCGCCATTATATCAACGGCTGTTGAATTATTTCGTTGATCGCCGTACCTTACGGGAATCGCTCCAAGAATCAAGAACAATAAGGAATCAGCATGAGTGACTGCCAGATGATTTTCGCCTTGTCTTCCCGACCCTTGGCCCCCAGAGCCATGCGTTTCGTCCGCTTTGCGCTACTCAATCAAATCCCTGATGTAGGCCTTGCCCATGACTAAGTCCCCTGCATTTACGCTGAGTCCTGTTCTCACGGGTGTCTTCGCAGGTCCCATCGCAGGCCTGAAATACCAGACCCCCACATTGTCCGGTGTCACGACGCAGGATGGCGAATTTCACTATCGAGCCGATGAGGCCATCACTTTCCTGGTGGGCGGGATCGTCCTGGGCGCAACGCGGGCGGCGCCACGCTTGAATCTGGCGCAGCTCGCCAATCGTGTGGATGGCAAGATCGACAAGTTGCTGGACCCGTCGGTCACCAATTTGGCGAGGTTCGTTCATACGCTGGATCAGGAAGGAAGCATCGAATCAGGTGTGAGGATCGCGCCGGTCGTGCATGAGCTGATCGGCTCTGCGCCGATCAATTTCAGCCCGCCGGTTATGCCCATGGGCCAAGGTGGTGCCGGCGGTTTTGCCAATGATCCGACGCTGACGCAGATACTCGAAACGCTCAACGCCACGCCGGGTGTTTTCACGGCCAGGACGCCAAGAACGCTTTGCGACGCGGCCACCAGCCGCAATGAATTGCGGCGCAATATCCGCGGCATCATCAAAACGACAGATGTACGAATCCCGTTGCGCGATGGATCTTACGTCTGCGCCGACGTGTTCCGGCCCGCAACGCCGGGGCAGTATCCGATCGTGATGAGCAAGGGCTTCTACGGCAAGAGCTTCTACCATGACTGCATTTGCAACGACGCCGACGTCATTCGCAAAGAGGAAATGGAAGACCGCTACTTCTCCGGGAATCCGGACGGTGCCCAGTACGAAAACCACGAAACCGTTGACACTTCGGTATGGGTGCCAGAGGGCTACGTGTGCATTCGGGTCGATGCGCGAGGCGTATGCAAAAGCCCGGGCCTGCAGGCCCCCTTCAGTGTTCAGGAGGCCGAAGACTACTATGACGCCATCGAATGGGCTGGCACTCAGCCTTGGTCGAACGGGAATGTAGGGCTGTGGGGTATGTCATACCTGGCCATGGCCCAACACAGCGTGGCCAGCCTGCAACCACCGCACCTCAAGGCCATGATCGCTCAAGGCACCGATGCCGACATTTACAACGAAGCCTTGTACGGCGGCGGCATCTTCGGCGCTGGATTCTGGAATTGGTGGTGGAAGATCTGGTCAGGCAACAACCACTGCGGTGAGCGTCCCGAGACAGACTGGATGAAGCGCGTGCTCGCCACGCCCTTCAACGACATCAATGCATACGGGCCACGCGGCAGTATTTTCATGCGCCCTGACATGAGCAAGGCCACTGCCCCGGTATGGATCGTGGGGCCTCAGGTGGGCGCTATCATTCACCAACTGGGCAGCAGCGAAACGTTCATCCGCTCCACCGCTGCCAAGGCGCGCAAGTTCGACTTCACCGATGCCTGGTTCCCTGGCTCCTACAGCAACAAGTCGATCGCCGAACACATGCGCTATTTCGACTATTGGCTCAAGGGCCACGACAACGGCGTGATGGACGAAGCGCCCGTGCGCGTTGAGGTGCGTACCGGGAATGGCGCGCACTTCGTTCTCCACGAAAACGAATGGCCTATTGCTCGGACGCAGTACCGCCGCTGGTATCTGGACGCCCAGACCTCAGACTGGCAGAAAGATGATCGGCGCCCTCACCTGCTGCGCATCGTCGAAAGCCAGCCGTTGACGGCCGGACGCGCCGAATACAGCGCTGATGTCGATCTCGGCACGCCAACCCTTGCCCCTGCGGGCTCCAATGACGGAACACCACGCTGGTCAACAGGCGTCTCATTCGTCAGCGAGCCGATGCAAGAAGATTTGCTGCTAGCCGGGTACATGAAGGTGGGTTTGTGGGTGGAATCGAGCAGCGAGGACATGGACGTGTTTGTGTCGCTTCGCGTTCTGGATGAGCAAGGCCGTGAGATTCGCTATGAGTCTGTGGTCCTGCCTGTCGACCCGGTCCACATCCACCCTGTCGGCCATGGCTTGTTGAAGGTGTCCCGTCGCAAGCTCGATGAGCAGCGCACTACCGAGTACTGGCCGGTGCACACTCACCTGGAAAAGGATAACGCGCCACTGCAGCGCGGTGAAATCGTGCCGGTAGAAATCGGGCTCAACCCCAGCACCGCGATGATTCGCAAAGGTCACCGCCTGCTGGTGGATATCCAGCCCTACGCCCCCGCAGGCGTACCGGTTCGCGCGTATGACAAGCGTTATCACGTCGATGCCGTGAACAGAATCTACACGGGACCGGAACACCCGAGCTACCTGCAGTTGCCGATCGTCCCGTAGTCGAGCCTCATCAGCAGAGCCAGTTCGGCCTTGCTGCAAGCATCACCTGGGGGGTGCCTACCGACGCAGCAGGTGGGTACCCTCACCTTTGAGGGCTTTCACCAGCCCTCCTTTTTTACCTGCCTCCCTGTCCGCTATCCGAACGGCGACCCGACTGGAACGCTGCCAGAAGCTGAAGATGCTCTTCGGTTATCTGCTGCATGGCGCTGATGGCCGCGAGCATCAATGGCGAGGGCGCCGACCGCGCTGACTGCACCAACAGCAGCTGCTGCATCACACCGGCCCCTGACAGTGGGTTGAGTCTGAAGTCACGCTCTGCGGGATCTGCGCTGAAGTCGTGAACGAACAACAAACCTGGAAGAATGGCCATCCAATCGCCCTGGCGTATCAGGTCCAGCGTGGCGAGCACTGCATCGAGCTGGTAATGAGGATGCGCCCCTGGGTGCGCATCCAGATGCGCGTCAGTCCACTGCGCGTTGTCACCACTGCTGGGCACCAATAGCTTAAGACCGGCCAGTCTCTGGACCTCAATGACTTCGCCATGTTCGAAATCGCAAGAATGGGTCAGTGCCGAAACCAGAAATGCAGGCGTGACAGCAAATGCTGCTGTCGCCAGATCCGCAGGCAACTCTGAAATCGAGGGAATGATGGCGAAGTCGAGTTCACCGGCACGCACCATGTCGATCAGCATGTTGCAGGGCGCGTCGATGACCGCCACTGAGGCGTTAGGGTTCTGCGCCATAAGGCGAAGATAAGCTGGGGCCAACTGATAACTCGCCAGGGTAGGCGTCACGCCGAATCGCACTTCGCCGGACAGCCCCTTCTCAAAGGTCGCCATGGCGCTCACCGCCTTTTCATTGGCAGCCAGCACCTCCCGACAGCGCAGATAAAACGACGTCCCCGCTGCAGTGGGTTCGACACCTTTCTGCCGATCGAACAGCTGCACACCCAGGGACTCTTCGATCTGTTTGACATGCTGAGAGATGCCCGACTGAGTGGCGAATTCACGTGTGGCCGCGGCTGTGAACGACCGTGTCTCGTACACGGCCACGAACATTTGCATCTCCCGCAGACCGGGCAGCGAATCATTCATGGGACAAGTTGCTCGTTGAACGCCTTAAGGCTGTCGATACTCGATATTTCCTTACTGTGGGCGATACGAATGGGGATTGCATTGATGTTCTCTGTGGTCCTTCTGAGCAATTCGAGAAAGTTTTGCGCAATTGCCGACAAAGGCTTGCGCGATGCCTCCACCAGCAACAGATCGTCCCAGAGAATAGGGTCTGCCAACGGGTTGAGGGTGAAGCGTCGACGCCGCAAGTCATCGGCGATGAAGAGCCCCGAAATGATGGCCGACCAATGACTGGAGCGCACCAGATCCATGGCGCCCAACATGGATTCAAACCAGTTGAGTCGCTGTGCCACCTGTACCTTGTGATCGATCAGATACTGCTCCAGCAGCGGTCGGCGTCCGATCGGCAACACCAGGTGCAGGTTCTGCAGATCGCGCAGCCGGACGGGCTCGCAATGGGGCAGCCCGGAGTCAGGTGCGGAAACCAGAAATGCCGGGGTTCTCGTGAACAACGATGTGCGCAGCCCCCGGGCGCCGGACTCATAAGACATACGCTGCGTGATGGCGAAATCCAGCATCCCTCGGCGCACTGCGGTGGCCATGACGCTGCCGGCGCCCTCGGTCAGGTGAACGGCAACATCGGGATAAAGCGCTTCAAACGCACGCAGCGCCCGGCTGAATACCGAGCGGGTCATGGTTGGGATCATGCCAATTCGCAGCGTGCCGCTTGAAGCATCAGCGCGGGGACCGATCGCGTTGCAAGCGTTCTCATGCCTGCGCAACAGCTCAACGCACTGGCGATAATAGGCATGGCCGGCAGGGGTAGGCGTGATCGCCCGATCCCTGGCGAAAAGCAGCACACCCAGTTGCGTCTCCAGCTGGCGCACATGCGCGGAGACGCCGGACTGCCCCAGCCCTTCCCGGCTGGCTGCAATGGTGAAGGAGCCTTCCTCGTACACCGCAACGAACATGCGGATGTGCATCAGCTTGGGGAGCATCATGCTCTGGACCGTCTCTTATTATTTTTTCCGATGGAATTATCGGATAGCAGACTGTCCGTACTCTATCTACATCGGCGATGGCTTGCCAGTGCCGGCCAGGGCGTGCTGCGCGCATGACCGTCAGCCAGCATACGTCTGTTCCAGACGCTGACCTGACCGTTTGCCCTTCTCCCAAGGACCCTGATCACGGCTATACGGCGCGGCGGTCAACAGACCTTCATCATCCCACCGTCGACGGCCAGTAACTGCCCTGTCATGAACTTCGCATCATCGCTGGTGAGGAACAGAATCGGCCCGACGATATCGCAGGGCACGGCCATTCTCTTGAATACCTGCTGACTCACGACGCTGTCACGCACAACGTCGGGCACGTGGCGTGTGCCTGGCGTTGCGGTGAGCGCCGGGGCGACGGCGTTAACCGTAATGAAATCTTTGCCCAGGTCATTGGCAAGCCCGCGCGTAAAGCCGATTACGCCCATTTTGCTTGCCATGTAATGGCTGACGCCGGTGGCGTTGGTCACGATCGACGTTGAGGAGAGATTCACAATCCGTCCCCATTTATTCTCGCGCATCATCGGCACGAAGACTTTCGCGCTTAAAAACATGCTGTCCAGATTGATTTCAAACGTGCGTCGCCAGGTGCTGAAATCAAGATCGTCGATGTGAATATTGGGGTAGATCCCGGCGTTGTTCACCAGAATATCGCAGCGCCCATAAGTGGCCCTGACCGCCTCCCCTGCAGCCGTCCAGCCCTCTTCCGTGCTGACGTCACATTCTACGGTGATGGCCTTTCCACCGGCCTGCTCAACGAGCTGAAGTGTTTGCGAAAGGTCCGCGACATCCAGCAGCGCCAGCGCGGCACCGCGCTGGGCGAACTGGATCGCCAATTCCTGACCAATGCCTTTTGCGGACCCCGAAACCACGGCCACCCGATTTTCATGTGTACGCACTGCTCTCACCTCTCGCATTGAAGACGTGTTCTCCCGGTTGATGCCCAGCAATGTCTGGCATACGCCGAAGGGGACGCACGCTCGAACGACGACGGGCTACCGTCGACGCTTGAGCGAGCCCGTGCCGGGGTTACGATCAGCCACCGAAACGGGGCTCAGGCAACCCTTGAACCCCAAGACCATGAATGGCGAAAAGACTGCCGCGCATCTGGTTGTCACCGGGATAGCGAGGCAACGGCGGCTTGCCCATCGACGTGACAAACAGTGTGTCCATGTTCGGCCCGCCGAAATTCACGCTCGTGACCTTCTTGACCGGCATTTCAATGACACGGTCCAGGCAACCGTCTGGCGCAAAACGGCAGAGTTTTCCGGCGTAGACTTGCGCGTTCCAGAGAAACCCTTCGGCGTCGACAGTCGATCCGTCGGTCACGGTTGTCGGTGTGAAACCTGCTTTGGTGAACGTGCGACGGTTGGCGATCCCCCCGGATTCGAGGTCGTAGTCATAGGCCCAGATCTCGCCGGAGAAGGTGTCCGAGAAATAAAAGGTCGACCCGTCCGGGCTCCAGCAGGGGCCGTTGGAGATCGCAAATCCTGCGTCCAGGGTGTGCACGGACAAGTCCGGATCGAGGCGAAACAGGCTGCCGTCCGCAAACCCCTCGCGGGTATCCATGCTGCCAACGATGAAGCGCCCGCGGGCATCCACCTTGCCATCGTTCAACCGGTTGTGGGGCTTGTCGGCTTCGGGATGTGCGATCAGTTGCGTTTCACCCGTGTCGAAGTCGAGGAAATGAAAACCCGAACCCAATGCCACCACCGCCCCGCCATCACGGCGCAGCGCCAGCGACCCGATGGTGTCAGGCATCTCCCATGTACGAACCTCTCGGCCGTCAGCGGTGCAGCGAAACACGCGGCCGCCGACGACATCGATCCAGTACAGGCGCTGTTCCTGCACATCCCATAGAGGCCCCTCGCCTATGGTCGTCTTTACATCGACCAGAACATCGATCTGCATGTTATCTCCCGGATTCTTTTGACTCGATGTGAGCGGTCCGACGCCCAACCGCGAGCGTTGAGCCGACGGCGATCACGCCTTTGGCGGCTCGGCGATGGTGATGAACACGCCGTAGGGGTCTTTGAAGCTGAACCAGGTCATGGTCAGGTTGCCACCGGGCTTACGGATGATGATGTCTTTGGGTTCACATACGATCTCCACGCCCCCGTAGATACGAATTTTCTCGAACGCCTCTTTGGCGCTCTCAACCAACAGCGCCAAGCGGGTAATACCTACTTGATTCATCAAGTCATAAGGGCCATCGCCGACAATCGTCGGAGGGTTGGTGTACTCGATCAGGTTGATTTCGGTGGCCTGCTTGGGATCTGCGCCCGCCGTCAGGATGTGGTGCGCGTAGATGCTGATTTCATCTTCTGCAAAACCCAGCAGCGGGCCATCGGCTTCATCGGTTCTGGTCTCGAACGTGGAAACGAAGCCCAACACGTCACGGTAGAATTTCAGGGCCTGATCGACGTCCGGCACGGTGATGCATACATGGAGAAGCTTTTTGACTAATGCGCTCATGGCTATTGACCGTCCTATTTAAACGTTCCAGGTGTTGGTGAGGTTGTAGCGTGTGGCCCATTGGACGTCGTAGACCTGATCGCCCCATGTGTTGGTTTTGTCGTCGCCAGCCTCTGTGCGCGCGTCGCTGTTCATCCAGCCGTCGAACCTGGCCTGGTCCTCGAACTCGTAGATCGTCAGGTAGGTCGCACAAGGCTGAGTCTCGGCTCCCACGTGATAGCTCTCTTCTGCCAGCTTGAAACGGGTGACTTTTTTGACGAAGTCGCCTTTGAGCAACATCGGCACATGCACATCGTCGTACCAGGTGTTGAACTTGCTTTCGATGTCTGCATGGCAGTTGATGCCCACGATCCAAATCACTGTTTTATCGCTCATTGTTTATCGTCCAATGCTGATCTGCGCTCTTTGAAAAGAACGCGGACAATGGAAATCCAGGCAACAGGAACCCGTGGCCACTCCCGTCCGAAAACCGGAAGTGGACCCGTAGTTGCTCTTTGCTTATGACTTTTTGGAGATGGCTTCGAAGTAGCGGATGTTGCCTTTCTCACGGTGGCTACGCAGGGTGTGCGTCGTCATCACCGGATGCTGTTCGTACGCCGGCTCAGGCACGTTCGGATTGCCTGTCCAGGAAATCAGCCGGCAAACGCGATCCTTGATGCGCCAGCCCTTTTTCGTGCGCACCAGCACGTCGTCATACCAGCCACGGCCCACCCAATCAGGGCCGCCCACTGCCGAGTCGCGGGACAGCAGCCAGTCGCCATAGGTCAACGCGTAGGCCGTATCGCCGTCCACGTGAACGCAAGAACCGGTCATCGTGTGCATGTGGTTGGTGAGGGTTTCGTGGAAGTCCTTGAAAGCGAACTTCAGGGCACCGACCGATTTCCACACCGCCCCGGCGGGCCCGAAGTCTGCGTGCGCATCTTCGGTAAACACTTCGTCCAGCAAATCCCATGCGTGGGCGTCGAGCGCTACGCCATAGAGGTTAATGACGTCGATGATCTCGGATTTATCTTGTGTGACGCTCATTTATATCTCCCCCGGTTTCTGAGAATTCTAAAAACCGTAGTCGTTTGTTGTTGTTTGAGTCGCTTACTGTTTGCAGTATTCGATGACTTCCAGGACGTTGTTGTACGGGTCAGTGAACGTCAGGATCTTGAATTTCCCGCCTGTTGGCGCGATCACGACCTGTGGCTCGCACAGGAAAGTAATGTCCTCGCGTGCTTTGAGCTTCTCATAGACGGCATCGGTGCTGTCTACCCCGAACGCCATGCGGTTGATGCCGGCGTGGTTGAGTGGCGCAGGCGGGTTGGTGTTGACGACGGTTTTGGGTTCAACGAACTCGATCAGGTCGATGACGGTGGCGTTTTCCTTTTCCTTGCCCACCAGATGATCGGCATGAATTTCGATTATCTGGCCAGGAAAACCGAGGATTTCACCCGGTGCCCGTTCGCCCCTCAGTTTGCCGATGGACTCCAGACCGAGTACATCACAGTAAAACGCCAACGCCTCTTCGATATCGGCGACGGTAATGCAGACGTGGAACAAGCGGTTGATATAACGATCCATGGTATTGCCTCTGTTTTCAGGGTTGTTGATACGTTGATTGATTCAGGGTGAACGGATTACGGCATGCATCGCTCGTACAGCATTTTTGCGGATTGATCCGTTGTCGTGGGCGCTGAGGGTGCAGGCGGAGTTACACAATCGGTGACCTCAATCAGTGAGTCTTCACGTGCCTTGGGCAACAGAAAACGCGCCAGCGCCGGTATCAATACCAAGGCACCGAGCATGTTCCACAGGAACATGAACGCCAGGAGCAGGCCCATGTCGGCCTGGAACTTGATGCTGGAGAAATGCCAGGTCGCCACGGCGGCTGCCAGGGTTACACCCGTCAGCAACACCACTCGACCGGTGAACTGCAGCGCGGTGGCGTACGCCTGTTTCAACGTGGCGCCTGCTCGCAGGCGGGCCAGCGTCACGCTCAGCACATACAGCGCGTAATCCACGCCGATGCCGACGCCAAGCGCGATCACGGGAAGCGTCGCGACTTTCACGCCCATGCCCAACACCACCATCAGAGCTTCGGCCAGGACTGAAGTCAGCATCAGCGGCAGCATGGCCACCAGCACCGCACGCCAGGAGCGGAAGGTGACGAAACACAGCAACGCCACCGCGCCGTAGACCATGAACAGCATCTGGTACCACGCCTTGTGAACCACGATGTTGGTGGTGGCATCGATCCCTGCCGAGCCAGCCGCCAGCAGGAAGGTTGCATCCTTGTCGTTGTTTGCCTGCGCGAACCGTTCCACCAGGTCCACGACCTGCTGCAGCGTTTCGGCACGGTGATCGCGCAGATAGGCATACACCGTCAGCAGGTTGCATTCTTCGTTGTAAAGCTCACGGGGCGCACGAGCAGTAATGGTGTTGAGCATGCTCTGGTTGCCCGGCAGGTCGTACCAAAGAGGGCTGCCTTCGTTCATGCCCACCATCAGGCGTCGTTGCAGGCGTGCGATCGACTGAGTGGATTCCACGCCAGGCAGGTCCATCAGCGCCCATTCGAGCTGATCGACACGACGCAGAACGCCATACTGACTGCAGCCTCCATCGGGGGTCTTGACCATCACCGCAAAGAGGTCGTTGCTGGCACCGTAGTTTTTGGTCAGGTAGTTCACGTCACGGTTGTAGCGCGAATCGGCTTGCAGCTCCGGAGCACCAGGATCGAGGTCACCCACTTTCAGTTGAGTGCCGACAACCACACCCAACACCGCCAGAACCACTGCTGTCGCGATCGCCAGTGTGGCGCGTCGACCCTCGGTAAAGCGCACTAGCCAGACGAAGAACGCGCTGCTCTCCCCGGCGACAGAAGCGCATTCACGAAGCACTGCCCTGGCCGCAGCCTTACGGCTGACTCCGACAAAACTGAGCAAAACCGGCAGCAGAATCAGATTGGAGATGACCAGCACCAGCACGCCGAGGCTCGCGGCGATGGCCAATTCGCGAATCACCGGGATATCGATCATCAGCAGCACCGCAAAGCCTACGGCGTCAGCGAGCAACGCGGTCAGACCGGCCAGGAACAGGCGCCTGAAAGTGAAGCGCGCCGCGACATAACGATGCGTGCCGCGGCCGATGTCCTGCAGAATGCCGTTCATCTTCTGCGCGCCATGGCTGATGCCGATGGCGAAGATAAGGAATGGCACCAGCATGGAGTAAGGGTTGAGCGAATACCCCAACAGCGGCAGCAGGCCCAGTTGCCACAGCACGCCAGTGACCGAGGTCATGACCACCAGGGCAGTGCTGATGACATCTCGGTTGTACAAAAACACCATCCCGGCGCAGATGATCAACGCGATGAAGAAAAAGCCGATCACTTCCTGCATGCCGTCCATGAGGTCGCCGGACAGCTTGGCAAAGCCGGTGATGTGAATGGCCACTTCGTCATTGCTGTACTTGGCGCGCAGTTGTTCCAGCTGTAGAGACAATGCTGCGTAGTCCAGCGGTTTGCCGGCGGCGTCATGCTCAAGCAACGGCACCTGGATCACGGTAGAACCGCCATTGGCGGCGACCAGTTGGCCGATTTCGCCAGAGCGCTGCACATTCATGCGCAGCTCTTCGAGTTTGGCAGGCGAGCCGTCGAACTGTGGCGGGATGACCTGACCGCCGTCCAGGCCGTCCTCGGTCACGGCGGTCCAGCGCACGTTCGGCGTCCACAGGGACTTCATGAAGGCTCGGTCGACACCAGGCAGCATGAACGCTGCATCGTTTATCTGGCGCAATGTCTCCAGATAGCTCGCGGTGTAGATGTTGCCCTTGCTCGCCTCCACTGCGATGCGCACCGAGTTACCCAGCCCAGTGAGCTCTTTTTTGTTTTCCAGATAGTGGGTGATGTACGGGTGCCCAGTGGGAATCGTCTTTTCAAAACTGGCATTGAGCTTCAGGCTCATGGCGCTGAAGCCAAGCAAGATCGTAATCAGCGCGCACAGCAACAGCACCAGGATGCGGTGATTGAAAACAGCGCGTTCGAGGGACGAGCCTGAGCGCGGATCAAAGTCTTCCAGCTGGCAGGTCGTCGTCGAGGGTGGTGTCACAGTGGTCATATCATTGAACTCGTTAGAGGGCGCGAGTGATCATGAAAAAGCGGGGCGTCAGCCAAGCCGGGCGACACCGCCCAGGCTTGTGGCAACCAGCCCGCCGTCAGCGGCATCGATCAGTGAGGTCAGCGGCACGCGCCTTTGCAGCGGCTGTTCGGCAAAGTGCACACCCGCATCGCGACTGGCGAAAACTTGCCCGCCTTGCGCCAGCAGCATCACCCGGCCGTCACGCAGTTCAACGCACGAGAGGATCGTCAACGGTGCAGGTAAATCGATGGCGGTCACCGCTGTAGCGCCTGGATCGATACGGCAAGCGGCACCCAACAGCCCGGCGAATACGAAACCACCTGATTGCGTAGCAGTGGCGGCGAACAAGGTGCGCTCGGACGGCGCGGCCAATGCTTCGAAGCTGACGCCGTCATCGCGGCTGCTCATCAGTACGCCCTGCTCGCCCGCCACGACCCAGTTCTTGTCCTGATGGGCAATCGCGTACAGGTGCAAGCTCATGGGGTTGGGCAAACGGTCACGGCACGGCGTCCAGGTCTTGCCGCCATCCTCGGTGCTGGCCGCTAGCCCAAACGCGCCCACCACCATGCCGCGTCGCGCGTCGGCGAAGCAGATCGATAGCAAAGGCTTGTCCGGGCCATCGTCCACCAGACGCTGGGCCTCTATAATGCGACGTTCGCGATCGGCAGCCCCCTCTGGCAAACCGAGCGCCTGAGCCAGGCTTGCCTTGGCCAGCGCTAAGCCGTCGGTCTGCACGGCCCAAGTCTCGCCGCCATCGGAGGTGTGCAGCACAACCCCGTTGTGACCGGCGATCCAGCCTTCGCGGGCATTGGCGAAGCTTGCCGAGGTCAGGGTTACGCTCACCGGCACGCGGGCCTGGCGCCATTGGTGGCCGCCATCGTCAGATAGCACGACCAAACCACGCTCCCCCATCGCCACCAGCCGATCACCTGCTTGAACCACTCGCGTCAACATCGCATGCGCTGCTCGCGTGGTCATGGTGGCCGGCTCGTTCAACGGCCCGGGCATCGCGGCAGAGACGACCGCAACGGTGGTGGATGCCAGTGTCGGTGCCAGCAACACCTGCAGCCCCACCCCCAACCCCAGCAACACCAGCGCGCGACGGGATCCGTCGACACCTTCATTCTTATTGTTATTCATACGGTTATCTCATCCGTTTCGTTGTTCAAGCCGGACAATGCTCTAACGCACACCTTCACCCGAGAGCGATTCAGGTGTGAAAATGCGGGCCGGCATGGAAGCTTTGAGGTCGACCTGTTTGTCGCGAGGGAAATAGGCGGAAGCGAAGTACCCGCCGCCGATCAAGTCGTACGACATGTAGCCTGCGACAATGGTGCCTGGCGCTCCCGGGAACACAGTCGGCAGGTTGTAAGTAACCTTCCACAGTTGCCCCTGAGCATCCCAACGCTCGCCTGCAACAGCAATCCAGGTGTCTTCATCCAGATACACACGCAGGCGCGGGACCACATGACGCTGTCCTTGCTTGAGCGTGCCCTCCACGACCCACACTCGATGCTGCTCGAAGCGAACGAAATCAGGGTTCACGGTCTGCGGGTTCATGAGTTGCTCGATGGAGGCCGCCTGGTGGTAGCTGTTGGTGTTGTACGGCACGTACATCTCGGTCTTGCCTACCAGTTTCCAGTCGTAACGGCCGATGGACGAGGAGTACACCTCAACCTCGTCGAAGTTGAGGATGCCGCCAGCCACGGGGCTTGGGACGTCGCAGCAGGTTAGCGGCAGGCGACGAACCCGACGCTGGCCCGTCAGGTAAACCCACGTCTTGGATTCGACGTCATTGATGTTGACCTGCTGCAGCAGAATCTCACCGGCTCGGATGGGTGGCCCAGACGTGTCGACCCGGCGCACGACGATGTTCGAACCTGCGGCCTGCCATTTTTCCAGGTTGCTGTTCGGGTCGTAGTACGGGAACGAGCTCTTGGCCACGTTCTGCGACACAGGGATCACCTTGCCTTCCGGCGTCACACGGGCCAGGCTCGGGGTGGTCTGGTAACCGGGGCTGGTCCACCGAAGCAAGTGGTTCCAGATCGCCTCTTCGCCCGTCTTCGGGATCGGAAACGGCGCACCGCCGTAAGCACCCTTAGGAAACGGACCGAGCTGACCACTGGGGTCCATCGTTGCCCGGGTAGCGTTGGCGAAGGTGTTGTCGTAGACCCACTGCGGAGCGCCGGCGGTGCGTCGGGTTTGAAAGACCTGAACCTTGAATGAGGGGAAGCGCTTGAGTAGCCCCATCGTGCCTTCAGTCAGCTTGTCTTTGTATTGATCTGCGTTCTGGCCGGTGATGGTAAGCAGAGGCTTGTCTTTGGAAAATAGATCCGGAATCGCCGCTGCAGTGGCCGAGGCGTCAAACGGATAACCGCCGTCCCACGCGGGAATGGAACCGTCCTTGTTGGCGGCACGCTCTGCGCCCATTGGTGTCAGCGTGGTCTTGAGTCTGGCTGCCTCATCGGCAGCTACAGCGGCGTGTGCGGCCGGTGCTACCACTGCGGCGCAGGCCAGGGCCAGAAGGGTCAGGCGAGAAAAAATAGTCATGAGGTTTCCCTTAAAAGGTACGACGCAAGGACACGGAGATGAAATCACGGTCCTTCAGGGTCTGTTCGAAGGTGTACGTGCCGTTGACGGAGGGATCGGTGGAGGCGTACGTAGCGGTGTTTTCCGCGCCGTAGTAGTGGGTGTACGCCAGCGAAAAATCCCATACGGTCAGGTAGTTGCCTGCCAGGGTGAAGGTCATGTCCCCGCCGTTGTCAGGCCCCATGATCACCACGGGCGACTTGCCATGGTTGTAACCCATGGTCACCGACGGCGTCAGATCCAGGCCATCCAGAACGTTGCGCTGCGGCATCGCGTAAGCGAAACGCAGGGCTTCGGCGCGTCGATCAAGGCCCGGGTCCATGGCATTGCAATTGCTGGTGCAACTGGTCAGCTGGTTGTAGGCCAGCTCCATGCTGAGCGACGGTTCGTCAGAGGTGAAGTTACGCGGCATCGTCCAGATCATGGAGAAGTTGGCATGGGCCGAGTTGCCGATGGCATAGAACGCGTGATGGTTGTTGTCTGCCTGGGCGTTACCCACCTCCTGCGGCAGGCTCGTCAAGGGCGTATCACGCCGCACAGACAATTCGCCGGCGTAGTTGATGGTGTCCACCGTGGTCGTGGCGCTGATGCCAAATGCCTTGATGTCCTCCGGGTATACCCACTGGTACACACCAAACCCGGCGCCGACGACTGGAGTACGGGCTGCTCGCGAGTAAAGCACCGGCGTTTTGGCGTTGTATCGGATCGCATAGACACCGAATTCCCAATCACCCAGTGCCGTGCGCAAGCCAAGCCCGTACTGGCCTTTGTCGCTGGCCTTGATGTCTTCGCCACGCGACAAACCAATGCCGGGCACCCCGGGCGCAAAGCGGATGCGCTCGCCACCATCGGCGATGAAGTCGTTGACCGAGAAGTAGCTCCCGGCGGCTGGCAGGCGGGTCGCCTCCCAATCGTATTGGTAGTAACCCATCACCGTCAGCGCGGGCGAAAACTGAATCTGGCCCGAGAACTGCCCCACCGGCATGATGATCTCTTTGGTGGTCGAGCCGGGAACGGAGGATGCCTTGACCGCATCCACGGGGGATTGGGTACCGGCAATGGCGTTGGCGCCGTAAAACAGGCTTTCGCCCCATAGCACCGTGTGTCGCCCCAGGCGCCCACTGACCCGGGCAGTGCCGACGTCAGTTGCCCCAAAGACGAATGCGTCCAGCAGTTCGGCTTTTCTGCCGTGCAGTTCGCGGGTGTCATCGGTGAATTCGTCGCTGCGCACAGACAACGAGTTGTTGGTGGCCGGAGAGTCGTTTTTGTTTTTCTGGTTGTAGACGTCGTCGTACCAGGCGGCGCCGCTCAGCCGGAAGCCGAAGTCATCGCGGTAAACTACGTCCATTTCGGACAGCAGGTCGAGTCGATTGGAGATGAGCCTGCCGCGTTTGAAGTTTCGGTCACCGTCGTCAGCGTTCAGCGCTGAAGGTCCTGCGCCGCTACCGGCGGTGGCGGGCACGTTCTGGGTGAGCGTGTCATCGGGATTTTTGACACGCACGCCAGCAGAGTATTTGAAGGTGTTGTCCCACCGTACCTTGAAGTCGGAATCACCGACATCGATGGGGGCGGCCAGCGAATAACCAGCAGCCAATAAACTGGTGGCGACAACGACCGATCGAAGACTTTGGCGGCATACAACGTCTTGCGATACTGCAAATCTTATTTTTATTATTTGCATTATTGCTACCTGAATAGATTGTGTGGTGCATGAATTCCGGTTGCTGTTTTGCTCGGTTAAATCAACCGTGGCAGGCCACAGTGGCCCACGAGAAGACCTCCCCTGATAGGTGCATAACCGGTTTTATTCATGCAAGAGTGCATCGTTGTGCAGGCAACCCAGGGTCTGGTTGAAGGCGTGTTGTTCTTGTCCTTAACCCGACTGCATCTGTGTTGGTTCGAGTATATGCAGCGCCTTTTCGGCATGAACAATGATTAAACCCGCTGCACCGCAGTTAGATATTTGATGGCCAAAGCAGGACGCTGTTTGTCCGGTGGAACACGCAAAGTGATTCCTCATGCGCCCGTCAAGCTGACGTACATGCACGGTCAATTACGAGGAAAAGAAAAGTCTATGGATGTAACGGAGCGTTCATTGAATGTGGGGAGCTCGGCCTGAGCTAAGGTGCGTCGTCATCTTGTCGAACAGCAATTTGACCCTCGTCAGCTCCAGCCGCGCGGCCGGCACCATGATCTTCACCCAGCGCTCCACCAGTGCGAACTCTTCGAGCACCGGGACAAGTTCCCCCGCCTCCAGGGCGTCGGCAACGATTGGCAGGGCCAGTTGGACGATGCCGTGGCCATTGCGTGCGGCGGCACACAAGTAGCCTTCATCATTGGTGATGAGCACGGGACGCACGTCGACCTCCACACGACCTTCTGCGGAGTTGAAACCCCAGATGGAGCCAGCGATAGAGAATGCCAGGCAAGGGTGATGAATCAGGCCGCGTGGATGCAACAACGGCTCACATTGTGCGAGGTAGTCCGGAGCGGCGCACAGGCGCCTGGGGAAAGGTCTGATAATCTGTTCGACCACCTCGGAATACGCCATCTGGTCCATGCCGACCGAAATGTCAAACCCCTCCTCTACCGGATTGCCGCCTCGGTCCGACGCAACGATATCTAGGTGAACAAGCGGGTTTTCGGTGCGAAACCGCAGGAACAGATCACCCAGGCCTTGCCGGATGAGAACCGCAGGGGCTTTGATCCGGATGGGGCCTTCAATACTGCCAGGGCTCAGTATCGCGCCGCTGGCCATGTCGCTGTAGGAACGGAGCAGTTGCCGCGCATGGGTCAGGTAACTCTGGCCCGTGTCGGTCAACGTCAAGCGCCGGGTTGAACGATCAAAAAAAGTGGTCTTGAAATCCCACTCCAGCTCGTCAACCCGCTTCATGATGACCGAGGGCGAGGTGTGCAAGGCGCGCGCGGCGGCTGAGAAGTTACCGGTGTCGGCGGTGACGACAAAAGCTTTCAGCTTCAGCAGCATGTCCATGGTGCAGCGCTCATCTCAATGGGTGAGTTCAGACTCGACAGCGCGACGAATAGCGTCCCTGGCCCAGAGTCGGTCGTGGTGCGCCTGACAACCAGGCCCTAGCGAGCCGATCCCGTTGAGCACAGACCAGTGCTCGAGGTAAAACAGCGCGAAGTCTGCAATGCTCATTCTCTCGAACAACCAGTCTTTGCCGTTGATCTGCCGTTCTGCCCGGTCAAGCCCGGCCTGAAATATCTTCAAACCCTGCCCCTTCACTGCGGCATGCTCAGATTCGCTCGGCGCGAACTTCTCAGGCCGACGAACCCGAGTGTAGCCCTGCATATGAACGGTCGAGACTAAATGCTCGAGCATTTCCATCACCCGGATCTCGCCTTCGATATCGGTCGGGATCAGTTCGCGTTCCGGGTTGGTGCGCGCAAGGTACAGGGCTATCACCGGGAACTCAGTTAGCAGCGAGCCATCTTCGCGAATCAGCGCAGGGACTTTACCCTTGGGATTGATCTGCAGGTAGGCCTCGAACTCTGGCGTGTTTGGCCGCGCCGCCTTCTCGATCTCAAACGGCTTGCCGATCTCAGCAAGCAATGCGTGGATGCCGATCTGGCAGGCACCGGGCAGAAAATACAGTTTCATGAAAGCTCCTGAATTGTCTTGATAGGCGTTGTTATTATCAGATGATGAAGGTTTCCAGCACGCCGATACCGTCCACGCCCGCCTCAATCCGGTCGCCGGGCTTGAGGTACCACGCCTGGGGATCGGGTTTGTGGTGGAGCGCAACGCCTTCGGGGGTGCCGGTGCTGATTAGATCACCCGGGACAAGACCGAAGCGGGACCAAAACTCGACCATTTGCGCGAAGCTGAATATCAGGTCACGGCAATCCGAGTACTGGCGCAACTCGCCATTCACCTTCAGCCACAGCACCAGGCCGGCCGGGTCTGGCACCTCGTCTGCGGTGAGAATGTACGGCCCCAGAGGGCCGAAGCCCGGGAAGTTTTTGCCCAGCATGATCATGCCGTTCTGCATTTCGCGAAGCTGCCATTCACGCGCGGACAGGTCATTGAAAATGGTGTAGCCAAAGATGGCGCTGGCCGGGTCGATATCGCTGTACGCATCGATGGTCTTGCCCAGCACCAGCGCGACCTCTACCTCATAGTCGAAACTGCGCACATCATCGGGTCTTCTCACCTGACTCTTGTGCGGGACCAGCGTGCGGCCCAGCTTGATGAAGCCTGTTGGGAAGTTGCTGTGCAGCTTGCTGGTGGTATTGGCCTTGGTCGACTCCAGCAAATGCCGGCCAAAGTTGCGTCCAGCACAGATCATGGATTTCTCCGGCACAGGCGTCAGCCACTTCACCGTGTCCGGATCATCCAGCCAGAGCGGGTCGTGGCGGCGTGCTCCCCATGCCAGCAACTCGCGGGTCGCGTCCATCGCCGGCTCGCCCCCCTCGATGAGCGCCATGACAGTGGCGGGTGTTCGGGTTTCACCGCGCGCCGCCGCCAGCCTAGCCACATCAACCAGCCTTTCGAGCCCGGATACTGAGGCAGCGACACCCAGCCGCTCCTGCCCGCTTGCAGATTGATAACGGGCGATTTTCATGCGGCCAGCCGCGCCAGCAGATGCTTGAGCAGATGCACTTCGCTGGGGTCCAGGTCACCTTGCACGTCGGCCTCGCTGGACTTGCGGATCGCGATCAGCTCCAGCACCGAAAGACGGCCTTCGGGCGTCAATCGAACAGCGACCTGCCCATCCCCGGAGTCGACCTCGTGAAGCAATCCACGCACGATGAGATTCTGCACGATGGCGGCCGATACCCCTTGCCCTCGCACCTTCTCACTGCGCGCGACGATCTCGGGCATGCACAGCCCGTCTTCCCGACCGATGATGCTCAGCACGGCGTATTCCTCTGCTGTCCATTGGCGGGACTCAAGCTTCTCGATGACGGTTTGCCGGGTCTGGAAGTAGGCATTCGACACTTGATACAGCAGATCATCGGCTGACAGGTTGCTGAGCTCGCCTGCCGGTACCGCTGCCTGAGAGCCCTGTTTGGGCAGCAACATCCCATAGCGCCCGCCATGGAAGACCAAAGGCTTCTGCGCCGAATGGTTGAAGTCGACAATCTCGCCGACGAAGATGACGTGATCCCCACCCTCGTACTGAAAAGCCAGCTTGCACGTGAACCGCGCCATGCAATCGCGCAGCATGGGAATGCTGCCTGGCCCACGATCAACCACGATGCCCTCGAACCGGTCGATACCTTTGCTGGCAAAGCGTGCTGAAAGCGCCTCCTGATCGGCAGACAGGATATGCACGGCGAAGTATCCGCTGTTGCGAAATGCATCCATGTTCAAGGAAGTCCGCGCCAGGCTCCAGAGCACCATTGGCGGGTCCAGGGAGACCGATGAAAAGCTGTTCGCGGTCAAACCGATATCCACGCCGCCGGGCCCGGAGGTGGTGACAATCGTCACGCCTGTGGCGAACGAACCAAAAGCGTCGCGCAAGGCTCGGCCATCAAACGCCGGGCCAGTCTTGACCACATCTGTCGGGGTTGAAGTCTGTGGGGTCATCGTCAATACCTCTTGTGTTGTTATCGATATCGCCGTGTTGTGCCGGGTCAACGAAGTCGCTGTGATGCAGGACTACTGCCCGGTCTTGGCTGCTCTGACCCGTGCTTTCTCGGCCAGATACGTTTCAAGCGTCGACAGCGGTCCACGTTCGTGATCCAGCTGTTTTGTGGCAATGCCGCCAAACGGTGTGGTTTCGTTGAACCAGGCCTCCTGTGGCGGCAGCCCCCAGCGCAGTGACAGCCCTGGCTTGCGCACATCCCAGGCAACAGGCTCGACCTCGATATCAATCAGCAGGTAGTGATCACAGAACAGCTCCACCCGGTGGCCATCCGGATCACGCAGATAAACGAACATCACGCCAGCCGGGCCGTGACGACCCGGCCCTCGCTCCACTACATCTCCCATACCCAAGTTCCCAGCGATATCGCACGCCCGGATGATGCTATGGGTGTCAGAAACGGTGTAGGCAAAATGGTGCAAACGCGGGCCGGGGTTTTCCAGGAAAACAATGTCTTGTGTGCCGGGTTTGCGGAACAGGAAGGTCGCGATCAGCTTGTCATCAAGCGCCATGTATTCTGAAATGCGAAAACCCATTTCTGCGTAGAAATCGGTTTGTTCCTGCACATTGGGCGCCTGGATCTGGTAGTGGTCGAAGCGCATCGCCGCGCCGCCCTTGAAGTCCTGAAACTGCGTGTACAGCCGGGGCGTGGTCGGCATGGTGGCGCAGAGTTGAACCGGCGTGCCTGCCGGGTCATTGACCAGCAGCGTTCGGCCCTGATGGGGCACTTCGATCCAACGTGCGGGCAACCCTTTGGCGGTGTAGAAGTGTTGCGCCTTATCCAGTTCTTCTTCGGTGTAAACGCGAAAACCGATCGCTTCCGCTTGCGGCTCGCCGTCGTGACGCTTGATCACCAGACTGTGGTGGCAGACTTCTTCAAGGCCCCGAAAATACAGGGTGTCATTGTCACGCTCGGTCAGCACCAGGCCGATGACCTGCTCATAGAAATCGCGGCTGGCTTCCAGATCGCGCGAGGTGATGATGGCGTGGCTGGAGCGGGTGATATTGAATGGTGGGTAGTAGACCGGTTTTGGCAGTGGCATGGAGAGTCTCCTGATGTCTGTTCAGAGCCGAATGAAATCCGCTTCGTTGCTCAACTCAAGGGGGCCAGTCAACCGACCGGTCATGTTGTACCAACCAATATTGAACAGCAGCGCCAGGCTCTGTTTGGGGCCCAGTTCGCGGTGAACGGCCTCCCAGACATCGGCGCTTACCTGCGCGGGTGCCCGGGTGGCATCCCGGGCGAGGCGAAGCACCGCCCTCTCTAGGTCGGAGAACAATGGGCTCTTTTCAAAATCCCAAAGTGCCAGCAGTTGCTCCTTCAAAACGCCCTCTTTGAGGGCGCGATTCCAATGGGGATCGTGTTCGTAATTCGTGCCCATGGTCTGGCACGACATCACGATGGCCATTTCCCGCAGCTTCGGGTCGATGCCGCAGCCTTGGCGAACGGCGTCAGCCATGGGAATGAACGCTTCCAGGATCTCGGGGCAAATCGCGAGGGTGCGAAAGATTTGAGCGTTGGGGGCGTGGCCACGTTTGGCGCGAAGCAACTCAAATGCTTGAGGGGCTTCATCAGGGGTGGGCAGGTGAATACGAGGCATACACAGCTCCGCAATTTCTTGTTTTGGTGTTGGATTACCGGTGCCGGGGCCTGGCTAACAGCCAGGCCCCGGCATTGCTTGATTACTGGCCGTTGATCCTCTGATCCCATTCGCTGTTGCGATCGAGAAACGCCCACACTTTGTCTTGTGCCTCGCGAGCTCCTGGATACCGCTCCCCGCGCATTTGCGCATTGCGCCATGGATCGCCCGAGAAGAATTTCTCGTACAGGTTCTGGCGCCCGGCAAAGGACGAGCACGAGGCATCCCACGCCAGACGCAGCAGTTGCATCTTGCGTTCGGCCGGAATGTCGGCTCCGGCGCAATAACGCTCGATGGCCGGACCGTTTTCGCTGTAGAGGTCCTCAACCGTGGGCGCCACCACCACGTTGCCAGCGCCGAGCAACTGCAGAATTTCCAGTGCTCGGGCGTGCATGGTCGGGTATTGGGCACGTATCACGTTGAGCGGTTGCTCATACGGTACGACGGTGTCACCCGGGCCTTTGATGCAATCTATTTCCGCGACGCGAATCAGCGCCCGCAGGGTCTCGACGTACGCCACCAGCTCGGAAAGCTGGACCATTACATTCGGGAAGCGGCTGTGGTTCACTTCCGTCAGGTTGTAGGCAATGCCCAGGAGAAACTCCATTTTCGCCAGCGAGCGCGTGGCAGACTGATGCGAGCCGTGCGGGCCTGAAGGCGACTTCATCGCCGACTCCACCGCCTTGATGCTGCGGTACATGAAGACGCGTTCCCACGGAATGAACGCTTCGTCAAACCACAGCACTGCATCCATCTCGTCCATGCGCCCGGTGAGCGGGTCGTTGGCAAAGCGGCCGTTGGTAGGGAATCCGGGGCGGCAGATCATCTTCATGCCGGGGGTGTCGATGGGGGCGGCAAAACCGACCGCGTACGCTTCAGCGTCTGCCACCAGCGGGAATTTCGCCGCCGCTGGCATGATCAGCACTTCGTTGGCCAGCGGGCCAAGTGTGGCCACCGAGCGCGCGCCGGACACGTAGATACCGGCATCGGATTCACGCACTACGCGCATCACCATATCGCCTGGCTGTTCGAACATCTGCAGACGCTTGTCGATATCCGGCGACACCAGCGAGTGAGTCAGTGCGAGGTCGTTTTCGCGAATGAACTCGTGGTAATTCAGGATGTTCTGGCCGAACTGTCCGCCGCCCGCTGCAAACAACTCATGCGCTGAAGCATGGGCGCTGACCATGACGTTCAGAAAGTCAGGTGTGCGCCCCATCATGCCGCCTACCGCATCCATCCAGGTCTTCATCATTTCCCGACGCAGACGCAGGTCTTCGGCGGAGCGCGGCAGCATGAACGAGCGTCCGACACGCGCACCCGAGGTGGGCGATACGAACGTCATCTTGTCCTGCAGGGAGGGCTCGCACTGGAGGTCATAAAGGTCGGCGATGGACTGGACCGCGCCGCGAAAACGGCGATCGACCGTCACATCCTTGATGCGTTCGCCATCGATCCACACGGAGCGTCCGTCCCGAAGCGAGGCGATGTAATCGGCTCCGTTGCGCGCGCCTTTCGGGGCTCCACTCATGGCCGTCGATTTTTTATTGGTGTTGTATTCCACGGGTAATGCTCCTGCTTGTGAAACGTTTGGCCTGAACGGCATGACCGCTCTCTCGATCAGCGACTGTATCCAGCCTCGATAATATTCAGGCGCATGGGGTTTCAGAATCGGTGATTTGGATGAGCACCTTTTCCAGAATCGAAAAGAGCCCCCTGCTCTCGTCAGCCGCTACGGCGACGAGCAGGAGGAAGATCCGTGCAACTGCCATGAGCCACTTCGGCCGCCATTCCCACGGTCTCGCCCAAGGTCGGATGGGGATGAATGGTTTTGCCGATATCCACAGCGTCGGCCCCCATCTCGATCGCCAGGCACACTTCACTGATCAGGTCGCCCGCACCTGGTCCGACAATGCCGCCACCGACAACTCGACGAGTGTCGGTGTCGAATAACAGCTTGGTGAATCCTTCGTCTCGACCATTGGCAATCGCACGACCGGAAGCTGCCCACGGAAAAACGCCGACCTCGAGGCTGATGCCTTTTTCCTGTGCTTCTTGTTGAGTCAGACCGGCCCAGGCGACTTCAGGGTTGGTGTAGGCCACCCCCGGAATCTGTACGGCATCAAACGTGCTACGCGCCAGTTCAGAGTTGTTGGAGGCCTCGCCAGCAGCCACTTCGGCGGCAACGTGCCCCTCGTGCACGGCTTTGTGGGCGAGCATGGGCTGTCCGACGATGTCGCCGATGGCGAAGATGTGCGGCACGTTGGTGCGCATTTGTTTGTCGACGGGAATGAATCCACGCTCATTCACACCGACCCCGGCGTTATGAGCATCGATCTGGTCGCCATTGGGTCTACGGCCCACGGCCACCAGCACAAAGTCATAGCACTGAGGCTCGGAAGGCGCCTGCTGCCCTTCAAAGGTCACCCAAATGCCCTGCTCGGTGGCTTCGGCTTTCACCGTTCGGGTCTTCAACATCACGTTGTCGAAACGCTGCCGATTCTTCTTTTCCCACACCTTGACCAGATCACGATCAGGCCCTTGCATAAGGCCGTCGAGCATCTCCACCACATCGATGCGCGAGCCAAGCGCGGAATAGACTGTCGCCATTTCCAGCCCGATTATTCCGCCACCTACTACCAGCATGCGTTTGGGCACCGCGCTGAGTTCCAGTGCGCCTGTGGAGTCGACAATGCGAGGGTCGCGGGGCATGAACGGCAACTTGACCGCCTGGCTGCCTGCCGCGATGACGCAGCGATTGAAACGAACGACTTTCGTCTCTCGTGTCGGCGTCCGACCGGGCCCGGTGCACAGTGAAACTTCCATATGGTGAGCATCGAGAAATCGGCCTACGCCGCGCACCACATCGACCTTGCGCGCCTTGGCCATACCTGCCAGCCCGCCGGTCAATTTTCGGACCACTGACTCTTTGTGGGCTCGCAGTTTGTCCACATCGATCTGAGCGCTTGCGAAGTCGATACCCAGTGGCGCCAGGTGCGGCACCTCCTCCATCACCGAAGCGATATGCAGCAAGGCTTTGGAGGGAATACAGCCAACGTTCAGACACACGCCGCCAAGGGATTCGTAACGTTCGACCAGAAGCGTTTTTTGGCCTAGGTCCGCTGCGCGAAAGGCAGCCGAGTAGCCACCGGGGCCGCCGCCGAGCACCAGCACCTCGCATTCCAGATCCGCAGGCTTGCCCGCTTGATTTAGCAGACTCATGGGCTCTCTCCTCACAGTGTGATCCGACGGAAATCAGCCAACAGAGCCGCCAGGTGCTGGAGGAATCGTGCTGCAGCGGCGCCATCCACCACGCGGTGATCCCATGAAAGCGCCATTGGCAGAATCAGGCGTGGCGTAAAGCCGTTGCCATCCCAGACCGGGCTCATCTGCGCGCGCGTCACGCCCAGGATTGCTACTTCGGGCGCGTTGATAATGGGGGTAAAACCGGTACCGCCAATACCGCCCAGGCTTGAAACAGTGAACGTCCCGCCGGACATCTCGGCAGGTCCCAACTTTCCGTCCCTGGCCCTTGTTGCCAACTCGGCACATTCAGTGGCTATCTGGCCTATACCTTTTTGATCAGCATCGCGAATGACCGGCACCACCAGCCCGTTGGGGGTATCGGCGGCAAAGCCGATATGGAAATACTGCTTGAGGATCAGAATCGGTTCGCCGTCTTCGTTGCCCAGCGAACTGTTGAACTGCGGGAAGGCTTTGAGCGTGGCGACCGCAGCCTTGATCAGAAACGCGAGCAAGGTGTACTTGATCGCCTCCTTGCCGCCTTCCTTGTTCAGTTGAACGCGAAAGGCTTCAAGCTCAGTAATGTCCGCTTGTTCGTTGTTGGTAACGTGGGGAATCATCACCCAATTGCGTGAAAGGTTGGCGCCGGAAATCTTCTTGATCCGCGACAGGGCGACCTTTTCGACGGCACCGAACCGGGTGAAATCAATGTCCGGCCAAGGCAGCAGATTGAGGCCACCTGAGTGATCGGAGCGCGACGTCGGGCTATCAAGACGAAGCAGCGCGTCTTTGACGAAACGCTCGACATCCTCGCGAAGGAGTCGCCCGTTCTTGCCGGTGGCCGTGACCCTTGCAATGTCCACACCCAGTGTGCGAGCGTAACCACGCACAGATGGGCTGGCGTGGGGTTTGACACCGGACGCCTGCACAGCGGTTGCCGGAGTGGCTGCCTGTACTGCAGGGGCTACGGGGGCTACTGGAATCGGTGCGACATTATCTGGCAGCTCTGCTTGTTCAGGAACAATCACGTCACCCTGAACGGCCGGTGTTTCAGTCGCTGCCATCTGCAGCGTGATGATTGCGCTGCCCCTCGAGACGCGATCGCCCACCTTGACGATCACCGACGCTACGGTGCCCGCTGCAGAGCTCGGCACATCCATTGATGCCTTGTCCGACTCAAGTGTCAACAATGGGTCATCGAACGCCACTGTATCGCCGGGTTTAACGAGCACATCGATGACCGGAAGGTCTTTGAAGTCCCCGATGTCAGGGACATGAATCTCTCTGATTTCACTCATGACTTACCATCACTAGAAAGAGATCCGTTCCACCTTCATGAAACGGATGAGGTGCTCATTGAATGTCTGCAAGGCGATAAGCCCTCAGCGCTTCCACGGCGCCGTGCGGTCAGCGTCCAGGTCGTACCGCGTGATGGCCTCGGCCAGCACGTGACGCGGTAATGTGCCGTCGCGGACCAGACCGTCCAGGGCTGCCAGGACAATCTGATGACGATCGATTTCAAAGAAGTTGCGCAACGCAGCGCGGGTATCGCTTCGGCCAAAACCGTCGGTGCCAAGCACAATGAAGCGTGCGTCGACGTAACTGGCGATGAGTTGTGGCCAGGCACGCACGTAATCCGAAGCGGCAATGACGGGGGCGTCCCCGGCCAGAGAGGCGCAAAGATGGCTGACGTGTTCAGGTTCGCCAGGATTTAGTCGGTTGTGCCGCTCGACGTCCCGGGCTTCGCGCGCCAGTTCGCTGAAACTGGTGACGCTCCATACCTCGCTCGAGATGTGCCAGTCAGTGGCAAGTAACTCGGATGCGGCGATCACCTCGCGCAGAATGGTCCCGGAGCCCAACAATCGGACCGAGCCCACCGGCGCCTCCGCTTCGCCCACGGCATAGCGATACATGCCGCGAATGACCTGATCTTCGACCCCGGATGGCAACGAAGGCTGGGCGTAGTTTTCGTTCATGACGGTGACGTAATAGAACTCATCGACATCGCGTTCCATCATTTGGCGCATGCCGTGATCCACGATCACTGCGAGCTCTCCCGCAAAAGCCGGGTCGTAGGCTCGACAGTTGGGCACCGTGGCAGCCACGACATGGCTGCTGCCATCCTGGTGCTGCAAGCCTTCACCCCCCAGGGTGGTTCGTCCTGCTGTGGCGCCCAGCAAAAAGCCCCTTGCTCGCTGGTCAGCCGCAGCCCAGATCAAATCCCCAACCCGCTGAAAACCAAACATCGAGTAGTAGATGTAGAACGGCAGCATCGGCTTGCCATGAACACTGTATGAGGTCGCTGCGGCCACCCAGGAAGAAATCGCTCCCGCTTCTGTAATGCCTTCTTCCAGAAGTTGCCCGTCGCGGGCTTCCCGGTAATACAGCATCGAGCCCGCGTCTTCTGGCTCGTACAGTTGCCCGTGTGGTGAATAGATACCGATCTGGCGGAACAGGTTAGCCATGCCGAAGGTGCGCGCTTCGTCCGCGACAATCGGCACGATCCGCGGCCCCAGTTCTTTATCTTTCAGCAGGCCACCCAGCATTCGCACCACTGCCATTGTGGTGGACATTTCCTTGCCGTCGGCCTCAAATGCAAAACGTGCGTAATCACTCATGGCAGGGATTGCGATGTGCTCGTCGCCTTTGCGCCGCGCGGGCATGTAACCACCCAGCGCTGTCCTGCGCTCGCGCATATAACGCATCTCCTGGCTGTCATCAGCCGGGCGGTAAAAACGCAGTTGCGCGACGTCTTCATCAGAGAGCGGCAGCGCGAAGCGATCGCGAAAGGCTTTGAGTGCATCGATGTCCAGTTTTTTTGCCTGATGCGAGGTCATCCGCGACTCACCGGCACCGCCCATGCCGTAACCTTTTTTGGTTTTCGCCAGAATCACGGTTGGCTGGCCCTTGTGCGCCTTGGCCGCGGCAAATGCGGCGTAGAGCTTGCGAAAATCGTGACCGCCACGCTTCAGGGCGTCGATCTCGGCATCAGACATGTGTGAAACCAGCGCCTGAATCTCCGGGTCTTGCTGGAAGAAATGCAGCAGGTTGTAAGCGCCGTCTTTGGACCCAAGAGTTTGGTACTGCCCGTCTACGGTCTGAGCGAAACGTTGCAGCAGGGCATTGCTGGTGTCCCGTGCGAACAAGGGGTCCCAGTCCGAGCCCCAAATGACCTTGACCACATTCCACCCGGCGCCGGTGAACAGCGCCTCAAGTTCCTGAATCACCTGGCCATTGCCGCGCACCGGGCCATCCAGGCGTTGCAAGTTGCAATTGACGATGAAGGTCAGGTTATCGAGCTTTTCTCGCGCTGCCAGGGTAAGCCCTGCTATGGATTCGGGCTCATCCATCTCGCCATCACCAAACACGCCCCATACATGACGATCGGCGGTATCGGACAGTTGGCGATGTTCGAGGTAGCGCATATAACGCGCCTGATAAACCGCACTGATCGGACCGATGCCCATGGAGCCCGTCGGGAACTGCCAGAAGTCAGGCATTAACCAAGGGTGCGGATAGGAACTCAGACCGTTGCCGCCCACTTCTTGCCGATAATTGGCCAGTTGCTCTTCGGACAGCCTTCCCTCCAGAAATGCTCGTGCATAAACGCCTGGCGCCGAATGCGGTTGGTAAAACACCAGATCCCCACCGTGCTGTTCATCGGCTGCGCGAAAGAAGTGGTTAAAACCCATCTCGAAGATTTCGGCGGCCGATGCGTAGCTTGCGATATGCCCACCCAGGTCCCCGTACGCCTGGTTCGCGCGCACCACCATGGCCAGTGCATTCCAACGAATAATTGAAGTGAGCCGTTCCTCGACGGCAAGGTCCCCTGGGTAGGGCCCCTGCCTTTCAATCGGAATTGTGTTCCGGTAGGCCGAGTACGGGTGCACATGCGAGGTGATGCCAAGTGCTCTTGCGTGTTGCTCTAACTGTTTCAGCAGAAACTGGCCCCGCGCGGAACCTCCCTCGCGAACGACGGCTTCCAGCGACTCTAGCCATTCCTGCGTTTCATCTTGATCGATATCCAATGGCGCAATGGACTTCGCGATCAATGTTTCATTAAGCGAACTCATGCTGGCTCCCCTCTTATTGTTATCGGGTTAGCGATAAATCGATTGAATATGACGCCGCACCCAGTTTTAAAACTTGCAAACTTCATTCTGAACAAGTGAAGTGCTCCGACACAAAAACGGTTCTGCGGCCATTGATAAGCGCAAAGGCATCACGCATGGATGTTATGCAACGCACTTTGGATTACTTACCCAGTCACCGAAATATCATGGCGGGATAACCACACGCGCTAACTTGCTGTGCGAAAGTCGCCAACCGCTGCAGTCAGCGCGCTCCCCACCCGGTCCAGCCCGAGAGCCGATGTCTCCAGCAAACCACTGGTAGCCGTGCTTTGCTCTGCGACGGTTTGGACTCGCTCCATGCTTTCTCCCACTTGCTCAGCCATCGCGCTCTGCTGTTCTGTCGCCGCGGCGCTTTGCTGAGTCATTTGCTCAACCGTCGACATTGCTGCGGCGATTTCATGCAGGGAATGGGAAGCCTGGGCGGCAAGCAGCACGCTTTCACTGGTCAATGTCTGACTGCCGCGCAGGCGAACTGCTGCCTGCTCCGCTACGGCCTGCAACTGCTGAATGATTGCGGCGATATCGTCAGTGGAGGCTTGTGTGCGCCGAGCAAGGTTGCGTACCTCGTCTGCGACCACAGCGAAGCCCCGACCGTTTTCCCCAGCTCGCGCTGCTTCGATGGCAGCGTTCAGTGCCAACAGATTCGTCTGGTTAGCCAACGCGCTGATCACATCGAGCACTTGTCCAATGGATGCACTCTCGCTGAGTAACAGGCCCATTGCCTCGGAACACCCGCCCATTTCCCGTGCCATATGGTCAATCTTGGCGGTGGCCTGGAGCACCAGTTGCTCACCTTTGCGCGCCTGATCGTTGGCCTGTTCGACTACGCTGCGGGTTCGACTGGTATTGCGCGCGACGTCTTGCGCTGTCGCCGCCATCTGTTGCATGGCGGTGGCGGCCGATTCGGTTTCCTGACGTTGCGAGTCAACACCCAGGCGAGTCTGCTCCGTCACCCGCCCCAGACTGCTGGCGGCTGCGTTCAGCTCCCCTACTCCAAAGCCAATCCGGCCAATGAGTCCTCGGAGACTGTCGAGCATGATTCCCACGCTGCCAAGCAATTGGCCGAGTTCATCGCGTCGCCCCGCAGCATCGACCTGTGCGCTCAGATCACCCGACGCCACACGCCTGGTCAGCTCCACAGCTTGACGCAAGGGTTGCAGTATCGAGTGACGAATCGCCACGCTGGCGCCGATACCGAGGCTAAGAGCCAATATCACTATCCCCTCAAGCCACCGGGACACGTTCTGGCTCATCGACTCCGTTGCTCGCAGTTGCGCGTTGCGTGCTGCACCGAGCAACGCGCTCACTTTATCCGCCGCGCTGTCCATCGCAGCCTGGCTGTCAGTCGTTTGCACACGGCTGGTGGCGTAACCGTTGAAGGCCGTGCGGTACTCATCCAGTGCCACCCGGGCTTGAGTCAGCGACTCACGCTCCGCCCCCTCGAGCCGCAGCTCAAGGTTTTCCATGTACGAGCGCAGTTCGATGACCCGCGCCTCCCAGGCGTCATGAACCTCCTGATTACCTTGCACGGTGAAGTAGAGTTCGCTGTCACGCAGATTGGCCAGCTTGTCTCGCAACGTTGAAGCCTGCTCCAGCTGCAGCATGCGTACCGAGTCGGCGGGCTGCGCTCGGGCGGTCAGGATGTTGAGGGATTCGAGCTGGTCGAGCATGACAACCGTAAACCGCTCGCCCACCACCTGTGCCAGTTGTTGCATCTGCAAGCGTGCCTGTCGAGCATCGCGTTGAGCTTGGGCGTACTGTTCAAACTGAACGAGATACATCCTGGCACCGTCGGTGGAGCGGTCGTCATCACTGGGTTTCTGAGCGTTTGACAATGACAAGACAAGCTCGCTGACAAGCGCTTTCACCTTGTTTGCCTCATCCTCAGCCAACTCCAGGCCAAACGCCTTGACCGCCACTTGCGCCTGGAGCATCAGCGACTCGACCTGCGCCACCTCATTCACGCTTTGGGTACCAGCGTCCTGCGCATTGAAGGCATAGAACGCTGTCGCAGCCACTGCCATGGTCGACAGCAAAACCAGTCCAAAGCCCAATGAAAGCTTGCGGCCAACGGACAGGTTGCCGAGCACGCGGGTCATCACCCCACTAACCCTTGGCAAATAGAGGAAGGTATCGCGCAGATCGTCAAGCAGTCGTGTAGGCAGCGTTGGAGGCTGGACATAGGCAGTCTTCTTGTTGTTTTTTGAAGTGCGACAGCTGCGTCGCTGGACGTCTAAAGCCTATCTCGTCTGCGTGCGGCGCGACCAATGGCCAATACCGCTGAGCGCTAGCTGAAATCCTGATAGCTGGACCTTACATGAGCCGTCGCCTTGCACAAACGGCTCTTGGGGCCGAGCGGCCTGACGCAACCCACATCACACGCAGGAAGCGGCTAATCCTTTTTGAAAGGCTGCGTACTCTCTGCGGACGAACGCCTCGAAACCCGTCGCAGACCGACCCAGGAGAAAGCACAGCACGTTGGAGTTGCCCACGAAATCGTGGTTGCTGTAATGGGTAGCGATCGCCATATTCATGCGCAGCATGTGCTGGAATGCATCAGGACCGAGATCGCCAAAACGCTGGCGGACGAATGCCTCGACATCGAAGCGGTCGACTTCGATTTTCCGGCCGGTGATCTTGGACGCCACTGCGGCGATGTCGTATGCAGTGAAGCGGTCGGGCCCGACCAATTCATAGGTTGCAGCCGCATGACAGTTGCGATCACTGAGCACCTGAACCGCCACGTCAGTGACATCTTCCAGATCCACCATCGACTGTCGCCTTTCCAGCGACCAGGCCAAGCGGAACACGCCTTCTTCAAACACGGCCTTCAGTCGCGAAGGCAGCATGTAATTGGCAGGCTGTAAAATCGTGTATTCCAGGCCCGAGCACAGCAGATGCTCTTCGATATCGCGCTTGGTCTCATGCTGGATCAGGTCGCTGGCGATCGAATGAAGCACTGAGCTGAACACGAAATGGCCCACGCCTTGGGCTTTGGCAGCGTCAATCATGGCGAAGCCCATGGCGCGTTCGTCTCGATGCAGCGTCGGCCCGATGTGGTAGACGCTGCTCACGCCTTTCATGGCTTGAGCGATGAAGGCCGGATCCGCGAGATCACCGACCAGAACCTCCTGTACGCCGAGCGCTCGCAGTTGCACCGCCGATGTTTGCGATCGTACGCAGCCCCTTACACGAGCGCCTGTTGCGAGTAATTTGGGCAGCAGTCGCTTGCCCTGGTTGCCGTTAGCCGAGGTAATAAGGATCAACGGATTCATCTCCGGAATGAACGTGCTGCGTCTACCGGGACCGCGCGCTGTGGTCTCGGGGCGGGGATGTGCGCCTGCTCGTTTTGAGCGCGGCGCACGCTCATCTCAACTGACTTTGAGGGGGAGCTGCAGATAGGAAGCGCGTTCGCCGCCGGTGTGAATCACATGCTCGCCACTGTTGGCACCGGTGTACTCAGCGATGCCCGGCATCATGGTGCCCATCAGGTTTCTTGAGCTAATGACAAAGCGCAACTGTTCGCCTGGATAAAACACGATGCCGAGTGGCAGCAGGTCAATCTCGACGTCGACAACTTCTCCGGCCGCAAGCTTCTCCCAACGGTCGAAGCTGTGGGCTGGCACATCCTGGGTTGAAAGGCTCTGGTCCAGATGCCGTGCCGACACACGCAGGCGCCCGTCGGAGCCCTTGTAGCGAAGAATGGTCGCGCCATGATCGGTCAGATCATGAACTCTGGCGCTGTGGTTAGGCGTGGTGAATTGCTGCAAAGGCGTGCCAAAGGCATCGAGCTTTTGCACGAGAACGAACAGGTCCATGTCGTCAGCGCCCTTGGCCTCGACCCATAGGTGCGCCTTGGGGTATCCGATCAGTTCGGTCTTTTTGTCGAAGCGGGTGATGAAAGAGACCGCATTGGGATTGTTCGCCACGCTATAAGCGGCAGGAACATCGCCACTCGGAGGCTGCGTCGTCAGCATTCGGGACTGGCCATCGAGGTAGAATCTGGTCGACACCACGCCTTGCGGTGGAAACTGATCTGCCGGAACGTTGACCTGATCGCCACCTTTGAAGTCATGCACCGCGTACCGAACACGCGGGGTTTGCTCCCAGTCGTTGGCCTCGCCTTTGAGATAGCGATCAAAGAAGCGCCGCAGGTCCTCGACGTTCGCTTCGTCGTAGTAATCCGGCCACTCCTGGGTGTTATGGATGCGCAGCCATTTGTCCTGCGAGGCAATCCGCCGCCAGGCGCGGAACGTACCGGCAGTGTGCAGCGTGTTAGAGTAACTGGCGACGATATAAGCCGGCACGTTGATTCGCGAGAAGTCCGGGATCTTGTTTTCCCACAACGGGTTCATCAGCGGATAGCGTTCGGCCTCGCCGAGAATGTCTTCCTTTTTGTTTTTGCCGAAGAAACTGCCGTTCTGCAGCAGCCCGGCAAATGCTAAGTCAGGCATACCGCCGCGCAGGACCAGGTCGCGGTAAACATCGCTCACGCCTTCCCACGGGTTAATGGCCTTCAGGGCCTCGGGCTGTTCGGCGGCGGCAAACCACTGCGAAACGGCCAGGTAGGAGGTGCCACTCATGCCAACATTGCCACTGCACCATGGCTGCTCGGCCAGCCAATTGATGAGGTCGTGTGAGTCGCGGCCATCCTGGCGATCCCAGAGCACACTGTCGCCTTCGGAATCGACGCAGCCACGAATGTCCGGGTTGCAGATGGCATAGCCGTGAGCACACCAGTAGGCCGGGTCCGGGGCCTCGAACTTGGCCAGCCCGGAAACAATATTGTTATTCAGACCAACCAGTCCAAATACCCCCATGACGCTGACAGAGGTGCCCTGCCCCTTGCCGTACGGACTCCAGGCCACAATGACCGGCACCTTTTCACTGCCGACCGGGCGAAACACATCGACGTAGATCGTCACACCGTCACGCAACTGCACGGCCACGTCTTTCTCAAATACGATGTCGACGGGAATCGGGCGGAATTGAGGCGCGATCTGAAAACCCTTCTCCAGAATTCGAGTGCCCGGTTCAAATGCAGTCAATAGACCTGTTCTGGCGGGCGGCAATGGCTGGGACGGCACGTACAGCTTTTGGTTATCACTCATGCTGAGGTCTCTTGTTTGCCCCGGTTAACACCGGGCTGACGTGAATGTGTTGTCGATCAGGCATCAGAAGAACAACGTGAAACTGGCTTGCAGATTGAGTGCGTCCTTTACATCAGGACTGAACGCCGGGTGTTCGACATAGCTCACCCCTGCGCGCACATAAGTACCGGCGGCGACACGCATGTTGTAGGCGAGCGTGGTGGATTTCGAATCGTCGGCGTTCGAGACATGGAAGGCATCGAGCCGTTTATTGGCGTCGTCGCTGTAGCTGGTGTAGCCGTACTCCAGCATCAACATGTCAAAGGGACGCGAATCGAGCGGGCCTTTGGCGAACACGCGGAAACCGTAATAGAGGTCAAACAGATTGCGATCTTCAGGGGCAGTCATCCAGGTGAACCCGGCATACAGGCCGCGCGAGGCAATCGCACTGTCGAACTGATAGAACTGGTAGTCGCCCAGCGCGTAGCCCGCGTAGTTGTCATGGCTGCGTTCACTACTCAGGAACTGGGTATAGTCGGACGTGTTGTAGATATAACCTGCGCGCAACCAGGCGTAGGGAGAACCCGGGGTCGCTGCGCGTTTGTACCCGAGCTCGTCGATATACAGGGCCCCAGCGTGCTTGACGTTGAGATCAAGCTCACCCAGATGGCGATCGATTTCCGGCCTCATACCATCGGGGCTGATACTACGCTGCACACCAAACTTGTTATAGAAGTTGCCAAGGTTCAGCGTCACGTTTGCCGCCGGGCTTGAAACAGGCGCATGGCTCAACCCCACCTGAAAGGGGATGACTGCCTGTAACCCCTGGGTCCCGCCCACCAGCGTGCCACCTGTGAATGGCCCGATGAATTCAAGATCGTTGGGCAGCACGCCAATCTTGAATTCGACGGTTTTATCCCATAGGCTCTGGTAGTAAGCGATACGGGTAAAACTGAACTTCGAGGAAGGGTTCACTTCATCCCAGCTGGAGTAGTAACTGCCCACCCCAAAGATGAATTGCCCGTTTTCAATGCCGACATGCCCCAGATCGTAGGTGAAGCCCGCGAGCAAATTCGACGAATACGTAGGTCGCTCGCCGCTGTAGGCCTGAGGCTTATGCCGATCATGATCCAGGTAGTTGTTGGCAAACGTGGTCATATTGAGGATGTTGAAACCGATCCCGTGCTCAGCCAGGTCACTGCGTATGCCATCCACGTCGCCAAGAATGCTTTCCGAGGGCGGCGGCAATTCGGTCAATTGGCCGTGCTCAACCAGTGAATCGATTTTTGCGAACTGCTTCTTGCGCTCGATGATGTGGCCGAGCAACTGGCTGTCGGGCAGCATTCTTTTTGCAGCCTTGGGATCGACTGCCGGTGAAGGCTGTTTGAGTTCTGGTGCCACCTGCCCGGCTGAGTTCTGGTCAACGGTCGTGGTCTCTGCATGTGCGGTCACAGCGTGCGCTGCCAAGACTGCAAGGGACACCGCCAGTGTGTTTCGCACA
This sequence comes from Pseudomonas sp. GW821-FHT02A11, assembly GCF_059421985.1. Taxonomy (NCBI): domain Bacteria; kingdom Pseudomonadati; phylum Pseudomonadota; class Gammaproteobacteria; order Pseudomonadales; family Pseudomonadaceae; genus Pseudomonas; species Pseudomonas sp. GW821-FHT02A11. The sequence continues at coordinate 400,193 of NZ_JBWKWB010000002.1, forward strand.
AATCCAGGTGCACACCTACGGAGTCGGTTCTTCCCGTTTGGATAGGGCCGCATACTGCTTCCTTTTATTCTTGTTTTCAGATCCAACTGGCGCGTCAAAGGCAGCCAAACGCAGGCGCGAGAAAGTCGCACTCCTTCATCGAGCAAAGGCCTCTGCGCAATGAACTGTGCGGGTGGTGCTAGGTCAGGTTAGTCGGCTCCAGTGTTGGCGAACGTTTCGAGGAAGTGTCCGGAAAGCACAGCAAGCCAAATGCGACCAGTGGAAGTAATGGAAACAGCGTCAATCCCAGGCTGTACGAGCCACTTTTATCGAACACCACCCCCAATACGATCGGTCCTACGATTGCCCCCAGCAGAGTGACCGAGAACGCACTGCCAAAAATCCTCGCGTATGCCAACCGACCGAAACGACGTGCAATGAGATAACCCAGAATGTCGATTTCTGCGCCTTGGGTCGCCCCGATCAGAAAACTGGCCACCAACGCCCAGTTCAACCCGTCGGCCAACATCAGAAAACCGATCAGTTGACACGTCAGGAAAATACCGGCAACCGTGCGGGTGTGGAGATGATCCAGCAACGCCCCGCCGAGCAGTCGCCCCACCAGTGAGCCGGCAGAGCCAGCCGCGACGATGGCGGCAATCCGGGCGGGTGATGCTCCCCAATCCGACAGCATTGCAGGCAAGTGAAAACTGGCGCCGACAGCACCGAAAAGCACTAGGACAAAGGCCATTGAGTACAGCCAGAACGCCCGCGTTGCGATGGCGCTCTTGAGGGTAAAACCGTCCTGGCCAAGCGGGGTTGTATCGCCACGACGTTCAGCCTCCGGAATGGGCCCCTTGTTATCGCGCACGAACACCGCGAGATTGACCAGGCCGATGACCAGAGCAATCCCCCCACCGATAAGGAACGCTTCCCGCCAGCCGTGCAGCGCGATGTTCTGCGAAACCAGATAGGAAAACCCGCCTGTACCGACCGCAAGGCCCGACGAAGTAATGGCAAACGCAAGCCCAAGGTGTTTGTCGAACCAGCGTTGGGTCAAAAACAGGAAAGCCGGATAACTCGCCAGGTTCCCCAATGCGACGCTCAGACCGGTGATCGCAAGAAAGGCGCCGAACGAATGTGTCAGGGACAGGCACATATAGCTGCCACAGCCCAATACGGTGCCCACCAGCGCCACCCGACGTGCCCCAAAACGGTCGACCAGGTAGCCCGCAATCGGCATCACCAAGGCGTTACAGATGGCGGCAGTCGAAAGGATGACGGAGAACTCAGTCCGCGACCAACCAAACTCGCCCGCCACCGACTTCATGAACAGGCCTAGCGGAATCAGCAGAATGGCGGGCGGAGCGATACTCATCCCAAGAAAGCATCCAACGAGAACTGACCAGCGTTTCATGTCTGAGTCCTTATTATTGTTGTGACAATCAAATGGGCTTCTGGCCACGCGGCCTCGGCTTTATGTCAGCCTACGTCGGCTCGAAAATTATATCAACACATGTTGAGATAATTCACGATGCGCGATCACTCCCGCAGCAAGTGACGCTTCCTGAACTCGCTTTACAGGGGGTTAGAGTGATATTCGGCGCGTATTCCACGCATCTCGGAGAGATGCCTCGGCACTGCTGAATGCAGGGCATCCGGCCAATGGGGAGCACTGTCAGGACGAGGAGCCGGCGGCTTGGGATTTCCGGATTGCCGGCGTTGGGTGCGATGAATAAAGCGACAGGCGCCGCGTCCGGGTGCGACAGCTCTGAAGAAATGGAGGCTTCTAATGTTATCCCGTTTTTTGCAGCGAACTCAGGATGGTCCGCAGTTCCTGGGCGAATGTCGATGGGTCCGAAACGAACGAAATGTGGTGTCCTGAAACCTCAACGTATTCGCATCCCAACAGCTTGGACATTTCGCGTGCAGTTCTGACATAGAAGCCTGCCCGCTTTTTTTTCCGGCGCACATGACGATTGGCACACCATCAGTGCGCAGCTTGGTGATATCAGGGGTGTAGTCATTCAGGTTGTTGAATTCATGCTTGAAGAAATGATCGGAGTTGCCACCCTGGTCAGGAGGTGCCGGCAGGTTGGGATCTACTCCCTAAAACGAGCTGACGAACACCGCCATGGCTGGACCTGCACCTTTCTCCAGAAATGTCGAATAAACGTCGTCGAAGAAGGCGCGCTGCTCCTGGGCATCGGGGAGAATATTGGTTAAAGGAGGGTCGTGCGCAACAAGCGCGCTGACCATCTGCGGGAAAGACTCGGTCAACTTGATCGCAATGTTGGCCCCACCGCTATTACCAAAGACGAGCGCTTTACCACCTTGGGCCTCGATTAACGCAGCGGCGTCCCTGGCATGCTGCTCCAGCGTAATATCGGCGTCAGGTTCACCCGTGCTGCGAAAGCTGGCGCGGCGGTCGTAGCGCAGAACGGTGTAGTCACTGGATAGGATTTTTGAAAGCGCCGCATAGCGTGAGCTGTCTCCATTCCCGCCGACGATCAGCACCAGCAAGGGGCCTCGCCCTTCGAGGCAGCAGGCGATCTCGGCGCCTTCGTTATGTAGCCACAGGTCGTCAGTCATCGATCTGCTCCATGGGTCGGATTAAATGTGCAACGCCCAGCGCTTAACCGCGAATCGCAACGATGTATGACCAAACACAACATAATAGACACTATCGTCATTACGACAGTGTTGGAAAATGTGAGAACGTCATTACCCCGAGAAACAAGCGCGGCATTCGGGCTGCCCCTGAATGCCTAGATCACCGCCCTTCTGGCGACCTGCAGAAACGCGCGCACCGCACCGTTGGTTTCGTCCACACGGCTGATCAGCAACAAGTCCGCCCGCGGTTGCACATCATCAAGCGTGCGGTAAATCAGCCCCGGAATAGCCACCTGCATGAGCGGGGTCGGCACCAGCGCCACACCCAGGCCAGAGGCGACGAACGCCATCACGCTCAAAGTGCTGTCGGTACGCAGCACTTTGGGTTCACGCCCTAATGCCACGCGCAGTCCGGCGAGCATGTGTTCATCCGCGCCATGGGCGGCATAAACGATCAACGACTCGCTCCCCAGCATTGGCACGTTTAAAGGGTGTCGATCCGCCAATGGATGGTCTTCGGGCATCGCCACCACCAACGGCCAGGTGCCGATGGTTTCGAACATCAACGAGCTATCCATCTGCTGCCCGCCATGGCTGGGCGCATAGCCCAGGTCCAGCTGGCCTTTCTGGATGGCGTCGACCTGCAGGTGCGGCGCGAACTCCTTGAGGATGACCTCGGCGTCGGGATGAGCGGCACGGAACGCACGGACGTCTGCCATCAAGCGGCCGCTGAATACTGCGTTGCCGGCAAAGCCTATGCGCAAGCTGCCCATGTCGCCGCGCAGGGACCGCTGTACCACGCGCTGGGCGTGGGCCGCCTGATCCAGGGTGCGCTGGGCCTCGGCACGCAGGAGTTCGCCGGCCCCGGTCAGTTCCACTCGACGGCTGGTGCGCACGAACAACGCCCCGCCCAGCTCCTCCTCCAGCGCCTTAATTTGCATGCTCAGCGCCGATTGAACGATATGCAGACGCTCGGCGGCACGGCCGAAATGCCCCTCCTCAGCCACGGCCAGGAAGTAGCGCAGGTGACGTAAATCCATGGCAGTCCAGCCTTCAGTTTTCATGATCGATCGTTCATATCAATCTATTTGAAGTTGCCTGTCCAGAGGCGGAAGCTGATCCCGACACTTCATCCGCCACCAAGGACACCCGATGCAAACTTACCTGGAAGACCGTCTCCAGATCACCGACCTGATCACAGGCTGGATTCACCGCGATCTGGGCCAATGGGAGCAACTGGCCGACCTGGCTCACCCCGACGGCACGATCGAAATCACCTGGTTCGAAGGCCCCTTCGCCGAGTTCGTCGATGGCTCCAAGCGCATGGGCCAGTCGGATCTGCGCACCAAGCACCTGATCGGCACTCCGGTTGTGCGCTTCAACGGCAACAAAGCCATTGTCGAAACCAACGCTGTGATTGTCGGCGAGAACGTCAAGCTGGGCCTTGGCTGCAGCGTGCATAACCGCTTCTATGACCTTGCCGAGAAACGCAACGGTGTGTGGAAGCTGGTGCGGCGCCAAAGCATTTACGACATGGGCAGTTTCACCTTCCCACAGGGGCTGGTGGACATCGACCGCGAGACGGTCGCGCGCTACCCCCGTGAATACGCCCCCCTGGCCTACGTGCTGGATAAAAGTGGCTTTCCGTTGAGCCGTGTGTTCGCGACCAAGGGCAGCGAGCTGGAGCAACAGATGCGCGCCGACGCCGATGCCTGGCTGATGGGCTGACACCGAGAGGCCACTAACTTACAGGAGTACGTCAAGCCGCCTGACGCCTTGCATCACAACCCGAACATGCAACTACCGAAAATAATTACAACAGAGGTATTCGCTCGTGAACCATCCACTCGATATCTGCGCAGTGGTTGAAAGAAGCCGCCTGGGCTCGTTTCAGCTGCTGGTACTGATTCAATGTTTTCTCTGCATGGTCGTCGACGGTTTCGACATTCAGGCCATGGCCTATGCGGCGCCGGCCCTGATCGCCGACTGGGGCATTGCCAAGGCGAGCCTGGGCCCGGTGTTCAGCATCAGCATGCTGGGCATGCTCATCGGCTCGCTGGCGCTGGGCTCGGTCGCCGACAAAGTAGGCCGTCGACCGGTGCTCGTGGTCGCGGCGCTGGCCATGGCACTACTCATGTTCTTCACCGCACGGACTTCCAGCGTCGAGCAGCTTCTGGCGTTGCGCTTCTTCACCGGCATCGCCATGGGCGCCATCGTGCCCAACATCGCAACCTTGGTGACTGAATATGCCCCTCGCCACAATCGCGTGATGCTGCTGACCCTGGTGTCCTCAGGAATGGTGGTCGGCGGGCTGGTTGGCGGCGCCATCGCAGCGGCCGCCATTCCCCATTTCGGTTGGCAATCGGTGTTCTACCTCGGTGCCATCGCCCCCTTGGCCATCGGCCTGTTCATGCTGGTTGCGCTGCCGGAATCCTTGCAGTGGTGCGTGCTGCGCGGCCGTCATTTACCGCGCGTGAGGACAATCCTCAAGCGCATTGAGCCAGGCCTTGAAATCAGCGACCAGACGCTGCTGGTCATCCAAGAGCCCGCAGAAAAGGCCTTTCCATCAGCCACCTGTTCAGCGAAGGCAGGGCCGTCGGCACAGCGCTGCTGTGGCTCATCAACTTCATGAACATGCTCTGTGTCTATCTGCTGGCCTCGTGGATCCCAGTGTTGATGAGCGGTGCCGGGCATACACCGTCGCAGGCCGTGCTGGCCGGCACCGCGATGTGGTTGGGCGGTCTGGCAGGTGGCTGGCTGCTGGGCTGGTGCGTGGATCGGCGAGGTTTTGGTGCCGTGCTGGCGCCCACCTTCATCGTCTCGGCTGTCGCGATCGTGCTGTTCAGCCTCTGCTACACGGCCATCAACCTGGCCTACCTGACCGTCGCCATCGCCGGGTTCGGCATCCTCGGCGGCCAAGCCGCACTCAATGCCATGACCGCCACCTATTACCCCACCGCCCTGCGCGCAACCGGCACAGGCTGGACACTGGGCATCGGGCGGCTGGGCGGCATCTGCGGGCCATTCATTGGCGCCACGCTGCTGCATTTCCAGTGGTCGACCAGTGACCTGCTGGTGGCCGCCGCGATCCCGGCTGGCATCGCGGCCCTGGGGATCATCGGCTTCTGGCGCATCAAGCCCGCGATACCTCTACCCATCGCTCACTGAACCGCCCCTTGCCAGCGGATGGCACCCCATAACAACAAGAGACATTTTCATGAAGAACATCGACGTCAAAGCGTTTGGTGCGGTTCTGCTCGCCCTGACAACAGGCCAATGCCTGGCTGGGGCGCCCGCAGATGTGGGAGAAGGCACGGTATTTCGCAGCGTGTTCGGTGATGCCCTGGAGCGCGATTACGGCATCACGGTTTCCGGGCTGCTGGATGCCGGTTTCTCGCGTAACAACAACTCGTCGCAGAAGGACCGCAACTCCGGGCAGACCAATACCCCGGTCGCAGGCCTGGCCGATGAGAATTTCGAGCTGGCGACCCTGCACCTGTTCATCGACAAGGCGCTGAAAACCAATTTCATCCCGCGCCTGACGCCCTTGCCTGGTCCCGCGCCGACCGAGGCCTCGTTCGGTTTTACTCTGGAAGCGGCCTACGGTCGCAATGCCCAGCAGGCACGCACTTACGGTTGGGACATGCACCTGGGCATCAACTCCCCTGGCGACGATGACCCCGACAAGGCCCGCCGCGACAAACAGAACTTCCTCGCCATTCCCAACTTCGCAGGCACGGCCTACCTGCCCTGGGCCGGAGGCCTCACGGTCATGGCGGGTGTGTTCGGCTCAGGTCTGGGCTATGAAATTCCGCCCAACATTCGCCTCGCCCGCAACCCATTCGCCAGCCGCTCCTACGCATTCATGACTGAATCCGGCGCGGTGTCGGGCGTCACGTTTGGCAAGCGGCTGATCAGCAATGACAGCATGTTGTTGGGCGCCGAACTGGGCATCATTCAAGGGCAAGGCAACCTGCGCGACAACAACGACAGCAAAGGCGTGACCGGGGCCTTGCGCTGGCGCACGCCGGACATGAACACCTGGATCGACTACGAATTTCTGGTCGGGGACTCGCAGAACGACAACCGCAGTGACATCCAGACGCCCAGGGGCCGCGTGATCGCCAACGACGGCCAGTTCAAGCAGCAGCACTCGCTCAATGGCTGGCATCGCATAGATGACAAATGGTCGATTGGCGGCGAAATGCTTTATGGGCATCAGGATGGCGACGGCAAAGCCACCACCGTGGACATCGTCACCGGCCCAGGCTTCGACGACGCCCATTGGTGGGGGGCCAACGTGGTGCTGACCTACAAGCAGCGCAAGGACTTGTCGCTCTCGGTACGCGCGGAGCATTTCGATGATCCGGACGGCTACATCCTGTTCCCCTCCTCCACAGCGCGCGGCGCGTTCAACGCGGTAACGGCGGGCGTGCGCTACGACGTCAACAAGTACCTGACGTTGCGCCCGGAGCTGCGCTACGACTGGTTTGACGGCCAGGACAGCGCCCGCCCGTTCGGTGCCGGCGACGCACGCAATCAACTGACGGGGACGGTTGAAGCACTGGTGTATTTCTGAGCCAGAGCGCGGCTCGATCCAGCAATGGCCACTGGATCATCGCCCTTCGCACATCTCACGAGCACTGGAGACGGGCGATGAGCGATGACCCAGTGATTGACTCAGAAGTAATAGAGCGCCTCCACCAGCGCAGTCATTTGCGTGCGATCACGACCGTTGCCGTAAGGGCTGTCGTGATCATGGCCCTGGAACCAGTCATAACGCAGCTCCGGACGCAACGACAGGTGCTTGTTCACCTCATAACGAACGCCGGTGGTCACGGCATTGAAGTCGCCACGGCCCGTCGTTGTCGGGAACAGGATGAAGCCGTCAGGATCGCTGAAGTGCTCGCCACGCAGCGACCACGAAAGGTCTTTGCGCATCTGGTAGGTCAGCACCGCATTGGCACCCCACCAATGGGCGCCGTCAAAACCGGGCCCGGTGAGGATGTCCACGGTCGACGCCTTGCCATCACCTGCCTGATGACCATAAACAAGCTCCGCCCCCATCGACCAGCGTGCGTCGAACTGATGCCAACCATTCAAGGAATGCTGCTGCTTGAGTTGCCCCGACGACGCCACGATCCGCGACGGCGGCCCCTGCACATCGCTGAAACTGTCGTTTTGCTCATTGCCGACGATGAACTCGTAATCGATCCAGGCGTTCATGTCCGGCGAGCGCCAGCGCAGAGCCCCTGTGAGCGACTTGTCGTGGTTGTTGTCGCGCAGGTTGTTCCAGCCTTGAATCACGCCCAACTCCACACCCAGAATCCCTGCGCTGCCGTTGTACACGCGGCTGCTGGCCAACACGCCGGCGCCGGTACTGGGCTCGCTGACGAAGGCGTAGGTTTTGCTGGCGAAAGGATTGCGGGCAAACCGCACGTTAGGCGGGATTTCATAGCCCATGGCGAGACCGAACACCCCCGCCATGAAACTGATGCCGGGGCCATAAGGCAGGTAGAGCGTGGCCGCGCCGTTGGGGACAGCCAGGAAATAGTCCTTGTCATGTTGCGCGCGCGGGTTGTCCTGCTCATTCATGTGCAGCGTCTGGTCCCAGCCGTAGGTGCGCGCGAACTGGGCATTGCGACCGTAGTTGAGTTCCAGGGTGAAACCGAACGAGGCCTCTTCAGGTTTTGGGCCTGGCAATGGCGTAATGCGTGGAATGAACGTGCCCTTGAGTTGCCGGTCGACAAACAGGTGGAGACTACCGAGCTCAAGCCCCTCATCCGACATGCCCGTGAGGGGCAAATTGCTCAGGCCATGTTGGCGTTCATCAGAGGTCGAGCGGTTGTTTCTCGCGTAGCCGATGTCCAGAAGATTGGAAACGGTGATGCCGTAATCGCGTTCCAGTCCTTCACCAAAAACACTGCGAAACAAGGTTCCTTCGCCGGGCTTGTCATCTTCGTCCGCATAGCAGTTCACGATCGCGAGGGCGGCCAAAACCGCGCCAAGTGCTTTCACTTTGACGTTCTTCATGTTCTGTCTCTTGTTCTTATTGTCAGAAACCCACCTGTGCCGGTGGGTTGGGAAACGCGTGTTACCGATCGGTGGCCTGGAAGCTCACCTGCCGCCAGGCGCCATTGCGGCAAAACCAGACTTGGGTGGTGATGACATCCATTTGCCGGCGCTCGCCCGTGCTGCGGAACTCGATCTGCTGCAGCAATCGCCCCGTGGCCACGGCAACGTCGCCTTGAACCTGAACATCCAGGCTCTTGCGCTCAGCGCTGAGGAACTTGATCGCTGTCTCGACCAGACTCAGATATTTATGCTTGTCATCCACCTGCCCCGTTGCGTGGATGTGCACCAGTTGCTCATCCACCAGGTCGCGCAGTGCAGCAATATCGTTGTTCACCAACGCACGGCAGCGCGCGGCTTCGAGTTCGATGATGGTGTTCACGATGGCGTGCTCAGTCATAAAATCGTCTCAGGAATGAAATGTGAAGAGGCCGCCGCTTAACTTGGAGCGGCCTCTGTATCAGGCATCAGGGTTCGGCGCGCACCGGGTTTCCCAGGCTGCCGAGGCCATCGATTTCGACGCGCACCCGGTCACCTTCACGCAACCAGCGCGGCGGTTTGAACGCCGCGCCGATACCGCCAGGCGTGCCGGTAAAAATCACGTCGCCCGGCTCAAGAGTCATGACCTTGGACAGGTGCTCGATCTGCTGGTAGCAGTTGAAAATCAGCTGATCGGTGTTGGAATCCTGGCGTTTCTCGTCGTTGACGAAGCAGCGAATACCCAGCGCGTGCGGATCAGTAATCTCGTCCGCGGTGACGATCCACGGCCCGAATGGCGCATGGGTGTCGAACGATTTGCCCAGCACGAACTGCGAGGTCCGTAGTTGCCAGTCGCGTACGCTAACGTCGTTGCCGACGCAGTAACCAAAGATCGCCTCCCGCGCGGTATCCGGGGATAGATGGCGCCCACGCTTGCCGACGATGAACACCATTTCGGCTTCGTAATCGAGGGCCTGGGACACCTTGGGTAAGTCGATCGGCGCGTAAGGGCCGTTTGCTGCGGTGCTCATCATCGCGAACCACAGCTGATCGGCCGGCATGTCCATGTCGGACTCTTCCACATGATCGGCGTAGTTGAGCCCGATACCGAGGATCTTGCCGGGGCGCGGCACGGGGGCCAATAACGTGACCTCGCTGATCGGCATGCCCGAAACATCGCTGGCTGCCAGCTCCGCCAGCGGTTTTTGCCAGAAGTCCCACTCGGCGATGAGATCGATCATGGTGGCTGGCGCATCCGCGAAATGATCGCGGATCGCGACCACCTGCCCGGCGATGACCAGGCCAACGGCGGGAGCGCTCGCGCCGCTTTTGAATGTGCAGAGTTTCATGCTGTTTACCTGTATTGAGGGCCGAGGGATTTGCCAGTCGCGCACGTGCCGAGCACGCACAGTTCGGCATCGCTGGCGCCGGCATGCCATTGGGCGAGCATCGCGTCGGCGTCGAACTCCACGCCGATCGGGTTCTGTTTGAAAATGTCGGATTTGAAGACTGCAGCCGCGTCGGCTGGGTCGGTGAAGTTGTCGACCTGCAACTCGATGTCGTTGCCTTCCGGGTCGCGGTAGTACAGCGACGTCGTCGGCCCGTGGTTGATCGTCCACGACGGCAGGATGTCGAGACCTTTGAGGCGCTCGTAGGTGGCGAGGATCTGCGAGAGGGTCTGGTAGCTGTAGGCGACGTGGTGCACGCCGACCCTGTTCTCGGGCTTTTTCTCCAACTGCGGCATGTTGAAAAACGCCAGGCGGTGGTGTTCTTCGTCGAAGCTGATGAACGCCAGTACCTCGTCCTCGAAAACCAGGCGGGCCTGGAACACCTTGCGGTACCAGTCGACCATGGCTTGGCGATCAGCGCATTGATAGACCAGGTGCGCCATCTTGAACGGCACGATGGGTTGGGTCGACGCTTCGGGCTGGGTGGATTGCAGAGCGGTCATGTTCGTTCTCCATTGTTATTGTTCGGCGAGTCAGATCGACACACGGCGGAAGTCCGCCAACAGCGACACCAGATACGCGAGAAAACGGCCCGCCTCGGCGCCGTCCACGGCCCGGTGATCCCACGACAGCGAGAGCGGCAATTGCAGGCGCGGCTGAAACGCCGAGCCATCCCAAGACGGTTCGATGGCGGCCTTGCCGACACCCAGAATCGCCACTTCGGGCGCGTTGATGATCGGGGTGAAATGCCCGCCACCAATGCCGCCCAATGACGAAACCGTGAAGCAGCCACCACGCATCTGTTCGGCACTCAGCTTGCCGCTGCGCGCCAGTTGCGACAGCTCGCGCATTTCAGCAGCGATGGCCGCGATGCCCTTGCGATCAGCGTCGCGAATCACCGGGACCACCAGCCCATTGGGCGTGTCAGCGGCAAAACCGATGTGCAAGTACTGCTTGTGCACGATCTCCTCGCCCTGCAGGCTGACGTTGAACTGCGCAAAGCGCTGCAGCGCCGCGACACTGGCCTTGATCAGGAAAGCCAGCAGGGTGATTTTCGCCTCGCCCTCACCGGCTTCGTGATTGAGCTGCACGCGCAGCGCTTCAAGATCGGTAATGTCGGCCTGGCTGTGGTTGGTGACGTGAGGAATGCTGACCCAATTGCGATGCAGGTTCGCCGCAGACATGCGCTTGATGCGAGACATCGCGCGACGCTCGGTCGGGCCGAATTTGCTGAAGTCGATCTCAGGCCACGGCAGTACCTCAAGCCCGCGGCCCTTGCCCACCGCCGCGGCTGCCTGTTCGCGCTGCGCCTTGACGAAGGCCTTTACATCCTCGCGCTGGATTCGCCCACGGGGGTCGCTGGACGTGACCTGGCTGAGGTCGACACCGAGTTCGCGCGCCAGTTTGCGCACGGCTGGGCCGGCCAGCGCCGTGGACGCAGGTGTGGGTGTCGCGACGTGATTGGCTGGAGCAACTGTAGGCTCAGCAATGACCTGCGCTCGGGAAACCGCAGTGGCCTGGACCGGGGCCGTGGCCACCGTGACTGAAGCGCCCGCGACCTCAGCCGCAGGAGCAGAGACCGCTGCGGTATCACGGGCGGCCTGGGCGTACTCCACATGGGCGATCAGGCTGCCTTTGGAAACCAGATCGCCGGGCTTGATCAGCACCTCGCGAATCGTGCATTCGACGGTGCTGGGAACATCCATTACCGCTTTGTCAGACTCCAGCGTGATCAGCGATTGCTCGATGGCCACGCTGTCGCCCGCCTTGATGAATATCTCGATGACCGGCAGATCCTGGAAGTCGCCGATGTCGGGCACCTTGAGTGGTTGCATGGTTCAGTCTCCTGGGTCTCGGATCAGCGATTCCATGGGGCGTCGAGGGCGACGTCGATGGCGTAACGTTCGCGGGCTTGCGCAGCCTTTTGCGGGTCGATGGCAGCCAGTGCCGCCACGGCAATGTGCTGGCGGTCCATTTCGAAGAAGCGGCGTAATGCAGAACGGGTGTCGCTGCGGCCGAAACCATCGGTGCCGAGCGCGGTGTAAGGGGCACTGAGGTAAGGTGCGATCAGGTCGGCGTAGCTGCGCACGTAATCGGTGGCGGCGACGATCGGGCAATCGCCGCTCAGGCACTGCTGCACATAGCTCGGCGTCGGGCTGGCATCGCCGAACAACGCCGTGCGCTGCACCTCGCGTGCATCGCGGGCCAGCTCCGAGAAGCTGGTCACGCTCCAGATTTCACTGGCCACGCCCCAGTCCTCGGCCAGCAGCTCGGCGGCGGCGATGACTTCACGAAGAATCGAGCCGGACCCCAGCAGGCGTACAGCAGGGGGAACGCCCTCCTCACCTCGGCTGCCGAACTTGCGCATGCCCTTGATCACGGCCTCGTGATCCGCAGCGTCCAGCGGCGCCTGAACGTAGTTTTCATTAGTCACGGTCAGGTAATAGAACTCGTCGTGCTGCGCTTCGAGCATCCGCCGACTGCCATGATCGATGATCACCGCCACTTCGCTGGCGAATGCCGGGTCGTAGGCGCGGCAGTTGGGAACCGTGGAGGCGATCAACTGGCTGGTGCCGTCCTGGTGTTGCAGACCTTCTCCTGCCAGAGTCGTGCGTCCGGCCGTGGCGCCGATCAAAAAACCTCGGGCGCGTTGGTCAGCGGCGGCCCAGATCAGGTCGCCGACACGCTGGAAACCGAACATCGAGTAATAGATGTAGAACGGCAGCATGGCGACGCCGTTGACACTGTAAGACGTGGCCGCCGCGACCCAGGATGAAATGGCCCCGGCCTCGGTGATGCCCTCTTCCAGCAGTTGGCCGTCGCGGGACTCCTTGTAATAGAGCATCGCGCCCGCGTCTTCCGGCTCGTACAGCTGGCCCACGGGTGAATAAATCCCGATCTGCCGAAACAGGTTGGCCATGCCGAAAGTCCGGGCTTCGTCCGCCACAATCGGCACGATGCGCGGCCCCAGTTCCTTATCCTTGAGCAGGTTGGTGAACAGCCGCACCACAGCCGTGGTCGTCGACGTTTCGCGATCATCGGGCGCCAGCGCGAACGATGCGTAGCTGTCCAGCGCAGGCACGGCCAGTGAGTCGGCGCGGGTCTGACGGCGCGGCAGATAACCGCCCAATGCCGCGCGGCGCTCATGCAGGTAGCGCATCTCGGCACTGTCGGCCGCCGGTTTGTAGAACTGCATGTCCGCAAGCGCGGCGTCATCCAGCGGGATCGCGAAACGATCACGGAAGGTCTTCAATGCGTCGACATCCAGCTTCTTCTGCAAGTGCGTGGTGTTGCGCGACTCACCCGCCAGGCCCATGCCATAACCCTTTTTGGTCTTGGCCAGGATCACAGTGGGCTGGCCGTTGTGCTGCCGGGCGGCGGCAAAGGCGGCGTAGAGTTTGCGCAAATCATGGCCACCGCGACGCAGGCCGTCGATCTCCTGAGGCGTCATGTGCGAGACCAGCGCCTGCAGCTCGGGGTCCTGATCGAAGAAGTGTTCCAGGTTATAGGCGCCATCGTTGGCACCCAGCGTCTGGTACTGACCGTCGACGGTGTAGGCAAAGCGACGCAACAGCACATGGTTGTGATCGCGGGCGAACAAGGCGTCCCAATCCGAACCCCAGACCACTTTGATCACGTTCCAGCCGGCGCCACTGAACAGCGCTTCCAGCTCCTGGATAATCTGCCCGTTACCGCGTACTGGACCGTCAAGACGCTGCAAATTGCAGTTGACGATGAAGGTCAGGTTGTCGAGGTTCTCCCGCGCCGCCAGCGACAGCGCCGCGATGGACTCAGGCTCATCCATTTCGCCATCGCCGAACACGCCCCACACGTGACGGTTTGAAGTGTCGGAGATGCCCCGGTGTTCCAGATAACGCAGAAAGCGTGCCTGGTAGATCGCGCTGATCGGGCCAATGCCCATGGAACCGGTCGGGAATTGCCAGAAGTCCGGCATAAGCCACGGATGCGGGTAGGAGCACAGACCGCCGCCATCGACTTCCTGCCGATAACGCGCCAGCTGCGCCTCGTCCAGATGCCCTTCAAGGTAAGCACGGGCATAGACCCCAGGGGCCGAATGTGGCTGGAAATACACCAAGTCGCCCTTGGACTGCTCGTTGTCCGCGCGGAAAAAATGGTTGAAGCCCACCTCGAAGATTTCTGCGGCTGACGCGTAGCTGGAGATGTGTCCACCCAGCTCGCCATAAGCCTTGTTGGCCCGGGCGACCATCGCCAGGGCGTTCCAGCGGATGATCGATGTCAGCCGCTCTTCCATGGCCAGATCACCCGGGAATGCAGGCTGTTTCTCCAGCGCAATGGTGTTCTGGTACTGCGAATAAGGGTGCACGTTGCGGCGCACGCCCAGATGGCTGGCGTGTTCTTCAAGGCGACGCAGCAGGTACTCGACCCGTAGGTGACCGTCATGGCGGACAACGGCTTCCAGCGCTTCAAGCCAGTCCTGGGTTTCCTGTTTGTCGATATCGCTGTCGGCTTTGGCCGACGTATCGTGGGACGTAGGGTGGAGAGTGGCGGTCATGGCAAAACACTCGGTTTACATTTGTCAGGCATGAGTGAACTCGGACACGCCTTTGGCGGGCGTGTCTGCGCGTATCACTCGTGGGTGCGTTTGGCTGTGTTTCCGGCGACGGCGGCTACCAGCCGTCGATGCAGCCGCTCCATTCAATCCCCGGGGATCGGGCATGCATCTGGTGGTAACGGCCGCTGAAGAACAGCAACGGCTTGCGCTGGGCGCCAATGCGCACGTGCTCGATCTCCCCGATGTACAGCAGGTGGTCGCCTGCCGGATGCACATCGACGGTGCGGGCAACCAGCTGCACCAGGCTGCCATCCAGCAGCGGCGTGTCTTCGTGGTACATGAACGGCAGGTCGGCGCCCTGCTCCGGGCGTCCGCCGAAATGGCCGCTGAGCCAGCGCTGGCTCTCGGCCAGAAAGTTGACCCCGTAGCGCACGCCTTCGCCCACGAATTGGTTGAAGCTGGAAGCGTTACGGATCGAGACCAGAATCAGTGGCGGGTCCAGCGAGACCGACATGAATGCGTTGGCCGTCATGCCGGCTGGCTGGCCGTCGGCGGAAAAAGTCACCACCGTCACACCCGTGGCGAACTGGCCCATCACTGAGCGCAGGAGTTTGGCGTCCATTGGACAATCCTCGTTAAGTGATCGCAGTTACACCAGCGGCGTGACGGTGTTTTCAACGCCCAGCAGCGCCTTGCCGTACAGCTCGTTGCCCACTGCAGGCAGCGCCACGGCATGGCGCGCGGCTGTGTTGGAGTCGCGCCACCAGCGCTGCATGGGGCTGGTTTCCGAGAAGCTGCCAGCGCCATGGGCCGACAGCAGGATGTTGATGGCGTCGGTGATCTGAGTGTTGTTGAACCCGACATCCGCGCGAATGCGGGCGCGTGTCAGTGCATCGAGCTTGACGCCGTTACGCGCCGCTTCGTCCATCTCGTCGGCCGCGCGGAAGGCACGCAGGTGAGCCGTGTCGATCTTCAACGCGGCTTCGGCGATCTGGGTCTGGAACACCACCGAATCGGTCTGTTTTTCAAAGGACGTATAAGCGATTGCACGACGAGGCGCGTTGTCGATGACGTACTTCAATGCGGCACGCCCAAGCCCTAGCTGCGGGCCATTGAGAATCAGAGCCGCGAACGGCACGAACAGCCCGCGATAGGCCGCCTCATCCTTGTATTCGGTGGCGTACTCGCCCTCGATGGCGCCGGCCATGTTCAGCAGACGATGATCGGGCACGAAGACTTCGTTGGCGACCACACAATTGCTGCCTGAAGCACGCATACCGGCGGTGAACCAGGTGTCTTCAATGGTGTATTCGGACTTCGGCATCAGCGCCAGATATTGCCCGATCAGCGCGCCATTGGTGTCACGCTCTTCAGCGCCCACCACCGCCCAATCAGCGTGCAGGCTGCCCGAAGACGAATACCATTTGCCACTGACCACCAGCCCCCCTTCGACCCGGCGGGTATTGGGGGATGCGTTGAATACGCCCGCCACGCGGGCGTCCGGATTGGCGCCGAACACCTCGTTTTGCGCCTGCTCGGAAAACAGCCCGGTGAACCAGGCGCAAACGTTGGTCAACGCAACCACCCACGCCGTGCCCCCGCAGGCTTCAGCCAACGCCGCCGAGACTTCCAGATGCGCACGCAGCGAGCCTTCATGGCCGCCAAAACGCTTGGGCACCATCAAGCGGAACAGGCCGGCTTCACGAATGGCTTTGATATTCTCATCGCAGGTCCGACGATTCTTTTCATTGGCGACCGTGTTTTTGCTCAACAATGGTTGCAGTGCGCGGGCTCGTTCGATCAGCTCCGCCACGGAGGGCTGGGGCACGAACTCGGCGAAAGCGCTGACGTTCTTCACATGCAGATCTGTGCTCATACCTACCTCGATTTTCATAATGAACTAAATTGTCATTTAAAAATTCCGGGTACGCGATGACGCCAGCGCGCCATGAGGGCAATGCTGGAATCGTTGCGCAATCCAGAGAATCAGGGTCCGTCAGGGCCGGCTGGCACCACGGACGCAGGTCATGTCGGGAGGAGAATCAGCGGCGATGCAGCTTGAATACGCGGGCATGCCAGTTCGAGCGAGCGCTCGGGGATGTGGCGAAAGGTCGTGACGCGGGGATGCGGGGGCTGAACATGGTTTCGTCTCCTATTTATTTTTATGACGATATTGTCATTCCGACAATTGAGTTCAATGTAGGACAAGCTCATGAGAGGTGCAAGCAGTATTTAGACAAATTTGTCATTGTTAAAAAAACTCGCTAAATTGTCAGCCTGACACCGTGTCAATGACAGAGATTTCAGTGTGACCCAGACCGACCCCGCCTCCCGCTACACCGACCACCGCTCCAAAGTGGCCCTGAAAAAGCGCCAGGTCATGCGCGGCAAATTGCTAGATGCCGCCATGCGGGTTTTCGCAGCCGCCGGCGTATCGGCCCCCATCATCGACGATGTCATCCGAGAGGCCGAGGTCTCCAGGGGCACCTTCTACAACTACTTCAATTCGCTGGATGAGGTGCTGGTCGCGATCGGCCAGGAGCTCAACAACCAGATGACCACGGACATCCTGCCGGTCTATGACGTCTTGACCGATCCGCGCCATCGAGTGGCGGTGGCCTTCAGGCTGTTTCTGGTTCGTGCGCGGCTGGACCCGCAGTGGGCGGGTTTCGTCACCCGCGTAGATGCCTGGCAACACACTTCGCTGGTCTCCGAATACATGTCCAGGGACCTTGAAAGCGGCAAGGCGCAAGGCGATTTCGTCTTCGACAGAATCGACGCGGCCACCGACTTTCTCATGGGTGCTTCGGCCCACGGTATCCAGACGCTGCGCCAGGGCATCGAGCTGCCTGAGCGCTACATCGACACCTGTGTGCGCATGACCCTGTGCAGCCTGGGGTGCGTCGGCGCCAGGTGCGAAGAAGCCGTCAACTTTTCCATCACCTATCTGCAAGCCTGGGCGGCCGGTGAAGTGACCGAGACACTGCCCCTGTGGGCAATGAACCCGAAAAAAAAGAGCCCATGAGAACGGATTTCATGGGCCCAAGGGAGGAAACATCAGCAGGGGATTGATGGGGGATAAAGATGCTTAGAGCGTGGTGTCCGCGTTCTCCCCGCCGCCTAGCGCCTTGTAAAGCGTCACCAGGTTGTTGATCCGGGCCAGTTTGGTGTTGACCAGACTTTGCTGCGCGCTGAACAGGCTGCGCTGGGCGTCGAGGGCGTTGAGGTAGGTGTCTACCCCTTCGCGATAGCGGCTGTCTGCCAACAGGTAATTGCGCCGGTTGGCCTGCTCCAGGCGGGTTTCAGCGACCACCTGGGTGGTCAGTGAATCCCGTGCATCCAGGCCATCGGAGACTTCGCGGAATGCGACCTGAATGGCCTTCTGGTAGTTGGCCACTTCAATGGACGATTGCACCCTGGCGACATCGAGATTGGCCTGATTGCGCCCGGCGTTGAAGATCGGGATGTTGATCGACGGCACGAAGCTCCACGTGCCCTGCCCGCCCGAGAACAATTGGCCCAGGTCCGCGCTGGCGGCCCCAGCAGAGGCGGTCAGCGTGATGCTCGGAAAGAACGCTGCCCGCGCCGCACCAATGTTGGCGTTGGCGGCCTTGAGCTGATGCTCGGCCTCAAGGATATCGGGGCGATACATCAGCAAGTCCGAGGGCAAGCCCACCGGCAGCTGCTCGTCGACGGCCGGCGCATCGAGGCCGGTCGCCGCGAACATTGGCGGTGCCAACGGTTTGCCCACCAGCAGTACCAACGCGTTCTTGTCCTGCGCCACCTGCCGCTCGTATTGCGCCTGCGCCGCTTCGGCAGTGTGCACCGTGCTCTCGGCCTGGCTCAGGTCCAGCTCGGTCGCCACTTGCTGGTCGTAGCTGCTTTTCACCAGCGCGTAGCTGTCGTGCTGGCTGGCCAGGGTCTGCCGGGCAATGGCCAGCAATTGTTGATCCGCCTGCAGCTGGAAGTGGGCGCTGGCGACCTCGGCAATCAACGCCACCTTGACGCTGCGCTGGGCCTGGACCGTCGCGAAGTAGCTTTCCAGCGCCTGTTGATTGAGGCTGCGAACGCGACCGAAAAAATCCAGTTCATACGCAGTGAAACCCACGCCTGCGCTGTACTGATGGGTGACCTGATTATCGCCCGTGGTGCTCAGATCACTGGGCACGCGCTGGCTGGCGCCCGAACCCGAGGCGTTGATCGAAGGCAGCAGGTCAGCCCGGGAAATCCGGTACTGCGCCTGGGCCTTCTCGATGTTCAGGGCCGCGACACGCAGGTCGCGGTTGTTCAGCAGCGACTGGCTGATGAGTTCGCGCAGCACATCGTTCCGGAAAAACTGCTGCCAGGCCACACGCGGGGCATTGGCTTGCGCGGCGGCCGGCATCACCCAGGTCTGCTCGACCGGCGCCTCGGGACGTTGGTAGTCGGGGATCAGCGAACAGCCGCTGACCCCCATCAGCGCCACCACCACGGCGGCGCGCAATTGAATAGCGCTCATCGCTGCTCTCCGGACAGTTGTGCATGGGACTTGCCAAGGCTCGGGTTTTTCTTGCCGAACAGGTTGCAGATCACGACGAAGAACATCGGTACGAAGAACACTGCCAGGAAGGTCGCCGTGACCATGCCGCCGATCACGCCGGTGCCGATGGAGTGCTGACTGCCGGAGCCGGCGCCGTTGGAAATCGCCAATGGCAACACGCCGAGCATGAACGCCAGCGACGTCATGACGATCGGTCGCAGACGCAGGCGCGCCGCTTCGACTGCTGCTTCCAGCAACGGCTTGCCCTGCTCTTCATGCAATGCCTTGGCGAACTCGACGATGAGGATCGCGTTCTTCGCCGACAGCCCCACCGTGGTCAGCAGGCCGACCTGGAAGAACACGTCATTGGACAGCCCGCGCAGCAACGTCGCGACCACCGCACCGATCACACCCAAGGGCACCACCATGATCACCGAGACCGGCACCGACCAGCTCTCATACAAGGCTGCCAGGCACAGGAACACGATCAGAATGGAAATCGCGTACAGGGCCGGGGCTTGCGAACCGGACATGCGCTCTTCATAGGAAATCCCGGTAAAACGAATCCCTACCCCGTCAGGCAGCTGGCTGGCAATGCGGTCCACAGCGGCCATGGCGTCGCCGGAGCTGTAACCGGGCGCCGGCTCACCCATGATTTCCACCCCAGGCACGCCGTTGTAGCGCTCAAGCTTGGGCGAGCCGAATGTCCAGTGGCCGGAGGCAAATGCCGAGAACTTGACCATCTCGCCACGGGCGTTGCGCACGTACCATTTATCGAA
The DNA here is from genome assembly GCF_059421985.1 of Pseudomonas sp. GW821-FHT02A11. NCBI lineage: Bacteria > Pseudomonadati > Pseudomonadota > Gammaproteobacteria > Pseudomonadales > Pseudomonadaceae > Pseudomonas > Pseudomonas sp. GW821-FHT02A11. Next base: position 420,116 of record NZ_JBWKWB010000002.1, read on the forward strand.
GTCTTCGGGGGCGATCCGGCCACTCACCTCGCCTTGCACGTACACCTTTTTCACCCGCCCGCGGTCGATGAAGTCGTTGACGTAGGACGAACCCCACGCCGTGCTCATGGTGTTGTTGATGTCGCTGATGCTGACCTGCAGCGCGCGGGCCTTTTCCTTGTCGATGGTGATCTGGTACTGCGGCTCGTCATTCAGGCCGTTGGGGCGCACACGGGTCAGGGTCGAGTCCTGAGCCGCCAGCTGCAGAAACTGGTCGCGGGCCTGCATCAGCTTCTCGTGGCCCATGCCGACGTTGTCCTGCAGGTACAGGTCGAAACCGCTGGCGTTGCCCATTTCCAGAATCGCCGGGGGGACGATGGCGATCGCCGTGCCGTCCTTGATCTGGTTGGCGTGGGCCTGAATCCGCTGGGACAGGGCAAAGACCGACGTCTCGGCCTCGCCGCTACGCTCCTCCCAGGGTTTGAGGCCGATGAACAACATCCCCGAGTTCTGCCCGCGTCCGGCGAAGTTGAAGCCGTTGACGGTGTACGCCGACTCGACGATCCCCTCCTCCTGCTTGAGCACGTAATCACGCACATTATCGAGCACGACCTGAGTGCGCTGGGCCGAGGTGTTGGGCGGCATCTGCACCTGAACGATCATCGTGCCCTGGTCTTCATCGGGCAGAAAAGCCGTGGGGATCCTGGGAAACAGCAAGGCCATTGCCGCGACGATTGCCAGATACAACAGCAGGAACAGCCCCTTGCGCCGGGCAATGGTCGCCACCCCCACTTTGTATTGGTCGGCGCCGCGATCGAAGGTGCGGTTGAACCAGCCGAAGAAGCCCTTCTTCTCGTGATGATCGTGGCTGATCGGTTTGAGCAGCGTTGCACAGAGCGCCGGGGTGAAGATCAGCGCCACCAGCACCGACAGCGCCATGGCCGAGACGATGGTCACGGAAAACTGGCGATAGATGATCCCCGTGGCGCCACCGAAGAACGCCATGGGCACGAACACCGCCGACAGCACCATCGCGATGCCGACCAGCGCGCCCTGGATCTGGCCCATGGATTTGCGCGTGGCCTCCTTGGGCGAAGAGCCGTCCTCGACCATGACCCGCTCGACGTTTTCCACCACGACGATGGCGTCGTCCACCAACAGGCCGATAGCCAACACCATGCCGAACATGGTCAGGGTGTTGATGGTGAAGCCGAACGCCGCCAGGATGCCGAACGTACCGAGCAGCACCACCGGCACCGCCAGGGTCGGGATCAGCGTGGCGCGGATGTTCTGCATGAACAGGTACATGACCAGGAACACCAGCAGGATGCCTTCGAACAGGGTCTTGACCACTTCATGAATCGAGGCGCCCACCACCGGCGAGGTGTCGTAGGGGAACACCACTTTCAGGCCTTTGGGAAAATACGGTTCAAGCTCGGCCACGGTCTGGCGCACCGCCTTGACCGTGTCCAGCAGGTTGGCGCCGGTGGCCAGACGCAGGGCAATCGCCGCCGCAGGCTTGCCGTTGTAGGTGCCTGAGATCGAGAAGTTCTCTGCGCCCAGGCCCACGCTGGCCACGTCCTTGACGCGCACTTGCGAGCCATCGGGATTGACCTTGACCAGAATCTCGTTGAACTCCTCGGCGGTCTTCATCCGCGAGCTGCCCAGTACCGTGGCGTTGAGCTGCACCTGTTTGCGGGTCGGCAAGCCGCCTAGCGAACCGGACGAGACCTGCACGTTTTCCGACTGCACGGCATTGATCACGTCCTGCGGGGTCAGTTGATAGCTTTCCAGCTTCGCCGGATCGACCCAGATGCGCATGGCGTACTGAGCGCCCAGCAGCAGGAAGTCGCCGACACCGTGAGTCCGGGTGATCGGGTCTTTCATGTTGGAGGCGATGTAGTTGCCGATGTCGAAGTCGTCCATCGAGCCGTCTTCGGAATACAGGCCCACGATCAGCATGAAGTTGATCTGGTACTTGGCCACACGCAGGCCTTGTTTCTGCACCTCTTCGGGCAGCAAGGGCGTGGCCAGTTGCAGCTTGTTCTGCACCTGTACCTGGGCGATGTCGGGGTTGGTGCCCTGGTCGAAGGTCACCGTGATGTTGGTGCTGCCGTCGCTGTTGCTCTCCGACGACATGTAGCGCAGGCCGTCGAGGTTGTTGAGCTGTTGCTCGATCACCTGAACCACGGTGTCCTGCACGGTTTGCGCCGATGCACCGGGATAGGTGACGGTGATGTTGACCGCCGGCGCGGCGATGTTCGGGTACTGGTTGATCGGCAGCTTGAGAATCGAAAGCCCGCCGGCCAGCATGATCACGATCGCGATCACCCAGGCGAAGATCGGCCTGTTGATGAAAAAATTAGCCATGAAGAGTTACCTGAAAAGCGTGGAACGCCGCAGCGTCATTGCGAAAAGCGCGTGACCTTCAAGGCGTGGCGCTGGCCATCGCCGGAACGGGTGCGACATTGCGCGCCGCCACTGCCAGCACCTCAGTGCCCGGCTTGACCCGTTGCACCCCTTCGGTGATGACCTGATCGCCCGCCGCAAGGCCCGACTCCACCAGCCACTGATTACCGATGCTGCGCATGACCTTGATCTCGCGCAGCTCGACCTTGTTACCGGCACCGACTACAAACGCGGTGGCCTGGCCCTTGAGGTCACGGGTCACGCCCTGTTGCGGCACCAGAATCGCCTGCTCGCGTACGCCTTCGGCCAATTTTGCGTGGACGAACATGCCCGGCAGCAGGATGTTTTCAGGGTTGGCGAACGCGGCACGCAGGGTCACCGCACCGGTGCCCGGATCGACGGTCACTTCGGTGAATTTCAGCGTGCCCGGTTGCGTATAGGCTGTGCCGTCTTCAAGGGTCAGTTGCACGTTCACTTGGTCGGGCCCGGCCATGCTCAGCTGCCCGGACGCCACTTCGCGGCGCAGCCGCAGCAGGTCGGTGGAGGCCTGGGTGACGTCGACGTAGATCGGGTCCAGTTGATTGATCGAGGCCAGCGCATCGGTCTGATTGGTGCTCACCAGCGCGCCTTCGGTGACGCTCGAACGGCTGATACGGCCGTCGATGGGGGCCAGTACTTTGGTGTATTCGAGGTTGATCTGGGCCATTTTCAGATCGGCCCTGGCCTGGCGGAAGTTGGCGTCGGCGTCATCGAACTGCTGACGGCTGATCGCGCGGCTTTCCACCAGTCGCTTGTAGCGCTCGGCCAGGTTACGCGTGGTGTCCAGGTTGGCCTTGGCCTTGTCGTACGCCGCCTGATAGCTGGACGGGTCAATCTGATACAGCTGCTGGCCCTTCTTCACCACCGCGCCTTCGTTGAACAGGCGCTTGTGAATGATACCGCTGACCTGCGGGCGCACTTCGGCCACGCGGAACGCCGAGGTGCGTCCTGGCAGATCGCTGCTCAGCAACACGTTTTGCGCCTTGAGGGTGACGACGCCCACCTCAGGCGTCTTGGGGGCAGCGACCTGCGCAGGCTCCTTGCAGCCGGCCAATAACAGCACCGCCATCGGCAGCACCCGGCAGGCACGCCGGGAAGGTTTGATTTTCATTTGAGGCTCCTTTGAAACACAGCCATCCGGTCGCCATGGGCTGACGCTAATGCAGCGGCGAACTGGAATGGAAAAGATTAAATAACCACAATGCGATGCGATGTATCATAATGCGGTTATCGCGAATGACGCAACCGAGTTGATGGCTGATTGATTCGTGGAGTCTGTAAACTCCGCGTTTAGTCCAGATCACGCAGCGCGAGCGCACGCGGACAGCCCAATCGAGGAAGGCAATGAGTAATCCGAAAGACAACGACAACGAAGACGCGCGCTCAGGCGGCATTCAGGTGATCGCCCGCGCCAGCGCCGTGATGCGCGCGCTGGGCAGCCATCCGCAAGGCTTGAGCCTGGCCGCTATCGCCCAAGAGGTGGGCCTGGCCCGCTCCACCGTGCAGCGCATCGTCGCGGCGCTGGAAACCGAGCAACTGGTCGAGGCCCTGCGCCCCGGCAATGGGTTTCGCCTAGGCCCGGCGCTGGCTCAGCTGATTCACCAGACCCACACCGACATCATTTCCATCGCGCGCAAATCCCTGGAAGCGCTGTGCGAGCAGCTGCAGGAGAGCGTCACGCTGTCGTGCATCAGCGGCAAACAGAACATCGTCATCGACCGGGTGATCGCCGAGCGCGAACTGCGTGTGGTGTTTCCGATGGGGCATTCACTGCCGATGTACGCCACGGCGGATGGCAAGGCGCTGCTCTCTACCCTGAGCGACGCCCAGGTGCGTGAATGGCTGGGCGACAGGCTGGACCCGCTGACCGAATCGACCCACGACATCGAATCGCTGCTGCCGGAACTGCAACAGATTCGCGCCAGCGGCTTTGCCATCGATCATCAGGAGCACACCGTGGGCATCAGCGCCTGCGCGATCCTGATACCGACGTTCATGGGGCCGCATGCAGTAGCGGTGGTGGCGCCGACGTCACGGTTCCAGACGCGCTCGTCCGAGTTCAGGCAGGCGCTGGAAGACTGCAAGGCGGCCATCCTCAAGCTTGCGGGCAGTCATTGATTCACGCCTGGAAACAGCACGACGGAGAACCGGCCATGGCCAGAAAAACTCGTGAAGAAACGGACAAGACCCACGCCTTGTTGCTGGACGCCGCCGAACAGTTATTCAGTGAACAGGGCTATGCCACCACATCGTTTCAGCAGATTGCCGAGCGCGCCGGCATGACCCGAGGCGCGATCTACTGGCACTTTCGCGACAAGGACCAACTGCTCGAAGCCGTGCTGCACAGGGCGCAGTTGTCGTGGGATCGCCTGCCCGGCCAATTCGCCGCGTTGCAGCACACTCTCTCGCCCCGGAAGCTGGGTGAGTTGATCGGCCATGCGCTGCAAGAGACCGTCAATGACCCGCGCCAGCATCGGGCCACCCTGATCATGCTGCATCGCACGGAACTGGTGACCGCCAACCATCAGGTCTACAGCCGCCTGACGACCATTCTCGACCGCATCAAACGCTGCCTGATCGCCGCCCTGAGCGCCCGCTACCGCCAACCGGACGGCAGCCCCCATCGCAATATTCCGGCGGCGGCCTCAGCGGTCAAAACCCTGCTCACCGGAACAGTCTATGAATGGCTGCTGAACCAGGCCGAAGTCGACCTGGCGCAGATTCCGCAGACCGTCGAGCGGCTGATTTCAAGCTTCTTCGAGCACGACGCGCTGACGACCTGACACGGTTTCCTTGAGTGCCAGCGCCACCACCAGGCCCAGCGCCACGCCACTCAACGCCAAGTATAGGGTGTTCTCGATGCCGTGGTGCTGGGCGATGAAACCGGCAATGGCAGGTGCGACACCGCCGCCGAAGATCTCGCCGATACCGACCACCAGGCCTGTCGCCGTCGAGGTCAGCGCTGCTGGAACCGATTCACTGGTCAGCGGCCCGACCGTCATGCAGATCATGCTGAAGTTGAAGAACGTCGTCAGAAACAGCAGCACGAACAGCTTCACGGGCTCGGCCCCCGTGTGAATCATCAGCCACAGCGACACGCCGGTGGCCAGGAACGAGATGATGACCACCGTCTTGCGGCCGATGCGATCAGACAACGCGGGCATAATCAGCTGCCCGAGAAACCCGCCCAGACCAATGGCAGACATCACGAAGCCCATCTGTTGCACCGACAGTTTCAGATAGTCGGTCAGGTAGTTGGGCATCATCACGCTGACCACGAACAGGCTGGTCAGCATGCAGAACATGCCGATGATATTCAGCGGCACATTGCGATAACGCAGCGCCGCCAGCCAGTTGCCCGAGGCTTTGTCGGCTGACTCGACGCGGTGCGGCGCGCGGGTTTCTTTGAGGTGACGATAGAGAAACCAGGCCAGCACGAAGCCCGGCAGCGACACGATCAGAAACACCCAGCGCCACGACGGCAGAACCAGCAGCAATTGCGTGGCGATGATCGGCGCGACACCCAGCCCCAGGATCGGGAAGAACGCCTGCTGGATGCCAATGTTCATGCCGACCCGCCCCGGATGCGAGGCTTCGGCGGTGGCGGCAATCGCGGTGGGCGTGAACGCCCCTTCACTGACGCCCATCACCGCGCGAATCAACAACAGCATGCCCACGCCGCCAGCCAGTCCAGACACACCCGCCAGCAACGAAAACAGCAGCACCGCCGGGATCAGCACCCGGCGTCTACCGATGCGGTCGGACAAACGCCCCATGAAGATCGAGGAAATCCCCCAGGCAATCGCCAGCACGGCCGAGATATTGCCCAGGTCCTGATAGTCCAGTCCCAGGTCCGGCATCATGACCGGGAACAGTGGCAGGATGATGAAGCGGTCCAGCCCTACCAGCCCGAAGCCGATAGCAAGCATCGCCACGGCCTTCCATTCGTAACGAGCATCCCATTTCTTGTCATTGTGATTCATGGCAAAGCTCCAGCAGACAGACGTGTTGAGTCAGCACCCAGGGTTCGGGGCGCGGTGTGTGCAGCGATTCAGGGGTTACGCGAGATCAGAAGTAGATCAGCGCTTCGACCATGCCGGTCAGTTGCGTCTGGTCGCGACCATTGCCGAACGGCCGCTGGCTGTCGCGACCGTCGAACCAGTCGTAACGGATTTCCGGGCGCAGCGAGACATTGCGCGTGACGTCATAGCGCAGCCCCGCCGTGAGTGCATTGAAGTCGCCCCGCGCAGTGGTGGTCGGGAACAAGATGAAGCCATCCGGGTCGCTGAAATGCTCGCCCCGCACCGAGAACGCCAGGTCCGGCCGGTATTGATAGGTGACCACCGCGTTGGCACCCCACCAGTGCGCGCCGTCGAAGCGGGGACCAGTGACGATGTCGACGGTACTGGCCTTGCCATCGCCGTCCTGTCGGCCGTATACCACTTCAGCGCCCATCGACCAGTGCTCGTCGAACTGATGCCAGCCGTTGATCGAGTGCTGCTGCTTGAACTGGTTGTCCTGCGAGATCAGCCGCGAGATGGGCGCCTGCACATCGTCCAGATGGTCGTTCTGCTCGTTGCCGGCGATGAACTCGTAGTCGAGCCAGGTCTGCATGTCCGGCGAGCGCCAGCGCAGCGCACCGATGGCCGACTTGCCACTGTTGTTGTCCCGGATATTGTCCCAGCCCTGCACCACCCCAAGTTCTACACCCAGCAAACCGTGCTCGTTATTCATCACCCGGCTGCCCAGCATGACCCCGGCCACGGTGCCAGGCTCGGTGACGAACGCGTAAGTCTTGCTGGCAAAGGCGTTGCGCGAGGCACGAATGTTTGGCGGGATTTCGTAGCCGATTGCAGGGCCGAACACACCGGCCATGACGTTCAGCCCGGTGCCGACGGGCAGATAGGCCAAGCCTGCGATATTGGGAATGGCGAGGAACTTCTGTTTGTCGCGACCGGCCTTGTCGGTGTCGTTGTCGCCGGGCTGGTTGACGTTCCAGTGCATGTCCCAGCCATAGGTGCGCGCGTACTGGGCATTGCGCCCGTAGTTGCTCTCGAAGGTAAAGCCGAATGAGGCTTGCTCAGGCGTGGGACCAGGGGTCGGGGTGATCCGCGGCACCATGGTCGACTTCAGCGGCTTGTCGATGAAGATGTGAAAACCGCCGAATTCTGCGCCTTCGTCGGACATGCCGGTGAGCGGCAGGTTGCTTTGGCCGTCCTCGCGCTCGTCATGGGTGGAGCGGTTGTTGCGCACGTACGCCAGATCCAGCAGACCTGACACGGTAATCCCGTAGTCGCGTTCCAGACTGGGGCCGAACAGCGCGCGAAACAACGACCCCTCTCCGGGTTCGGGTGTGTCTTGAGCGTGTGCATTGACCGTTGCGAAGGCGGCCAAAACCGCACCAAGTGCTTTTACCTTGATGTTGTGCATTGTCTGACTCTTGTTTTTGTTATCAGAAGGATGAGCAAGCAACGCCCCGACAGCTCCATGCCGGGGCGGGTTACAGGGTCAGCTGACGGCGGCCATGAGCGTGCCTCCGTTGGACCGGCCGGCCGTGTGCGGACGCAGTTGCGCCAGCAGTTCGTCGAGCAACGCTGGCAGTCGGTTGATCTCGCCGACGCCACCAAACAGGTAGAAATCCGGGCGCACGACCAACGCGGTGAGCCCTGCCTCTTGCATGAAGCGGTGATACTTGCCCGAAACGTCATGGTAGACGCCGGCCTGCGGGCTCGCGCTCTGGCTCAGGCGAATCACCCGCAGGCCAATTTGCTCAAGCCCTGCGCGTTGCTGCGCGTCGATGTGCTGCAGCGGGTCTTCGTCACCAATCGCCAGCAGGTGGAAACCACGCCCGAACAGGTCGTCGTAGCGCGCGGTGAGGCCCTCGTGCTGCAGGCTGCCGTGCACGCCCAACGTGCCCGCCACGCCCACGGGGTTGCCCTGCTGATCCTTATGCACCAGACCGTCCTGCAATCCGGGGAACGGTGGCAACGGCGGCACATCGCCGTTGAGAAACGCCGCGTCGCGCTCAGCCGCCTGTTGCAGATCGGACACGCAAACCACCTTGCCCATGGCCACCGACGCGTCGATCACTGCGCGAATCTGCGGCTTGCGCTCTGGCGTGTAGCTGTCCAGCAGGCTGTCGTCGCAGACGCCCTTGAGGATCAGGTCCAGGCGCCACGACAGGTTCCAGGCATCGCGAATGCCCGAGCACATGCCCTGCCCCATGAACGGCGGCATCAGGTGCGCGGCATCCCCTGCCAGCAACACCCGGCCGCTGCGCCAGTTCTCGGCGATGCGAGAGCGGAACTGGTACACCGCGTGACGCACCAGCGTCGCGGTCTCGGGGGTGACCCACGGCGACAGCAATTCCCAGACCTTGTCGGTGTTTTGCAGGTCTTCGAGGCTCTCGTGAGGCAGGCGCATGAACTCCCAGCGGCGATAGCCAGGGCCGCCCGGCACCATGGTGGTTGGCCGCGCCGGGTTGCACCACTGGCCGATGTCCGGAACATCCAGTTCGACGCCAGGATTGGGTTGCAGATCAACCACCAGCCAGTCTTCTTCAAAGCCCAGGTCATGCCAGGCGATACCCAGGTCGCGGCGCACGAAGCTGTTGGCGCCATCGGCACCAATCACGTAACGCGCACGCACCTCGCGGGTTTCTTCGCCCATTGAGGTGTCGGCAGCCCCCGAACGCACAGCGCGGCGCATCGTCAGCTTGCAGCCTCCGGGCTTCTGCTCAAGGCCGATGGCCTCCCAGCCCTGATGCACTTCTACCGACGGAATGGCCTTGGCCTGGGAATCGAGCAAGGCCTCCAGCGCAGGCTGGTTGAACAGGTAACCAAAGGGGCCGTCGCTGATCGATTCGGCTGACCAGTCGATTTCCACCAGCACCTTCCAGTCGGCGTTGAACCACTGGTAGCAAGCCGAAGGCTGGGAGATGTGCTCAAGGGCCGGGCCAAGCCCCATCATGGTGAAGACGCGGCGGATCTCGTGGTCGTGAAACACCGCCCGGGGCAGCGGATACAACGACTGCCAGCGGTCATACACTGCGACGCTGTAGCCCATTTTTCCCAGCAATATGGCCAGGGTCTGCCCCACGGGGCCGTAGCCGACGATCGCCACATCAAAGGTTGTTGTCGTGCTCATGATCGATGTCCAGAAGTCTTGTTTTTGAAAACACCGGGCCAGCCGCTCCCCTTGAGCGCGCGAGCGCGCCTCATGAAGGGTAAAAAAGGGCTTGAAGGGCTACTCGACGAGCAGCGCGGCCTCGGCTTCGGTATTGAGAATGAAGTACTCGGGCACGTCGGGGCCCCACAGGTACAGCGAGTTCTCCGGCTGGAAATCACCGCTGGGCCAGCTTACGCCCTCGTTGATGTAATCCATCTCGGCGGAGTACTCGCAGAACGATCCCCAGGGGTCGCGCACGTAGTGAAAGTAGTTGGAGCCCAGGCTGTGACGCCCTGTACCCCAGCCGTCCTTGTACCCGGCAGCGGCCATCTGGAAGGCACCGGCCCCGACCTGATCGATATTCGCCACTTCCCAGGCCGCGTGGTGCCAGCCCTTGGCCGAGCTTTTAACAAAGGCCACCAGATGATGATCGCAGCCGTGGGGCGCATGCATGAAGGCGATGATGTCCTGGGATTTGTCGGACAGCCGCAAGCCCAGCGCCTGCTCATAGAATGCGATCGACGCAGTGACATCTGGGCTGAACAGCAGCACGTGGGACAAGCGCGAGGGGGTGATGCGCGGGACCTGATCACGGGTGCCGACGCCGCGGATCTGCTCGCCGCCCATCTCGCCGGTCACGCTGGCGCGGGTCACCTCGGCCTTGTGATCGGGCATGGTTTTGCTGCCGGCCTTGATCTGCAGCAAATTGCCGTGAGGGTCGCGAAACCAGAAGCCCTGACCATCGCCGTCCTCGAAACGCCCGCCGCATGCCTCCACCTGTTGACGCAGGCGCGCAAGGTCGTGCTCAAAGCAATTGAAACTCAGGTACGCCAGGGATTTGCCCTCGCCAGGCAGAATCTTCGCCCAGCGCAGGCCGTCGGCAGCATGCAGGTCGAGCTGATCGTCGGTTTCGCGCACATCCAGGCCGAAGTGCTCGAAAAAATGCCGGGCCTGTGCCAGCGACGGCACAGTCAGCGCGTAGTGATCGATGGAATGGACACCACTTACATCGGAGCTCATCACTGCCTCCTTTATTGTTTTAGATACCAGACCCGTCGATGGAGTCTGGTTCAAACGGCGGCGGCAATCAGACTTCGTCGATCACCGGGTTGACCAGCTTGCCGATGCCTTCGATGGAAATCTCCACGACATCGCCAGCCTTCAGGTACACCTTCGGATTCATGCCAAAGCCGACACCGGCAGGCGTGCCGCTGACGATCACGTCTCCTGCGCTCAGGGTCACCGCTTCACTCAGGGTGGAAATCACTGTGGCGACGTCGAACAGCATGTCGTCGGTATTGGCCGACTGCACCACTTTGCCGTTGACGCGGGTTTCCAGCAGCAGGCCCTTGCCACCGGCAGGCAACTCGTCGGCCGTGACCAGATCCGGGCCGAAGGCGCCGGTGTCATCGAAGTTCTTGCCCACGGTCCATTGCGGCGACTTGAACTGATACTCGCGCACCGACCCTTCGTTGAACAACGCGTAACCGGCGACGTGCTTGAGCGCGTCTTCCTTGGCGATATGACGGCCCCCGCTTTTCAGGATCACCGCCATCTCGCCTTCGTAATCGAGGGTGTCCGACACACGTGGGCGTACCAGCGGCTTGTTGTGCGCGGTCAGGCTGGAGTTGAAGCGCGGGAACAGAGTCGGGTAGTCCGGCTGAGCGTAAGGCGATTCCTTGGTGTGGTCGGCGTAGTTCAGGCCGACGCAGACGATCTTGCCCGGTTCCTGCATCAGCGGCAGGTAGTCCTGCTCGCCGATTTGCACAACGGGGCCTTGGGCCGTTTCGCCGTAGGTGGCCAGGTCGACACCGCGCTTGAGCAGCGACTCCAGGGATTCACTGCCCAGAATCCGGACGCCTTCGGCAGTGCGAACACCCAGAGTGGCCTGGCCTTTGTGCATGAAATTCACGTAACGCATGGAAAAAACCTCTTGTTGTGAGTACGAGCTGCCGGGGCTTGGGATGGCTCGATAGGCGAAAGGTAAGCCTCAGAAAATATACCGTCAACAAAATAATATATTATTTTTGATTTTGTATAACCGGACGCGCAGAGCCGTTTAACAGGCTGCATTCACAGGGGTTTGCGAGGAGTTGCAGATTTCAGGCACAAAAAAGCCGACAACCGGCGGCCCTTATCGTGGGAAAGGCAACCGGTGTCGGCAGTGAGCTTTGTCTGTCCAGGACAGCTCGCGGGCAGCCTAAACGCAAATGCAGAAAATATACAATCGATAAACGATATATTATTTTCGTTTTTTCTAATTTGGCGTATGGTGCCTGCTCGTCTCAATGAAACTGGATTGTGAACACTGTGAGCCAACCCGAAGCGTGGATGCCCGAATTTGACGTCGCCGAAAAACGCACCATGGCCTCTCAGCTTGAAATGCGCGTACGCGAGGACATCATCAATGGCAAATTGCTGCCCGGCGCCAAGCTGGGTCTCAAGGAGCTCGCCGATTCCTACGACGCCGGCGTCATCCCCCTGCGAGAAGCGCTGTCACGTCTGGCAGCCACCGGTTTCGTTTCGCTGGCTGATCGCAAAGGGTTTCGGGTCGGGAAGATTTCCGCCGACGAGATTTGCGATATCACCAACACCCGCCTGCTGATCGAAACCCAGGCCCTGGCCGAGTCGATTCGCCTGGGTGACGTGGAATGGGAAAGCCGCGTGCTTGCCGCGCACCATCGCCTGGACCGCCTGCCCGTCATCGAAGGCCCGGAGCGACTGCTCAAGCCCGAATGGGAGGCCGCCCACGAAGCCTTTCACAGTGCGCTGATCTCGGCGTGCGATTCGCCATGGCTGTTGCGTTTTTCCGGCATGCTGCGCGACCAAACCGCACGCTATCGCCTGCTGTCCATGCACTACGCCGACAGCGCCAAACGCGATGTGCCCCATGAGCACAAGCAGTTGCTGGACGCGGTGCTGGCGAAGAATGTCGAGTTGGCCTGTGACCTGCTGCGCCAGCATTACGAGGCCACAACACAGAGCGTGCTAAACCACGAGCAGTTCAAGCGCTCGTTTTGAAGTGATATCACAGGATTCTTCACAGATGCGGCATCACTGGAACAGATGTGACAAATTTAAGCTGCCTATCCGTCCGTTCCAAATGAGACCAACCCAACCAGACGAGGTCAGTAGCGCTTGTCTTAGTCCCCTACCCCTTGTTCCACTTCGAGACTCGATAGCGTTGCAAGACTGCGCCTTTGGGTAAAACAAAACTTGGCAAAGCCGCCAAGCACGACACTTAACACCGCCAGAATAAGAATTACGTATTGCGTGCCCATTGGAGCCGCCAACACCGCTACCAATAAGCCTGCTAGCGGCTGAGACATGTTATTCAGCAGAGTGATCACGCCTACTGTCTTTCCGAAATCCTGGGGAGGTATCACCCGCTGCCGAATAGTGCGGATGTAGACGTTGAACATTTTGTCGAAACCGACGATTAGAAGGAAACCCGTAATATAGCCAAGCAGGCTGGGGCTCAGTGCGGTGATAAACGCGCCGATTGCGATCATCGAATATCCGAGACCTCCGAGAATCCGCAATGGCAGCGCGATCCGAGCGAGCGCAAACAGGATCACGATCGTCGTAACGGCGCCCGCCGCCTGCAGCGCTGCGTAGCTGTCCTTTGCAGCACTGTAGTGACCTATGACCATGGCGGCCGAGGTCGCCAGCGTGACGCCGACGATAAAGTTGACACCTACTGCTAGCGTGATGATTTTTTTCAGCTCGCCCAGATTGCGGATATGACCGAATGCGATCTTCAAGGGCTGCAGCCAGATGTCCTGATGCTGCTCGAACGTCGTCAGCGTGATTCGGCTGAAACGTTGCCAGACCAGCATGCTCAGGTCTGCCAACAGAAACAATCCGGCGGTCCACAGCACCACCCAGTGCCAAGCCCAGACCTCCAACATCAGTGCTGCGAGCAAAGGCCCCAGCACCAGCCCGGTCTGATCCGCGATCTGCGAGTAGGACAACGTTTTGGTGTAGGTATAGTGGTGGAAAATATGCGGCATCAGCACCTCGCGAGCCATGATGCCTTGCGTGGTCAACACGCCGCACAGCGCCGAGAGTGCAATGACCCAGCCGATACCACCAAAGATGCCGTAGAGTGCTATCGCCAGCACGCAGATGAATGCCCGGCAGATCTGACTGACATGCAAAATCCTGACAGGCGAGAACTTGTCACACAGCGCGCCGCAAAACGGGAAAGCAAGGAACCGCGGCAGCGATTCGACGAAAAATGCGAGCCCCGCCCAAGACGCGCTTTTTGTGGCCTGGAATACGACCAGTGGCACGATGAATAACAGAATCTGATGCCCTGTCGCGCTTGAGTAGCAGTAATTGCTGAGTATCCAAAGCCTGGTCGCGTACTCCTGCCTCATGCAGTCGCGTAATTAGGGACTCATATAAGAGTTCGGCGCTGTATAGCTGTGCGCTGGAGTGCGGCTTGCGGGTGGGAGGGGCAAGGCGCATTAAGCATCAACCAGCTGGCATTCTCGATGCCCGAGCTGAAACGCCATCGCCCGTTGACCCGTATACCTTCGGGCTCAAAGCGCAGCTCGCTATCCTCACTGGCGGAGGCGGATGCAAAAAGCTGCCATGGGCCACCACTGTACAGCCGGTCGATGCAATGAGCAGGCGGTCGCCTTGCGATTGGACCATGACCGCCCACTAGCGCGAGTAGCCAGCCTGTCGATGCGCAGCCCGGGCGGCTACTCGAGCGTTTTTTCTATCAATGTCGGCCAGTTACTGGTGCGCGTGACCGGCGCACGCGGTGAAACCAAATCCAGCAGCCTTCAGCAAACAGCTCATTGAATGTATCGCCGCTCAACCTGCGATTTTTTTCGGCGGCTGCGGCTCGGTCAGGCCATATGGATAGGTAGTGGACAGCTTGGCGGCCAGGCGCGGGCACTGCGTCGAACGGAGCTGATCGCTCCGCATGCCTATGCGCTCGCAAGCTCCTCTCCACTTGAAATGATGGAGGCAGGGCCAGCAGCGTGACCTGACCGTTCTACATCTGCTCTGGCATCTGTTGGCGTTTCCAATGAATCAATATGTCGTGACTCAACGTTTTCGGATCAATGCCTGAGCCGTCGTTCGATGAGGTTCTCGAACGGTCATTCTCCCAGTGATAAATCGCGAACTCCCCTCTCTGTAAACCCTCAGATGAGTAGGCTCGGACTGCTTGAAGGTACGCGAAGTGGAAAACCTGAAGATCGCCACGTTCAACGTCAACGGCATTGGCGCGCGCCTGCCCAATCTGCTGCGATGGCTTGAGCGCGAGCAGCCTGACATCGTCTGCCTGCAGGAACTCAAGGCACCGGATAAGGCGTTTCCGGCACGAGAACTGGAGGCCGCAGGCTATGGATCGCTGCACCTCGGTCAGACCTCCTGGAACGGCGTCGCCGTCCTGGCGCGGGATTCCGAGCCGCTGCTGATCCACAAGGGCTTGCCCGGCGAGGAAGCCGATACCCAGGCGCGGTACATCGAGGCAGCGGCGCATGGCGTGATTGTAGGTTGCCTTTACCTGCCCAACGGCAACCCTCAACCCGGTCCGAAATTCGACTACAAGCTACGTTGGTTCGAACACCTGATCGAACACGCGAAATCATTGCAGGCCAGTGAACATCCCGTCGTGCTCGCCGGGGATTTCAACGTGGTGCCGACTGACGAAGACATCTACAACCCGCGCTCCTGGCTAAAGGACGCCCTGCTACAGCCCGAAAGTCGCGAATGCTACCGCCGGCTGTTGGCTCAAGGCTGGATCGACTCGGTAAGGCATCTGTATCCGGACGAGCGCGTCTACACTTTCTGGGATTATTTTCGTCAGCACTGGCAGAAAAACTCTGGCCTTCGCATCGACCACCTCCTGCTGAACCCTGTATTAGCGCCTCGTCTGCTGGATGCGGGTGTCGACGCTTGGGTGCGCGGCGAAGAGCACGCGAGCGATCACGCCCCAACCTGGATTCGTATCGGAAATGCTCAAAACAAGCCGGAAAAGAAAACCCGGAAAAAAAGCCAATCCGCTGCCTCGCCGCCAGCTCACAACGAAGCCCATCCGAGCCTTGAAGAGTACAACCGCAAACGTGACTTCAATGCGACATCCGAGCCTTCGGGCGGTGGCGACCACAAACGCAGCTCAGCGAAAAAGAGCTCCGATCAGGCGCTGCAGTTCTGCATTCAGAAGCACGACGCGACCCGTCTTCATTATGATTTTCGGTTGGAGCTCGATGGCACGCTGAAGAGTTGGGCGGTACCCAAAGGCCCTTCCCTCGACCCCAAAGCCAAACGCCTGGCCGTGCATGTAGAAGATCACCCCATCGATTACGCGACGTTCGAGGGCAACATCCCCGAGGGCCACTATGGTGCCGGCGATGTTATCGTCTGGGACCGGGGGATCTGGAAGCCGCTGTCGGATCCTGCCGAGGCGTATGCCAAGGGCCGACTCAAATTCGAACTCTTGGGCGAGAAGCTCGGTGGCGTGTGGAATCTGGTGAAGACCCATATCCCTGGCAAGCAAGAGCAGTGGTTTCTGATCAAACATCAGGATGAGTTCGCAAAGCCGGAATCTGAATATGACGTCATCAAGGATCAGCCCGACAGCGTGCTGAGCGAGCGTACACTCGTGCCAAAGCAGCGCGGCGGCAAGGCTGCGGCGCCCAAGCCGGTCGAGAACGTGCCTGCAGCAAAAAAGAAACCTGCAAAGGTGACGCTTAAAGGCGCTCAGCCTGCAGACCTTCCTGACAGTATCAAACCGGAGCTGGCCACATTGGTCGAGTCAGCACCCGAGGGCGATTGGCGCTACGAGATCAAGTTCGACGGCTATCGTGTCTTGGCCCGGGTGGATAACGGGAAGGTGCAATTGTTCACGCGCAACGGCCATGACTGGACGCATAAACTTGCGCGTCAGGCACAAGCTATCGCGAGCCTGGGGTTGGCCTCTGCCTGGCTGGATGGCGAAATGGTGGTGGCCAACGAGGATGGCGTCCCTGATTTCCAGGCGCTGCAGAACGCGTTCGAATCCGAGCGCAGCGGCAATATCGTCTATTACCTGTTCGACATGCCCTACCTCAACGGCATGGATCTGCGCGAGGTACCTGTCGAGCAAAGACGTGCCGCCCTGGCCAAAGTGCTGGAGGCCAGCGAGGATGAAATACTCAGGTTTTCCGAAGACTTTGGTGAAGCGCCCGATGCCCTGCTGAACAGTGCATGCCAGATGAAAATGGAAGGTCTGATCGGCAAGCGCATGGGCAGCCCTTATGTATCACGACGCAGCGATGACTGGATCAAACTGAAATGCAAGCGCCGGCAGGAATTCGTGGTGGTCGGCTACACCGAGCCGAAGGGCGCACGGAGCAAATTCGGTGCTCTGCTGCTTGGGCTTCACGATGCCGACAGCGGCGAGCTGCGTTTTTCAGGCAAAGTCGGAACAGGCTTCAACCAAGCGACGCTGAACACCATCTTCCAGCAACTGCTCCCTCTGAAAGTGAACAACGCGAGCGTGGTCAATCCCCCTACCGGCTTCGAAGCCAAGGGCGTGCACTGGCTCAAGCCTCAATTGCTGGCCGAGGTCGCGTTTGCAGAAATCACCAAGGATGGCTCAGTCAGACACGCGGTGTTTCATGGCCTGCGCACGGACAAGCCGGCCATATCGATCACTGAAGAGCGCCCTGCTCCGCCGTCGGAGGTCGAGACGTCCGCCGCGTCCGAAGCTAGACGAGGCAAAACCACCAAGGCTACCAGAGCCGAACAATCAGAATCGGCAGCTTCAACGACCTCTGGAAAGATCCGTTTGACTCACCCCGAGCGCGTCATCGACCCCATCAGTGGATCGACCAAGCGCGATCTGGCGGACTACTACATCAGCGTGTGCGATTGGCTGTTGCCGCAGTTGGCGCAACGCCCTGTCGCGCTGGTCCGGGCACCGGAGGGCATCACCGGTGAGCTGTTCTTCCAGAAAAATGCCGACCGGCTGGCAATCCCAGGCATCGAGACGATGGGCAAGGAGTACACCGGCCATCCGGTGATGCTGATCAACAATCCCGAAGCGCTCATCGGGGCCGTGCAGATGAGTGCAATGGAGCTGCACACCTTGAATGCCGTTTCGAAAGATCTGGAGCGACCCGACCGCTTCGTTCTCGACCTGGACCCGGATCCCGCGCTGCCTTGGAAAAGCATGGTGCAAGCCACGCAATTGACCTTGGCCGTACTCGATGAACTGGGGCTCAAAACATTCCTCAAGACCAGCGGTGGGAAAGGCATTCACCTGGTCGTTCCTCTGACGCCCAAGGCCGATTGGGAGGCTGTAAAGGGCTTTAGCCATGCCATCGTCAAACATATTGCCAAGCTACTGCCGGATCGCTTTTCTGCCGTCTCTGGCCCCAAAAACCGGGTGGGACGCATCTTTATTGATTACCTGCGTAATGGCCTAGGCGCCACGACGATCAGCGCTTACTCTGTTCGCACACGCGAGGGGCTGCCGGTTTCCGTGCCGATCTTTCGCGAGGAACTGCTTGAGATCAAAGGGGCCAATGTCTGGAATATCCAAAACATTCATGAACGCCTGGGACAGCTTGATAGCGATCCATGGGCGGATCTTCCGAATACCCGCCAAACCATCACTGCCGTCATGCGGCGACGAGTTGGCATCAAATAGCAGGATCACAAGAGGAGAACCACGATGGATAATTACCACATCACCAAAACGGTCGAGGGCTGGGCACTTACGAAGCAAGGTGCTGAGCGCGCATCGAAAAGCGCCGCGACCAAGGCCGAGATCACCTCGCTCGCCAGCGAGTTCCTTGAGGGCAAGACGGCCTCGCTGAAAATTCATAACGAGGACGGGACGATCCAGGAAGAGCGCACTTACCCAAGAGCCGCGGACCCTACCAAGACGAAAGGCTGACGTTTCCAGTGACTAGGTACACCTATGACTCAGTAAGGCACATGAGCGTCCGGCCCCTCCTCGCTTACTGACCCTGTTGGGGTTTGCAAAGACATGGATGTTTCAATGGCCGGCCATGGTAGCGATAGTGTCAGCTTCCTGGCTGGTCGGATTGAAGCTGCTGACCGGCGATCTAAAATTTCGCCCATTCATCGCTAGTGGATATCAGCATGGCGTGAATAGAACTCCTGCTGCTCGAAGGATGTGATGCCGGGTTTTAAGCGACCAGACAATGTCGATGCACAACTACCGAAAGCGGTGCGCACATCGACCTTTCAGCAGATCTCGGGAATTATCCGCACAATTGGCCATCGGTATGCCTGGCGTGTTGCGACCCAGATACAGCTCGGTTAAACAACATTTGATGAATGGGCTCAAGGAGATTGCGATGAACAGAATCATCCGCTTGCTAGGTATATGTTGCGTTCTGACACTGCACGGTTGCTTTGACAATGATCACAACCAGGACAAGGCCAAGGATCAATCCAAGCCTTCGTTGCAGATGCAGCAGACAGATGAGAAGAAATAATTGCTCTGGTAACCCTCTGGTCCGTTGGCCGTCAAAACCGTCTTTCTGACCAGCGCAATGGTCGGTTAAGCCACAGCTCTTGTAGCGCCTCCACTTGGGTAGGTCATTCGAGGAGGCAGGCTGGATCAACGTCAACTCAAACCTGATGACTGAGGCATTGAATGGAGTGCTCCCTCAAGTCGACAAATCGTCGGCTTGAGTGCCGCAGGCGAGGCGCGCTTAGCCTGCTTGACTAGACGGTTTGAGTCGACACCGCCTGCATTCAAGCTGCGTTCCAACGAATCAGGCTGCCCATGGGCCCAATAACTTTCGCAGAGTTAACGCATTACCAATCGCAGCGCCACGCGCGGTGTTATCGAAAATACACCAGGTCGGTAGAGCATCGTTTTCAAATGGCTGCATCTCCAGCGCCCTGTCACGAAGCCAGCTTTCTTCATATTCGCTGTGATAGATCGTCGGCGAACCATGAAGACGCCAGTAACGGAACCCCTGCCAACCGCTTGGCAGAGCATCGTTGCTGAGACGTCTCGGGTCTACCGCTGCCTGAGCGATGCGGTGCTCGACGAACAACGCTTGGGCGCTGACCCAAGACTCATGTCGCGGCTCTATCACCACATGACCTGGATACCGAGCCCTGAGGTCTTCAAAGAACCGGCTTGCAATACGCGGATCAAACGCCAGTGAGGGTGGCAACTGAACCAGCAGGCAGCCGAGGTGATCCCCCAACGCACAGCACTCCGAGAGGAAGGTGTCGAGCAACATGCCACAGTCTTGTAGCCGGTTTTCATGGGTGATTGACTTAGGTGTTTTTACAGAAAAACGAAAGTTGCCGCCCACCGAGGCAGCCCACTTTTTGTAGGTAGCCGGACGATGTGCACGGTAGAACGAGCTGTTGATCTCAACGGCGTTGAATTTCTCAGCGTATCTCTCCAAGTGCGTACCTTCTCCTGCGAACTCGGACCCGTATTCGCGTCCGATATTCCAACCAGCGCACCCTATATAAACCGACGTACTGCTCACAAAATCACACCCCGCGCATCGCGCATGAAAATCTCGACGGTTTTGCGGCCGATGCCGTCGAAGTCGGCCAAGCGCTTATCCAGATGAATGCCAAGATCCGCAGCGCTGATATTTTTACTCATGGGTCACCTGTTTCGGCAAAGCAAACGCTTCGAGGTAATCACCAGAGCGAGTCTGCAAACCACCATGACCACCTGCAGCAATTACAACGTATTGCCTGCCATCCCTACCCATGTAGGTCATTGGCGTGGCCTGCCCTCCCGCTGGCAGCCGCACCTTCCAAAGCTCTTCACCATTCTGGGCGTCGTACGCGCGTAGGTAGTCGTCTGCCGTCGCTCCCATGAATATCAGGCCCGAGCGAGTAGTCAGATTGCCGCCGATATTGAATATACCGGTGGGGAAAGGCAGGTTCGCGTGCAAGCCCAGTGGCCCCATATCCCGAGTTGTACCTACATCGTATTTCCACACAATTGTTCGGGTGCGCAGGTCAACTGCTGCAAGTTGTCCCCACGGCGGTGCTTTACAGGGGGCGCCCAAGATCCCCAACCACGGGTCGACCTTGACAACATATGGCGTTCCGTACTGAGGATTGATGGCGAATTTCTTCGGCCTGGGGGGCTGTCCCTTTCCATCCCACGGTTCAACAAGGCCTGTGCTTTCTGCCTCGGCTCTCTTCAGAGTCTGAGCAACAAAAGGTATATAACTTAAGTTGGCATAGAGTCTCTTGCGCTCGGGGTCGACCGATGCTCCATGCCAGTCGATGACACCGTCGAACGCAGGGTAAACAAGCGTCTTTTTGTCTAGAGAGAAAGGTGTAAATGCGCCTTTATAATCCAGACTCAAGAATTCTATTCGGCATAGCATCTGATCGATCGGCGTTACTCCCCATGCGTCTTTTTCCATAATCTGATTTGGTGCAAAGGAAGGCATACCTACCGAATAGGGCTGCGTCGGCGACATTGGCTCGCCAGGCAAACCGCCTTGAGGCGCGGGTTTCTCTGCCACTTGAGCGACAGGCTGACCTGTCTCGCGATTGAGAAGAAACAGCTCACCGCGCTTGGTGGTTTGCACTAGCGCCGGAACATCCTTGCCGTTGGTATCTTGCAGATCCACGAGGGTCGGGCCGATGGGCACATCCATATCCCAAAGGTCGTGGTGCAGGGTTTGAAATGACCATCGCGGTGCGCCGGTTTCAATGTCCAGCGCGACGACGGAGCTGGAATATTTTTCATCGAATGGACGACGTCTGGCGCCGTAATAATCTGGAACGGCGTTGCCCGTCGGCAGGTATACCAAACCGCGTTCGACATCGGCGGTGTACACCCCCCAAGCGTTAGGTGTGCCGGGAGTGAAATTCTCATCCGGCGCAGGATTACTGACGACTTCGCCGGGACGACCAACGTCCCAAGCCCATGCGATCTGGCCGGTGATCGGATCAAATGCACGCACAGCACCAGAAGGTTCATTGGTCTTCTGACCGTCGTATATCCAGCCTCCAAGGATAAGCCGATTGCCAACGACCAAGGGCGGTGACGTGACGAAATGGAATCCCTTCTGCACATTGCCCAAATGTTGTCTCAACGACACAAAGCCCTGATCACCAAAGCTCGTACATGGCTTGCCTGTGGTTGCGTCCAGTGCAACCAGTCGCGCATCCGCAACGGGAGATATGATCCGCTGTGGGCATTCGGTGCCGGCGGGTGCCTGGTAATACGCCACACCGCGACACGCAAGATAGGCGTTGTTGCCCGTTTCAGGCTTGGGATCAAACCGCCAGCGTTCGGCGCCGGTTACCGCATCCAGCGCTATGACCTGACTATGGGGTGTACAGATATAAAGAGTGTCACCGACCTTGATAGGGGTAACCTCGAAATTGAATTCGTATCCATTTTCATTTTCGCCCTTGCGTGCCAAGTCCCCGGTTCTGAACTCCCACGCGGGCTGAAGCTTATCCACGTTTTTCCCGTTAATTTGCGTAAGCGCAGACCAACGCTCACCGCGCGGTGTGCGACCGTAGTAACGCCAGTCGGTTCCGGCAGCATCATCGCGCGGGAACGACGACTCATCTAAATGGGCTTGTGCTTGGTTTTGCGGGTAGGGATGAGCGAAGAAAAGGAGAGCTACGAGCGCCGCTGCGATCAGAGGAATGATCAAATTGCCGGCGGATGAAACATGGCTGCGCGGGTATAAACGACGACGTATGCGGGGGAGCAGCAAATAAAGGCCTAGCATCGTCGGAACCAGCAGCCTCGGCTCAAGCGCCCAGACATCTAAACCGCTCTCCCAAAAGGCCCAAAAAACAGTGCCGAGCCAGGTGACTGCGTAAACCCATAACGACCAGGTTTTACCCTTCACCAGCCCTGCCCCTGCCAGCATCAATCCAGTGCCTGCTAACAGATAATAAATTGAGCCACCAAGCGCTACCAACCAAACGCCACCTGCGAACAGTATCAATCCGGCGATTGCTATCAATACACCGGAAACGACGGGGGTATCGCGTTTCCGCTTTTCGCTTCCACGTGGCATGACTGATACCTGCGAGTCGAAAATCGATGATGCGCGTTTGCGCCTCTGCCAATACGGAAGTCGATTTTCCCAAAAAAGTTCATCGAGTTTTCTACCGATCTACGGTGCCGCGCAGGTTCGAGCGCATCGGCAGCGAACACTGCTTTCGATCACAGCCTTGTTTTTGACACTGGTTCTCAGCAACGTCTGCTTGGCCTGAAGCACGGAACCATAGCGGGCAATCCTTCTCTACGGCTAACAACCCAAGGACGTCGCCATGGGATTGCCCCCACCACGGGTATGAAACCAGGCGAGCGATATCCGTCGAGCGTTCAGGCGATACCTACCTGTTTACTGGATTTTTCCTCATGGAACACATGACGAGCCAAGAAAGGATCATCACCAACAAAGCTGCGGCTCTTACGGAGCAAGTGAACACTGAGCAGTGGTTCGGCTCCCCCAAGGATCGTCTCGATTTCTATCGCCGGGAAATCGAGTATGAAACGCGGATCCTGTCAAATCGCACGGACGCCTATCTGGGCGCCCAGTCGTTCTTGATCATCGCCTACGTCATGACGATGGCCAACAACAATCCTGATTGGGGGAAAAGCTTCACTCTGGTGGTTCCGATGCTTTTTTGCCTATTAGGGCTTGTGACGTCCCTGCACGCCTGGCCTGGAATGAAAAGCGCTTACGAGATCATCGATCACTGGCATTTCAAACAGCACAACCTGTTACAGAGTGAGCCTGAAATGGGCAATGCCTATGACAACTCCCCGTTGTTCGCCAAACGCGAGTCATCGGAAAAGGGGTACCGTACCTCACTGAAGTTTTCGATGAGGTCACCGTGGATCTTCAGCACGCTCTGGGTGCTGCTCGGAGTGCTTTGCATAGTCGTGCATTTTTTCGGATTACGTGGATAACAAAATGGGGGACGGCGCAGGTGATCCTGAATCACCCTGCCGCGCGTTTCAGGCGCTGAACTGATAAGCCTGAATCTCTGGTAGTGGGTCATGCACTGCATGCAGTGCCGCATACAGTGCTGCCCACAGAGCTATGGATCGAATCCTTCTAGCGTGCAATTGCGCTCATCGCGCTCCAACCGAAGCCTTGAGCCTGCCCCCCGCATACTCCTGAGCATCCTGAGCTTTCTGAACGACAGCCGCTGTGCCAAAAAACTCGTGGGTTACCCCAGGATACAATCGACGCTCGACACTCACTCCGGCACTTTTCAGCGCCTGTTCAAGCTGGGCGCCATCGTCGCGTAACGGATCGATTTCAGCATTGATGATGGTGACGGGAGGCAAACCCTGCAGATCTGCATGTACCAGATCAATTCGAGGATCTTTCGCATCGGCCGCGCTGGTGGTCACGTGGGAGATAAACCACAGCATCATAGGACGGTTGAGCGGCAGCGCGTCGGCATATTTCAAGTAGGATTCGGTGTCGGTGGCAGATTGTGCGACCGGATAAACCGCCAGCACGTGCCTGGGTGCCGTCAGCCCTGCCTTGTGTGCTGCGACAGCAGTTGCAATCGCGAGATTGCCGCCAGCACTTTCACCCGCGAGTGCCAGGCGCTGTGGATCTCCGTTCACTGAGGTGGCGTGGGTGGTGAGCCAACGGTAGGCGGCGAGCGCGTCATCGTGCGCTGCAGGGAATTTGTTTTCCGGCGCAAGGCGATAATCCACGGACACCACCACCGCGCTCGCTTGCTTGGCCAGTCCTCGAGCACCCGCGTCATAGACCTTACGGTCAGCAAACACCCAGCCGCCGCCGTGGAAATACAGCACCACCGGGAAGGGACCAGTACCAGCCGGCGTATAGACGGTGGCGGGCATCGCACCGGCAGCGCCCGGAACAGTGATGTCCTTGGTCGTCACACCAGGCACCAGTGTTTCTGGCGAACTATCGCGTTTCTGATCAGCCAGAACACCTTTCACAGCGTCGGCCATAGTGGGTTGCGTTCGCGCTTCAGCGGGGGTTGTTTTCTCTACCGCCTTGGCATCAAAACTGGCGTACTTGTTCAGCACTTTTTGCATGTCGCCATCGGTGCGCAACATGCTTTTGGTGCCACTGACCGCCAATTCCGAAACCGTATGTTTTTCAGGGTCGCGGGCACATCCGTTCAATACCGCCATCACGCTTGCTACAGAGACCAGCCACAGCCATTTACGATGATTCTTGATCATTATTTTTTTCTCGTCGAACACTGTCAGGAAGCGGGCACACGGCATCGTTGGCCGCCGGCCCGCGATCATTGTCGTCAGGCTGCAGGCTTGAGGATGACTTTCGTCCAGCCCTCATCCCGATTATCGAAGTGCTTGTAGGCGTCAGGGCCTTCGTCGAGTTTCAGACGGTGGGAAATGATCTGTGATGGCATTGCTCGTCCATGGTGGATGAGCTCGGCGAGCCGACGATTGTAGGCCTTCACGTTGGCCTGACCGGTACGAATCTGTTGGCCCTTGAACCAAAAAGCACCGAAGTCGAAGGCCATTTTGCCCTCCTTCGCCAGCTCGTTTGTCGCACCCGGATCCTGCGGAACGAATACCCCCACAACACCAATACCACCCGTGGCTTTGGTCGAGGCGACCAGATTGTTCATGGTCAGGTGGTTGGCCTCATGACCGTGTTTGTCGCAGCATTGATACCCCACGCATTCACACCCGCGATCAGTACCTTTGCCATGAGTGAGATTCAGAATCTGATCGACCGCTTCTTTCTCCAGCGAGTTGATGGGCGTTGCTCCCATTTGGGCCGCCAGCTTCAGACGGTCGGGGTGGTTATCCACGACAAAAACCTGTGACGCGCCTTTGATCATGGCTGAATGCGCAGCCATCAAGCCCACGGGCCCGGCACCGTAGATCGCAATACTTTCGCCGGGCAGCAGCCCTGCCAATTCGGTCGCGTGCCACCCTGTTGGAAAGATATCCGACAGCATCACATAGTCGTCTTCGCGCTCTTGGGCGTCCTCGGGAAGCAGCAGGCAATTGAAGTCGGCATAGGGCACCCGCAGCAGTTCTGCTTGACCACCTTGATACGGCCCCATGTCGGCGAAGCCGTAAGCTGCACCGGCACTGCCTGGGTTGGCGGTGAGGCAAAAACCAGTTAGCCCCTTCTCGCAGTTTTCGCAAAATCCGCAACCAATATTGAAGGGTAGACACACTCGGTCTCCCACCTTGATACGGTCGACACCAGCGCCGACTTCGACAACTTCCCCCAGGTTCTCATGGCCGAATACACGGCCGGTTTCCATGGAGGTGCGACCCTCGTACATGTGCAGGTCGGAGCCGCAGATATTAGTGGTAGTGACGCGAACCAATGCGTCGGTGGGTTTCTCGATTCTGGCGTCAGGGACGTTCTGCACACTGACGTCTCGCGGGCCGTTATAAACGATGGCTTTCATGGTGCTCTCCCGTTTAAGAGACGAATCGGTAGTTCGTCTACTCACGAGATGTCTGGCTGGAACCTCCAACGGATGTTCAACCCTCTTTACTAAACGGCTGACGAATGGCGGCAGGCGTTGCCTTTAAGCAGACGCCTATTTAATCCAAAAGACTGAACGTTTTGTTTTCAAACGCTCTCCGAGGTTAGGACTCCAGTTGGCGCAAATGCCACCCATGTCTCAAGACGTCTCGAAGGAAAATCACCATGGCAACTGAAAACCAATACGCAATGCAGAACCCGCTGACTCAGTATCCGCAACCCGAATTCCCCAAGCAGCCGCAAACGCCGCCAGGCACTGTGCATAAGATGCAGCCAGCCGCCGACCATGGTGAAACCAGTTACAAAGGCTTCGGCAGATTGGCCGGTCGCAAGGCCCTGATTACCGGTGCTGACTCCGGAATTGGTCGCGCCGCCGCCATTGCTTATGCGCGAGAAGGCGCTGACATCGCGCTGACTTACCTGCCGGAAGAAGAAGCCGACGCCAAGGAAATGGTGGCGTTGATTGAAGCCGAGGGTCGCAAGGCAGTCTGCATCCCTGGCGATCTGACCAGCGAATCGTTTTGCCAGAAGCTTGTCAGTCAGGCGGTGGAAGGATTGGGCGGGATTGATGTGCTGGTGAATGTTGCGGGTAAGCAAGTAGCGCAAAAGGACATCGCCGATCTGACCACAGAACAATTCGACGCGACTTTCAAAACCAATGTCTACGCGCTGTTCTGGGTCTGTAAGGCTGCGCTGCCGCATTTGAAACCAGGGGCCACGATTATCAACACGGCGTCCATTCAGGCCTATCAGCCTTCTGAAACGTTGCTTGATTACGCTCCTACCAAATCCGCCATCGTCGCGTTCACCAAGGCCTTGGCCAAGCAGGTGATCAGCAAAGGTATTCGAGTCAACGCGGTGGCGCCCGGCCCTTTCTGGACGCCGCTCCAGCCGAGCGGTGGCCAGCCCCAGGAGAAGATCCCGGAGTTCGGTTCGCAGACGCCAATGGGCCGTCCTGGTCAGCCGGCTGAATGCGCGCCGATCTACGTGCTGCTGGCCAACCAGGAGTCGAGCTATATCACCGGCGAGGTCTTCGGCGTCACCGGGGGTAATCCGCTACCGTGAGTAGCCAAAACGCCATACCCATGCGTGCCGACGGCTATGTCACGCTGGATCAATACATCGCCCTGGGGGACGGGCGTTCCGTCGCCCTGTCGGCGACCGACGGTTCCATCGATTGGTGGTGCGCGCCGAATATGGACTCTGCGCCGCTGTTTGACCGCGTGCTGAGTGCTTCAGGGGGTGGTTACTTCAGCGTCACACCCCGAGAAGCATTCACCGTCGAGTGCGGCTATGTCGAGTGCGGCTATTTGCCAGACAGCAACGTCGCCTGCACGGTTTTCAAAACGACCAAGGGCACTGTGCACTCATTGAATCGATGACAGCGGCAACGCGGGGCCTCTTCCTTGGAGCGAGCTGGCCCGCAGACTGGATAGGCTGGACGGCGAGATCGACTTCGACATCATTTTCACGCTGCACTCAGGTGCCGCGCGCAGTTTCCCCATCGGCGCGGCGATGAAAAAAACATTCGCATGAACATGGGCAACTGCCACCACCGCAAATACCTCCCCAAGCTGATTGAGCTGAGCCTCGCCGGGAAGGTTGATCCGGCCAAGGTGCTGACGCAATGTGAACCACTCACTGACGCAATTAGCGCCTTCGCAGCATTCGACCTGCATGAGTCCGGGTGGATCAAAGTCAAACTCGAGCCGGATGAGTCGTTGCAGGCGAACGAAGGGAGCCAGCCAGGGTGGCTGTCCGAATAGATCGCTGTGGTGGCCCGCACGTTGGCACGCGTGACGCGCTTCTGTTACTATTTTTGACCGATCATTCCTGAACTGCAGACAAGATTATGGCAAGGCCCAGAGAGTTCGATGAGGAGCAAGCGCTAGACGCGGCTGTAGAGGTGTTTCGAGAGCATGGATTTGAGGGGAGCTCGGCGGTGATGCTTACCCAGGCGATGGAGATCGGACGACAGAGCCTGTATGCCACTTTCGGGGACAAGTGGAACCTTTACCTTGCCGCATTGCGCCATTACGGCTCTAAGGAAACTCGTGCTCACTTGGCTACATTGCGTGAGCAGCCAAGCGGCTACGCAGGTATCTCAGCGTTTTTTCAGCGTGTTGTTCAGCAAGCCCATCGCGGGTGCCTCGGAATCGGGTCAATTTGCGAGTTTGGGGATACGAAGTCCGAGATCAATCAGATCCGCCAGTCATTGGGGAGCGTTTTACGGGAAGGCATCGCAGATCGGGTAAAAGACGCCCAAATCAACGGCGAGATATCTTCGGAATTGGCTGACTATGCTGTCGTGGATTTTTTACTGGCTAGCGTCACCGGAATCCGGATAGCCGCGCGCAGCGGAGCGGACACCGCGCACCTTGAATCACTAAAGACAATGGCGTTGCGCGCTTTGCGGTAAGAGCGCGCTTTTTTTTGCCCAATTGTGGAACGAACGGTCAATAACGGAGAGCTCCATGAAAGCAGTCAAGATAAGCAGTGAAGATGGCAGCCCCACCCTGGTTTATGAAAACGTCGATCAACCCGCGCCCGGCAAGGGCCAAGTGATTGTGGAGGTCTCGGCGGCAGGTGTGAATTTTATGGATCTGGGGGCAAAAACCGGAGCAATCGGCAGTAGCTACAAGCCTTCGATTCTCGGCGTCGAGGGCGCTGGACGTATTGTAGAGCTAGGTGCTGACGTGCAGGACTTCAACATAGGAGACCGGGTGGCCTGGGTGTTCGTGCCACACAGTTACGCAGAACGCATTGTTGCGGATGCTGAGTGCCTGGTGAAAATTCCCGACGATATCGACGACCGATCCGCAGCGGCTTTGATGATGCAGGGTCTGACGGCAAGCCACTTTGCGACCAGCTTTTATCCAGTCCAGAAAGGTGACATCGCACTCGTGCATGCCGGAGCTGGAGGATTGGGTCGCCTGCTGACTCAGATCATTAAACTCAGAGGCGGCACCGTGATCAGCCGTGTTTCCAGTGAGGCAAAGATTGAGATAGCCAAAGCGGCAGGCGCAGATCATGTGATCGTCAGTGACGACGGTGCATTCGCGCAGGAGGCCATTCGTCTATCGGGTGGTGAGGGCGTCCATGTGGTATTCGATGGATCAGGCCCTGCAACGTTTCAAGGCTCGCTAGACTCGCTACGTCGAGCAGGGACATTTTGCTGGTATGGCCCTGTGCTCGGCGGCCCTGGGCCTATCGATATCATGAGTCTCCCTAAAAGCATCAAGCTTGGTTACGCAGTATTCTTTGACAGCATCTACACGCCCGACCTGCTGAGGCAAAAGGCGCAACAGCTATTCGACTGGGTGCGTCACGGGGTCGTCTCGATCAAGATCGGGGGCGTCTATCCCCTAGCTGAAGCAGACAAAGCTTTGGCTGACCTGGAAAGCCGGACCACCACAGGAAAGTTGCTGCTTACGCCGTAGTGCCCTTTAGCAGAGCACTGGCTATCGGCTTGGCGCCTTTCGATCAATGAAGGTGCCGGCCGGTAGAACTTCGCGGGCACCAGATGCCCGGCGAGTGAAAAAGTGGGGTTTGTGATGGGGCGAACTGGGTACCCTCTGCAGCTGGGGGTATTCAGACTAGGTGCCCTCTCCCTTAAACGCATCTATACACAGTGATAAGACAATACCGATTCGTTCTTAGCGCGTTGCAGTTCAGACGTCACCAAGTCAGCAATCGCCTTGGCACAACCTGGCGTAGAGGTAGGCGCGATCATGAAAACCCCAGCGCCGCCCTCCTCCAGGCAATGCTCCATCTGGTTGGCAATATCAGCGGCGGTACCTACGGCCACCCGTATCCCGCTTCAATACGGTGACGGGCGCCTCACCCCAGGCGCATGAAAGTTCGGCGCTGCGTACAAGAACAGCGTCCGAACTCCTTGGCCATGGTTATTGCGCAGTCGCAGCCTTCTCGATCAAGCGAGCAACGCGTACAGGGTTTGATACCATCACCACATGGGAGGCACCTTTGACGACCTCCACACCCTTGGCATCTGCACGTTTAGCCATGAACGCCATCGCTTGCGGGGGGATGTTCTTATCTTTGTCGCCGTAGATGTACCAGGAAGGAATGTGTTTCCAGGCAGGGCTGCCAAATTTCTCATTCAGCGCCGCTTCGGTAACGGGACGTTGGGTCGCTGCCATCAACGCAGCTTCGGCTGCGGGCACATCCGCTGCGAACTGGTCGTGAAATTTGTCCTGTTGGATATACAGATCCTTTCCACCATCACTCAACGGCACTGGAGCTGCGAGGGTTGGCCCCAAAGTGCTCCCGGGAAACTTACCTGCCAGACCCGCGACAGTTTCGCCAGTATCTGGGGCAAACGCACTGACGTAGACCAGGGATTTCACATTCGCCTGGTCGTTGGCCGCCTCACTGATCACGTTTCCGCCGTAGGAATGGCCAACGAGCACCACAGGTGACTTGATGCTCGTGAGTAGCGAAGCGATGGATGCGCCATCACTTTTCACACTGCGTAAAGGGTTGGCTGCAGCGACTACCGTATAGCCGTCCTTTTCCAAAATCTTGACCACCCCGTTCCAGCTTGAGGCGTCGGCGAAAGCGCCGTGAACAAGAACGACAGTCGGTTTGTCAGTCTGCGCGAACGCGTTAGCACCAACCAACAGGCTGACAGCGACTGCCAGCGAGGCAATGATCTTTTTCATTGGGAACTCCGTTAGATACAGGGGTTAAGGGGCGTACCGTGTAAAGACAAAATCATGGTTTTGAACGCGCGCTTGATGGCAGGCGAAACACGTTTCGTGCTGAGCCTGATCTACAGCCTTGCCGTTTATGAAACGACCAAAGCCCCACCCACCGGTTGCCGCGTATTTCTTCGAATCTTTCACCATCACTTGAACCGTTGTGGCTGCGCCGGGTATCGAAGCTGGCGCGAATTCGGGTGACTGGATGTGCTTCCACGCAAGCTTTACCAGTATTGTGCCGTCGGGAAATGGCAGCGTTGAGTCTTGGTACGCCTTGATCGCCACGTCGTTGCCGACTACGGCGCGCAATTCATCTAAGGGTGCTGCCTCTTGGGCGGGAGCGATCAGCTCCCATTTGCGATAGCCTTCGGGAATCTTCACGCCGTAGATCGGTGAAGCGTCGCCGCCACCGGGATCGCCCATTGCGATTGCGGTGAGGGTGAGCGCAACCGATGCAACAGCCCCTGACAACACTGCCAGATGCTTCAGTTTCATCGTTGCTCTCCTTCAGAGAACGTCAGAGATGATCTGCGTCAATCACTGCTTGAGCGAAGGCCTGTGGCGCTTCCTGTGGCAAGTTGTGGCCAATGCCACCGTTGATCAAGCGATACTCGTATTTGCCGGTATAACGCTTGGCATATGCCTCAGCGGGAGGATGCGGCGCCCCGTTGGCATCACCTTCCATCGTGATAGTTGGGACACTGATCGATGGGAAAGCAGCCAGCTTTTTCTCGATCGCGTCGTATTTAGGCTCACCTTTGATCAAGTTCAAGCGCCAGCGATAATTGAAAATCGACACAGCCACGTGATCAGGGTTTTGTAGGGAAACCGCGCTGCGATCAAAGGTAGCGTCGTCAAAATTCCACTTGGGTGAAGCCAGCTTCCAGATCAGCTTGGCGAAGTCGTGAGTGTTTTTCTGGTAACCCTGACGGCCCCGCTCGGTCGCGAAGTAGAACTGGTACCACCATTGCAACTCGGCGGCTGGCGGCAATGGAGCGTTGCCTGCCTCCTGGCTGCCAATCAGGTAACCGCTCACAGCTACCAGTGCTTTCACCCTTTCCGGCCACAGTGCTGCAACGATGTCCGCTGTACGCGCGCCCCAATCGAAGCCGCCCAGCACCGCTTTATTGACCTTCAAAGCATCCATGAAGTCGATCAGGTCGGTAGCCAGCGCAGCAGGCTGACCATTGCGCGCGGTCTTGGCCGAGAGAAAATGGGTGTCGCCATAACCACGAGCGGAAGGGATCAGAACTCGATACCCCTTATCTGCCAAAGCAGGAGCGACGTCCGCGTAAGCATTGATGTCGTACGGCCAGCCATGCAACAAAATAACCACCGGACCATCGGCTGGGCCAAGCTCCGCGTAGGATACGTCCAGCAGCCCCGCCTTCACATGTTTAAGGTCACCAAGTGAAGTGTGAGCTCCGGGCGTGATAGCACCAATTGTTGACGCCGGCACTTCAGCAGCGCTGGCTTGGGAAAAACCCACAGCCACTGCTCCGAATTGGAGTAACGCAGCAGCCAAAAGTGATGGAGCGAAAGCCCGCAGGCGGCTCGATTTATTTTTGTTGTTCAACAAGGTCATCTCCATAGTGCTTCTCCGTTGCGAGCCTTCAAATCGCGGCCCTGTGTGTTGATTTGATTGCGTAAAAACTACTGGGCTGGCTTGGTTGCACCCAGCTTGGCACGCAGCGGCCGGAAAGCTTCGCGCAACTCTTCGCTGAACAATTGCGGTTGCTCCCAAGATGCGAAATGGCCGCCCTTGTTAACCTGGCTGTAGTAAGAAAGAGATGGATAGGCTCTCTGCGCCCAGCTTTTTGGGGCTTGATAGATTTCGTGCGGGAATACCGTGATCGCCACCGGCACCTTGATGCTTGCTGTCTTCTGCGCCTCAGCGCTGAAATTGTTGTTGTTGTTTTCCCAATAGAACCTGGAGGACGATGCGCCGACGTTTGTGAGCCAATACAGGCTGATGTCGTCCAACATCTCGTCACGGGTAAGCACGCGTTCTGGCTGGCCATTGCTGTCAGTCCAGGCAGCAAACTTCTCGTACATCCATGCCGCAGTGCCGGTGGGCGAATCAGCCAGCAGATAACCGATGGTCTGCGGGCGAGTGACCATCATTGCTCCGTAGGCGGCATTACGGCCGAAGAAGGTGCTCAACGAATCAAAAGCCTTACGCTCAGGTTCTGCCAGCCCTGCAGGTGCCGGGTCACCGCTGTTAATCGGCTTAACGAGTTCAGGCGGAATGGTGGCTGGCATGTTCAGGTGAATCCCCAACAAGCCGGGTGGATTCAGACGTCCCAAGGCGTCAGATATCACCGAGCCGTGATCTCCACCTTGCGAGACATATTGGGTATATCCGAGACGCTTCATCAACACATCCCAAGCCTTCGCAACTCGATCCGGCCCCCAGCCCAACTCAGTTGGCTTGCCAGAAAAGCCATGTCCAGGAATCGATGGAATGATCACGTCGAATGAGTCTTCAACCTTGCCGCCATAGGCGACCGGATCCGTCAGCGGCCCGATGGTCTTCAGGAACTCAAACTGCGACCCTGGCCACCCGTGTGTGAGAAGCAACGGCATGGCGTTCGGATTCCGCGAGCGCACGTGGATGAACTGAATGTCGACACCATCGATGGTGGTGATGAACTCAGGCAATGCATTGAGCGTTGCCTCGGCTTTGCGCCAGTCGTAGCCGTTGCCCCAGTATTTGACCAAGGCTTGAACCTGAGCCAGCTGTACACCTTGCGAAGCGTCGTTCACTGTCTCTTTGTCAGGCCAACGGGTGGCGGCGATGCGTTTGCGCAAATCTGTCAGTTGCGCCTCATCGACATGAATACGATAAGGACGGATAGCGTCTGACTTGGACGCAGTGACGGGGGAAGTGGAATCAGCGGCAGGGGTTGCGGCCCATGCCCCGCCAGTGCCCGCAAGCAACGCCAGACCAAACACGCCAACCTTAACGGAAGAAGCCAGACAATGGTGCCAAGTGAATCGGGAGGAAGCTGCAGGCATTTTGAATCTCCTATAAGTGAGTGGCCAACAATGAAGCGGCCGTTTGCGGACTCGCTATCACGCCACCAAGGCAGCCGACCTGGCTGCCCTGTAACGAAAGTCCGGTTCGTGCAGGCTCGATCAAATCACCAGGTGAACCTAAGGACGATTGCCCCATGGTGTCGGTCGATACCAAGGTATGACTTGCCAGAAATGAGCTGCGCATGCTGCTGTTTCAGCGCTGTACTCACTATCGGCCCAGGCGTTCAGCACTCCTTCCGTACGAACGGTGTAGGTCTGGTACCCGCTACGGGACGATTGGGGGCAATCCTGTCTCCCGCAGTGGCAGGCCAGATGCTCGACGCCAATTGGAACTCGCAGAAACTTTGCACTTTTTACGCGCTGAGCCTGCTGCTAGCAGTCCTTACTGCTTTGGCTTGCTGGTAGACATACCTGAACACCTGCGGGTCGTGGCCGAGGGTGTCAGGGGTTTACTCAGCAGGCTGCGAATCAGTTGTCCTGGCCGCAGTCCTGATTGATGGCGCGATAGTCAAATGCCTGAGTTTTTCCGGCAGAATCCAGATACGTCAGGCGGGTTTTGACGACGCCGCAGTGCGAAGAAGACCCTTCGTTGACGGACACAACTTTGGCAATGTCCAAGTGATCGCCGTACATATAGTTGTGAACCTGGACGGTGTCTTGAGCGTTAGCAGCTACCGCGCCCAGGCTGAACACGGCAAAGAGAGAAGCGATGCTGAGGTTTTTCCAGTTCATGATGATGTCTCCAAGCGTTAGATGAATTTCGTCGAGAGGCTTGTGCCGTCTCCATGGCGTTCATTTAGCGCCTCTGAGGTATCTCGCATGTGTCTCCAAAGGCCATAAAAGAATCACTCTGTATCTATCCGGAATGCAGATACAAAATGATACAAACCAGGGTTAGCTGAGGGGCTCAGCTATCCAGAGCGATTATCGACTGGCATCAATGGGGCTTCGACAGTGCTTGATACGGCGGTTACGACCTTCAAATCCCCGCCCTTTTGATCGCTGGCCCAAACACCTCCGGACGCACGCGATCCAATCACGACACGCTGCACCGGAGCACAAATTGCGCGAATTGAACCAACGGCGGGTATGTTATTTCTACGAGGTACTGAGAAGCGGCTCGCTCCGAGGGGCCCTCCCCGTCGAATCGGTTCACAACCGTTATGCCCTGATCAAAAACTCTCTAGGCGACTCGCCCATGATTCTTCGGAACATGGCACTGAAAGCGCCAGGACTCGCGTAGCCTAAATCTCTGGCAATCACACCGATCGCTTGGCCTTGCTCCAAACGATCCAACGCAGTAGCGAGGCGTACCTGCTGCACCCAGTGACGGAATGTCAGTCCGGTCTCTTTCAGAAACAAACGGATCAACGTTCGCGAGCTAGCGCCCACCTTATCTGCCCAATAGTCGATGGACTGTGCGTTTTCGGGACGCGCGAGAATAGCGTCGCAGACACTTGCCAGCCTTCGATCAGTTGGCCAGGGGATCTGCAGAGGCAAGCTACGTGACAACTGCAGCTCGCTGAGGATCAATCCCACAATGTGAGCGTTACGACTGTTTTGAGGATATTCGACCGGCTGGTCTGCCAGGGCAAGAATCAGTTCACGCAACATCAATGATACTTCAAGCACTTTGCACTCGGCGCCGAATATCTGTGATGCCTCAGGATCTATATAAACCGAGCGGAGCTTCACCGGACTGAGCATCAACTGGTCATGCACAACGCCTGCAGGAATCCACAGCGCTCTTTTTGGCGGCAGGAACCACAATCCATTTTGCGCCGCCACGCGCATGACGCCACTAGACGCATACAGCACCTGCCCGTGCCTGTGTGTGTGAGGTTCATTGTATTCGCCGGTGTGCTGATTTCGAACCAGTACAGTCATTTGCCGAGGGACATCTCGGTAGTCAAGGTAATCCTCGCTACGCTCAGGACTCGCTTCACATACAGCGACTATACGGTTCTCTCGCACCGCTCCACCCTCCTTCCTGGATGACTTCAATCGACCCATAGTCATGCCGAACTGTCACTTTTGCGATCAAATCTGGCATTCGTCGGTTTTAATTCATTTTTACCATAGCCCTTCAAACCACTAACTGAGGGCTTGTCATGACAGCCTACGCCCATTCTACAAGCGCCAAGCATACCCTTGCCGCAGTCATTGGCCTCCTGGTGCTTTCCATCGCGTTGCGCCCGGCGATCGTATCAATCGGGCCGATTCTGCTGCTGATCCAGCAGCATTTTTTATTGAGCTACAGCCAAGCAGCCTTGCTGACTTCGATCCCAGATGTGTGCATGAGCCTCTTCGCTCTCATAGCCCCCAAACTGATACAACGCTTTGGTACCGATCGGTGCGTGGTAGCGGCATTAACATTACTCGGCATTGCCACTGTTTTGCGCGCACTCTCGCCCAGCCCATTGCTGCTTTTAGGCAGCACATTTCTGATAAGCGTAGGCATCGCCGTTGCTGGCGCGTTGATTGGAGGGTGGATCAAATCGCACTTTCCTCACCGCGCGGCATTTTTTATGGGCATCTATGCGGCAGGTTTAAGCGTGGGCGCCACTCTTGGCGCTGTCCTCGCAGCCCCTATCGCGGAGCTCACCCAAAGTTGGAGAATCAGTGCAGGCGTTTGGAGCATCCTGTGCGTCACCGCAGTGATCAGTTGGGCCTGGATGAGCACGCGTTTCGAGTCAGAAGGCCCAGCGCTTCAAAAAACCAATAAGCCTCATGTGCGTCTGCCATGGACAAAACCGCAGGCGTGGTTGGTAGCGCTGAACTTCGGAGCAGGCCAGTTCGTCGTTTACGCGCTGTTCGCATGGCTTGCTCCAGCATCGACCGAAACCGCAGTAACCCACCTGCCCTCGGGCATACTGCTCGGCTTGTTCACTGCCGTTTTTGCCCTGGCAAGTGTCGGCGCCGGGATGCTCCCGGGCAAAACATATGATCGTCGTCCACTGCTGGGTGTCTCGTCTCTACTCGCTGTTCTCGGCATGGCGGGCATGTGGCTTGCGCCGACGCTGGCCACTACCGTGTATGTAGTACTGACAGCAGTCGGTCTTGGTATGGGCTTCACGGTCGCGATGACGCTGCCATTGGATAACGTCGACACACCCGAACAGGCAGGTGCCTGGACAGTCTTCATGCTGTTCATTGGCTATCTGATCGCAGCACTCGGGCCACTATGTTTCGGAGCTTTGCGCGATCACTCAGGTAGCTATACCTTGTCCTACGAGACTCTTTTTGGTGTGACCGTCCTGATGTTCTGTTTAACACCGATTCTCAAGCCCGCTCCCAAGGAAAGTCTGCAGACGGCGGCAGCATGACTGCGGTCAGCGCCCTTTGCCGCCTAATCCCTCAAAGGATCAACGCGTACTTACCTAACGACCTTGAGGAAACCAGGATGAACACGAAACTGACCATAGCCGCCTGCCTGTTTGCCGCCCTGAACGTTTGCACCTTCGCTGCACGTGCCGAGGCATCGGGACAGAACAACCACTTGTCCCAGCCAGATATTCGCATCGTGCTGTCGTCGAGCCAAGAACCGACTGCGACCTGCGGTCAGGTGCAAACACACATCACCTACTTGGACTCCAGGGGCCAAACCCAGAAGCTTGACTACTTGAAACCTGCTGACCACTGCCGGAATCAAAACGGCTGAGTTTCAGGCAAATCCGCGTCACGATAAATAAATCGTGACGCGGATTTTTGGCTCAGATCAGGCTGAGTGTTACGTCAATATTATTGCGCACAGCCATGGAGTCAGGGCAAGTTTGATGTGCCGTCTGAACCAGCTTTTGTGCAAGCTCGAGGTCAAGCCCTGGCAGGCTGACGTTCAAACGAACACGAAGAAAATAAGCCTCCCCCTCCAGACACAGATCGACTTCTGCATCGATTGCCAAACCTGCGGGCAAATCGACGTCGAACTTTTTCGCAGCCTTCCCTGATGCCCCGTCAACGCAAGCCGACCAGAGCCCTATCCGGCATCCCGGCAGGAGTTCTTGTCATGTAGCGCCAAAGCGCTGCGGACATGTTCAGATTCGGTATCAGGCCGGCAGTCGCCGACTGCATGCCAAGACTTACTGTGCAGCAGAAGGCGTGACGGGAAGATCCAGCAATTTTAGTGCTAGGACTTGAATCAAACGAGTTCGCTTGGAAAGACTCATCCGTATTTGGAATAGCCCCTATCCCGCCAGATGGCTATCTGACAAAGCGGCGAACCTCTAAATTTCCCTCAACGCAACATGCACGCCGGAGCTTTCCGGCCACTCTAGATGCTCTTGAGGCCTACAAATGACCAAGTTATTCAAACCCGTAAAAGTCGGCGCTTATGACCTTAACCACGGTGTGGTGCTGGCTCCGATGACGCGTCTTCGCACGATCCAGCCTGGTGATATTCCTAGTCCAATGATGGCGGACTTCTACAGTCAGCGCGCATCGCAAGGCGGTTTGCTGGTGATCGAAGCCGCAAGCGTTTCGGCTCAGGCACGCTCCTATCTGGGTGCGGCAAGCATCTACCATGATGGTCAGGACGCGGGCTGGAAAGCCATCGCGGATGCAGTTCACGCTAAAGGCGGATACGCATTTTTGCAGCTCATTCACGGCGGCCGCCAGAGCCATGAAGATGTGGCAGAGGGCGCTCAACCGATCGCACCATCGGTTGTGCCTTTTGAAGGTGTCGCGCTGACCAAAGATGGTTTTGTACCGGCCTCCCCTCATCGTGCGGTAGGGATCGAGGAGATTCCTGGCCTGATCGAAGATTTCCGCCAGGCGGCAGTACGAGCTAAAAAGGCGGGGTTCGATGGCGTTGAATTGCATGGCGCCAACGGCTATCTGGTCGACCAGTTCATTCAGGATGGTACTAATCAGCGCACCGATGAGTACGGCGGTCCGATAGAGAACCGCGTGCGTTTCCTGCGCGAAGCGTTAGAAGCCTTGATCTCCGTCTTCGGCGCTGACCGAGTGGGAGTACGTCTTTCTCCCTCCGGCGAGTGGGGTAGCGTTACCGACAGTAATACTCAAGCCACCTTCAGCTATGTGGCAAAGGTCTTGGATAGCTACAAGATTGCGTACATCCATGTGATCGAACCGCGGGTGAAAGGTGACGACACGTTGCACGAAGGACAGGGTGTGGTGGTTGCATCTTACCTGCGTCCGCACTTTTGCGGCCCGATCATCGCCGCAGGTGGCTTCGACCGCGAGGGTGCCATTGCAATCGTTGAAAAAGGCGATGCGGACCTCGTAGCCTTCGGCCGGCACTTTTCGTCGAACCCGGATCTTCCATACCGCTTGGCGAACAATCTGCCACTGACTCCCTATGTTCGTGCGGCATTCTGGGGCGGGGATGAAACCAATTACTCGGACTTCCCAACCTACGCCGAGCGCGAAGCGGTAGCAGAAGCCGTTTAATCGGATGCCGCGCCTCGCACAATCGAGGCGCGGCTTTCGCTTGCCCCCTCCGCAGCTTGCTCCAACAAAGGAGAGGTAGACATGAGCCGGGATTCTTCAGGGAAAAAAGACGAAACCGATTACGCTGCGGACATTGCAACCGCGGCAGCAGCCAGTGCTTTACCCAAAGCTTTACGTGCAGGGGAGCGTGCACCTACGTTCAAGCTGATCGACACCCAAGGTAATCCGATCATGCTCGAAACGGCGCTACAGGCGGGGCCAGTTGTGCTGAATTTTTTAAGAGGCGCGTGGTGTAGCTTTGGCGAATCCAGCCTGGCTCAGCTTGCCTCGACATACGAAAAGATCCGCGATGAAGGTGGAGTTGCTTTCGCCGTTGCTCCACCCAGTCGTGTATCTGCAGACCGGATGCCGCTGCCTATCCCTGAACTGATAGATGTCGAAATGAAGGTCGCACGTTCGTTTGGTCTGGCATTCGAACTCCCCGAAGCGCTCAGGTCAAGATATATCGAGCTTGGCTATATCCCACCCAAATCGCGCAAGCCAGATAGCTTTCTGACGCCTATCCAGGCGACTTATCTCATTGATCAGCAGGGCGTCATTCTGCTCGCCCACATCGATGCAGACTATCGTCATCCACTCGATAATGAAGCCCTCCTGGGAGCGCTGAAAGGAATACGCGCTCGGTCGCAATCGCGCGAGCACGCCGCAAAGTCGAAGGGCAACTGGCGTCTCAAATAACTCAAACTAAAGTTATGCAAGCGCCCCCAAGGCAGGGTTCAGGTGCCGACGTATCTGCGCCTTGGATAATCTGCCATGCTGACAATCTCAGACACTATCCCGACTCAGGCCGTCATTCGACGGACATAGCCAACCGCTCTATTGGACCGCGCGTCTCTCTTTCTGGAGGATCTTGATGGATCGCCTCGCTGCGATGGAAATTTACATCCGAGTAGTGGACACAGGATCGTTCTCGGCGGCGGCCCGGCACTTCGACATTGGGCAGCCGGCGGTGTCCAAATCAGTCGCGCAGTTAGAAGAGTGGCTCGGAGTCAAACTCCTGCTCCGCTCCACTCGATCGCTAACCCCCACACAAGCCGGTCAGAGCTTCTACCTCAGAGCCAAGCGCTCAGTGGAGGAAGCGGATGAGGCTGTTCTAGCGGCGCGCGGTACCGCTGCAGGTCTTACCGGAAAACTCCGCGTGTCGGCTGCGGTGTGCTTTGCGCGGCTACACATCGTCCCTCGGCTACCGGAATTCCTGCAGAAGCATCCCGAGCTCGACCTTGAGCTGATTCTGGACGACCGTAATATCGATCTTGTAGCGCAAGGAATTGATCTGGCTTTACGCATGGGTGTTTTGCCCGACTCCAGCATGACCGCCAGGCGTATAGGGGAAGCAAGGCGCCGGGTACTGGCAACGCCTGAATATCTTGCCCGATACGGAACGCCCACGAGCCCATCCGACCTTCTTTCTCACCGGGCCGTGATTTATTCGCGTGATTGGGGAGGCGGTGAACACTGGACATTCAAGAAAGAAACCGTGGAGCAGTCGGTAAAGCTGGAGGGGCGTGTGACCATTTCAGCCACTGAGGGTCTGCGAGCAGCGGTATTTTCCGGTTTGGGGATCGCAGTTGCCTCTGAGTGGGCGTTTTCACCCGAGCTGCGTTCGGGCCGTGTCGTGTCAGTAATAGATGATTGGTATCTGCCCAATATCGCTCTTTCTGCGCTCTATCCTACGGGCCGCATGGCCAGCAGCAAGGCACGACACTTCGCGACATTTGTTCAGGATTGCCTGGCACCCGAATTCGCTCCCGAATTGCTGGGTGCGAGTGATCGGTCGTAAGAGACAATGAGCGTTTCGGTAGACGCCCTTTCGCAGAGGATTATCTCTGTTAGCCAAACGTCGCGTGACAGGGATTTGAGACGGTGGGCAAGGCGCCTCTACATGTGGTGTAAAGGCGCCTTGAACGGGTATGGCAAGGGTCAACAATCAGTAGGTAAACGCGACCGAGTTCTCTTTCACGAAGTCTGCCCAAGTTCTTGGTGTGTGACCCGTTAATTCGAAGAAATTATCGTAAACCGCGTCAGCCCCAACAATCCGGCCAGCTTCGTAGTCGATCCAGTTCTGATAAACGCAATGCATGTACGCCACGTCCGCGCCAGCGGCCAGCATACTTTCCAAAAACTCTTCCGGAGGTCTCGCTTCGTACCTGAAAGGCTTTCCTGTAACCGCCGAAATAATCTCAGCAATCTCAGGATAGCTTTTCGCATCGTAACCGAGCTGGTAGGTACGGCCAGAATGTTTTTCAGGCTGCTGAAGTACCACTGCTGCGACGGCGGCGACGTCCTTGGTATCAACCCAACTCAGGCGCGCATTCCCTACATAGTGACGAATGATACCGTTCGCCTCTTCTTGCGCACCGCCATAACCCAACAGATTTTGCATGAAAAGCTCAGGACGCAGATGCGTGAACTGAAAACCGGACCATTCGATGAACCGCTCTACGAATTGATGCCACGCCCAATGTGCGACTTCAGTGTTGTCATGCCCTGGCGCCCCGAGATGGACGATCTGGCTCACGCCCGCGCGCTTTGCCGCGTTCACGAATGCATAGCTCTGCTTGAGCATATCCACGGTGTAACCGGTGAGCATAAAAACGCTATCAATGCCCTCAAGCGCAGGCGCCAAGGTATCTTCACGATCGTAATCGAACTTGACGACTTGTACCCCCGATCCCTTCAGCTTTTGCGGATTACGTGCCGCAGCGACAACTTCAAGGCTGTCATCTTTGGCGAGAATTCGAATCAGCTCTCCCCCGATTTGCCCGGTTGCACCGGTTACGAGCACTCTTCGTTTATGGGTAGTCACATCAATTCCCTAACTCAATAAATGAAAGCCCTATAAAGACGGCGTATCACGCTTTACACCGTTACAACGATCTTGCCGAACTGACCGTTGTTCTCCAGATAGCTGTGAACATCTACCATCTCGTCGAAGCGGAAGGTGCGGTCGATGACCGGTTTCAAGGCACCGCTCTCCAGGCCTTTTACAACGTATTCAACCGCTCCCTTACGGCGCGCATCATCGCCACTCGTGAGCCAGATGTTGTGACCCTTCACGACCAGCATGTTTGCGATCATTTCCAGTACCGGAAGGTGTGCAGGGCCCTCGGCGAGCGCGCCGTAGAGATAAATGATTCCTTGAAAACTGATAATCGAGACCAGCTTTGGAAAGTTGGAACCGCCAATAGGATCGAAGACGACCCGAGCACCTTTTCCGCCCGTGATGCGCATGATCTCTTCCACCAGATCCGTTTCTTCGGTGGCGATCACATGTGCTGCCCCAGCGTCGAGCAATTGCTTTTTCTTGGCTGATGTCCGGGTCAGCGCAATGGGAGTAGCGCCCTGATAGGCGGCGACTTGAATGGCGGCAAGCCCCACACTGCTGGAAGCGGCCGAAATGACGACGAAGTCGCCTTTCCCGACTTTCGCGTCTTCGACCAGCGCTCCGTAGGCGGTGATAAACATCATCCAGACCGACGCTGCCTCTTCATAGGACAGCGATGACGGGTGCTTCACCACTGCATGGACAGGCAATGTGACAACTTCGCCGTAGGTGAAATACTGATTCATTGAAAACGACGGTATAACGCTGACCGCATCACCAACGGCCACATGGGTGACATTCTGACCGATTGCGTCTACTACACCGGCAGCCTCGTAACCAAGCCCGGCTGGGAAGGTAACCGGCTCAATGTATATATCAGTGCGCCACATCGACTCGGCTCGGTTGATACCGATGGCTTTGACCTTGATACGAACCTCATCCGGGCCAGGTGCAGGCACATCTACTTCGACAAATTGAAGGACTTGCGGTCCGCCAGCTTTAGCAAATTTGATCACGCGAGACATGAGTGTTTCCTCGAAAGAAAATAGGTGCGTGGACTGTGCAGATCGGGCAACCAAAACGTCGTCCGAACGGGAGTTGCATCGGCGGGAAAGCTTGTGGTGCCTGCTCACCACCCGCAGGCAGTTTGTACTTGATGAGAAGAACGGCACCTGTTTGACGTCTACCGGTCGACACGGTGAGAACAATCTATCCGTTGCTCTTGGCCTCGATAACTTGGGTACCAGGAATAGGGATCATTCCAAAGAGGGATAACTGACATACGGGCGGTGGATCATCTGCCACACTTGGGCGCTCGCCCCCTCCCCAGGCAATCCTCCCCATGGGTGATCCCCCATGACATTTTGCAAATGATGTAGAAGACTGTGTCGACATATTCGACTCCTCGAAAGTGTATAAGCGCCTTGTAAGGTGCATGCGCCAAGTCGAGGGCGAATGTATCGGGGGTAGACAGACCTTAAATAAGCGCGAAACCGCATAGGGTTCATTTCAGAAAGCCATAGGTTCTCAACATACCTGCGGCGGATAAATATCCTGGCCTCATAGGCTAGTTTTCTGAACGCCCCTAGGGCCTCAACCATCAGCGACAGCTCAATCCTGCACGATTTGGAATGAGCCTTATCCCTTTTGCCTATCTTCAGACGACATGGCCTGGTCGGTAGAGTCCTGCATCAGTGATCGGAGCCGCTTCGGCGGTGCACAGGACGCCTGCAATCGTCAGCTAACCATGGTGAAAAACATGTCTAATCTTTTTAAACCAGTGAAAGTCGGCCCGTATGAAATGTCCCACCGCGTGGTAATGGCCCCCCTGACACGCATGCGAGCGGAATCTGGCGCGGTGCCAGGTGACCTGATGGTTGAATATTATTCGCAACGCGCTTCTGAAGGCGGACTGATCATTTCCGAAGCTACTATCGTTTCTGAAAATGGGAGCGGTTACCTTGGATCGCCAGGGCTGTACGACGATAGCCAAATCGCAGGCTGGAGGCGCGTCACGGACGCCGTTCATGAAAAAAAGGGGCGCATCTTCCTTCAGCTTTACCATGCAGGGCGCCAGTCAAATAGAGAGCTACAGCCTGGCGGCGCGGCGCCAATCGCCCCTTCGGCAATCGAACACGGCGGCGTTGCTTATACCAATGAAGGCTGGGTTCCTAATACGCCGAGCCGTGCCGTAACGGTAGCCGAGATAAGGGATCTGGTAGAGAGCTTTCGCGCCGCCGCGCAGCGCGCACTGGCCGCTGGCTTTGACGGAATTGAACTCCACGCTGCGAACGGCTACCTGTTCGACCAGTTTTTGCAAAATGGCAGTAATCACCGCACCGATGAATACGGTGGCTCAATTGAAAACCGCTTCCGTTTCCTTAAAGAAGCCACCGAGGCTGTCATCTCGGTTATCGGCAGTGACAAAGTAGCGGTTCGCCTCGCACCCAGTGGCACGTTCGGAGACATGTCGGATACCGACCCTGAGGAGCTCTTCATCTTCGTGACCCGCGAGCTTTCCAAGCTCAGCCTGGCCTATTTGCACCTGATTGAACCTCGCGTCGCAGGAAATGCAGATGATCCATCAAAAAATCAGAGTGCCGTCGCTGCCAAACTTTTACGTCAGCATTACAAGGGCCTGATTATTGCGGCCGGGGGCT
The DNA here is from genome assembly GCF_059421985.1 of Pseudomonas sp. GW821-FHT02A11. NCBI lineage: Bacteria > Pseudomonadati > Pseudomonadota > Gammaproteobacteria > Pseudomonadales > Pseudomonadaceae > Pseudomonas > Pseudomonas sp. GW821-FHT02A11. The sequence continues at coordinate 464,904 of NZ_JBWKWB010000002.1, forward strand.
TCGAATCTGACACGGCGGAGGCGATCCTCAAGCAGGGAGACGCGGACCTTGTGGCCTTTGGACGCCATTTCGTGTCGAATCCTGACCTGCCAGAGCGCCTGCGTAATAATTGGGCTTTGAATGAGTATGTTCGCGATACGTTTTTCGGTGGCGACGAGCAGGGCTACATAGACTATCCGACGTACGAGCGTTCTCAGTCCCACACCTGACACAGCAAACAAAAACCTGCGGTTCGGTTTTTTTCCATGACGTCCGTCGTTGCTCACCGACGCCAAACCTGATTCCTGAACCGTGAATTTCGATGCAGCCCACTCTATGTGGGCCGTCACCCCTCCCCTCCGCCATCAAGCCTCCGCCGTTCCGGCATTTGATCGACCTTAGCAGTCGCAATGAACTCCCCTTGCGAGCCGTTCCAGCGATGCCGAAAACAGGCATGGCCATTCATGCTGCTTGGGAATGAGGCTTATTCCGTTCTGACGGTTTAATTTGTTTCATGATGTGAATATTGTCGCGAAAAAGCACACTCAATAGCTACGCCGCTTCCGACATACCAAGGGAACGCATCATGGATAAGCTGTTTACCGCGATAAATGTGGGAAATTACGCTTTCGCTCATCGGGTCGTGCTCGCGCCAATGACTCGGCTGCGCACCCTGCAACCGGGTGACATTCCGAGTCCGATGATGGCCGATTTCTACGGGCAGAGGGCTTCAAACGGCGGGCTGGTGATTATTGAAGGTACGAGCATTTCAATAACGGCGAGGTCTTATCTCGGTGCAGCGAGCTTTTTTCACGATGACCAGGTTGAAGGTTGGAGGGCGATAGCCGATGCCGTACACGCGAAGGGCGGCCGAGTCTTTATGCAACTCATCCATGGCGGTCGGCAGAGTCATGTCGAGATGACCGGCGGCGTTGCTCCCGTAGCCCCATCCGTCGTGCCATTCGATGGGGTTGCACTCACTAAAGATGGTTTCGTGCCTGCATCGCCTCATCGAGCGTTGGAGCTCGACGAAATCCCCGGGATTGTCGAAGACTTTCGCCTGGCTGCCAAACGTGCGCTCGATGCAGGCTATGACGGCGTTGAATTACACGGCGCCAATGGATATCTGGTTGATCAATTCATCCAGGACGGCACCAACAAACGTACGGACGCCAACGGCGGATCATTGGATAAGCGGGTCCGGTTTCTTCGGGAGTCGGTGGAGGCGTTGATTTCTGTTTGGGGAAAAGACCGCGTAGGTGTACGGATCTCTCCCTCCGGCGAGTGGGGAGGTATCTCCGACAGCGATCCTGAAGCGACCTTCAGCCATGTAGCCAGGGTATTGGATGACTATCAGATCGCGTATCTACACGTCATCGAACCTCGTGTGAAAGGTGACGACACCCTGCATGATGGTCATTCGCCTGTCGCTTGCAGTTACCTGCGCCCGCACTTTAAGGGTCCCATCATCGCTGCAGGCGGATTCAACGGGGAAGGCGCAGTCGCGATCGTAGATTCGGGAGACGCCGACATGGTCGCATTCGGCAGACATTTCACCTCGAACCCTGACCTACCGTATCGGCTCAAACACAAGCTTGCGCTGACACCGTATGTTCGGGCGGGCTTCTGGGGGGGCGATGAAACACACTACAGCGACTTCCCGACTTACGACGCCAAGTCGAAAAGTTAAGCGCAGTTGCGCAGCCGAGTGCCTCTGCCTGAAACGACGTACTGTCGTTAAGCAATATCAACACCTGTGTTGCTTTTACGTTCGGCGCGAAAGCGCGGCACGGGTTTGAGGTTGTTTGGCGAGCCCTCCGAGCCGCGATAGAAACAACTTCAAAAGAGGCGAAACGTTACTGCGGCTGTAGCCGATCATCAGATCCAACGTGGGCTGATGGCCGCGTAGCGGCCGGCTGGTAACTGACCAAGGCAGGAAGTTTTCCGCGTACGCGGGCAACAGTGCCACTCCTCGAGTGGACGCAATCAATGACATCGCCATGGTCAGATTGTGAATGCGATGACTGGACTCGAGGGCCAGGCCGGACTCTTCCAGATACGTCTCGATTGCAACGCGCATGGGGTAGGCAATATCGGAGGCGCCAATGAAGACTTCGCCAGCCAGGTCATGCGCATCGACGTCTTCTTTTGCGGCCAGCCGATGATCACTGGGCATAACCACAACGAAAGGCTCGCTGGTCACCGGGACATAAATAAGTTCGGGTGTATTTCGCTCTTCGCGTAAGAAAGCGATGTCCAGTTTGCCGCGGATAAGTGCTTGCGCTAACTCGGGAGAGTACTGGCTTGAAATGGTCATCTCCATATTGGGCAATTGGTCTCGCAACAGCCGCGTGGTTTCGGGCAACCAGTCAACTTCCTGGCCGGTTAAAAAACCGACGGCAAATGTCGGTTTCGCTGGCTTGGCCACTCGGTTTGCCGCTTCTACGCCGGACTCCACGTGTTCCAGAGCCAGCCGGGCGTGTTTCAAAAATGCGGTGCCAGCCTCCGTTAACTCAACACCCTTGGCGCTGCGTAATATCAGTTCGACGCCGATCTCGTCTTCAAGGTCCTTCAGTTGTCGACTCAGCGACGGCTGCGAGGTGAAGAGTCGGCGTTGCGCAGCCAAAGTGATGCTGCCTTCTTCCGCCACGGCGATGAAATAACGTAGATGACGCAACTCCATGTCGGACTCTCCCTCAACCATGCCTTCCAGGTATGGGGACAAGCTTACAAAGTCTTTTTCGGGGCCGCAATCACAGCCTAAATTCGCCTCACCTCAACACGCTCCTGACAACTACCTCTTTCAACGGCGAGGCTCGTCATGCATACCCATCAGACCGCTCCGACGCAGCACGTCTATGCCAACGGCATCAAGTTCGCGTACCGCAGATTCGGTAAAGCTCAAGGTTTGCCACTTGTCCTTAACATGCACTTCACCGGCACAATGGACCACTGGGATCCTCTCGTCACCGATGGGTTGGCCCGGGAGCGCGAAGTCATACTTTTCAACAATGCGGGGATCTCCAGTACCTCAGGTGAGGTGCCTACCTCGATTGAGGAGATGGCCGCCAACGCAGCGTACTTCATCAAGGCGCTGGACCTGGAACAGGTGGACGTACTGGGCTTATCGCTTGGTGGCCTGGTGGCACAAACGCTGGCGATTGATCAGCCAGCTCTGGTCCGCAAATTGATCCTGCTGGGTACCGGCCCTAAAAGCGGCGAAGGCATGGCTTCACTCACTCCAGAAGCTGCGCAGATTTTCTCCGCGACCTACGAGAATCCGGATGACGTTTGGCTCGGCGCATTCTTTTCCCCCTCTGAGCAGAGCCAGGCGGCGGGTAAAGCGTTCCTGAGACGCTTTCGTCTTCGCAGCGAAGGAAGAGACCCAGAGGTCAACGAAGCCGTTGCGCCTGCTCAGTTGGCTGCCTTGGCTAAGTGGGGAGAACCACGCGAAAACCCGTTTGGTTACCTGGCCGCGCTTAAGCAACCCACCTTGGTCATCAACGGCGACAACGACGTGATCATCTACTCAATCAACTCTTGGCATCTTCAGCAAAACATCCCGAATGCACAGCTGATCCTGTATCCGGATGCGAACCACGGCTCCCAGTACCAATACCCAGAACGCTTCGTGGGCCATGTGTCCGCGTTCCTGAACGAACAGTGAGTGCTCTCGCGTTTCGCAATTTACTCAACCACCCAGAGGTAATGCCATGCGTGCTCTAAGTGGGAAAACCGCTTTAGTTACCGGTGCATCTCATGGAATAGATCGCGCCAGTGCACTGGCGCTTGCCAAAGGTGGCGCGCAGGTATTGGTGCACTACAGCACCGGCGTAAGCGAGGCAAAGAAAGTGGTCGAGGAGATTCTTGGCCTCGGCGGCCGCGCAGAACATTAGCGACGTCATAGCCTTTTTGGCATCGGGTGACGCCCGATGGATCACCGGCGATACCGTAAAGGTTGACGGCGGCTCAAGGCTTTAAAACTCGTACTTCCCACGATCACAGGCGTCTCGGCGCTATTTTTGGAGTTATCAATGACTAACGTTTCTGCCCTGTTTTTGCCATTGAATCTGGGAGCAATACGGCTTGCCCATCGGGTGGTTCATGCCCCTACAACTCGGTTGCGCTCCGACGCTGACGACAGCCCCAGCGCGATGATGGTTGAGTACTACAGACAGCGTGCGTCTGCGGGTGGACTTCTTATCACCGAAAGCGCGCACCCTTCAATCGACAGTCGTGGCTATCTCGGAGCGCCCGGTATATACACCTCGGCGCATGTCAGTGCGTGGCGCAAGATCACGGAAGCTGTGCATGCCAAAGGCGGGAAAATCGTCATGCAAATTGCTCATGACGGCCGCCAGTCCCATATAGACCTCAGCGAAGGTAGATCCCCCATAGCACCCTCGGTGGTGCCATTCGAAACTCAGGTCTTAACGCGTAATGGTTGGGTGCCGAACTCCCCTCATCGGGCGCTGCATCTCGATGAGATCCCTCTTTTGGTAGAGTCGTTTCGCCTTGCGTCGCAGCGGGCTCTCGACGCGGGATTTGATGGTGTAGAGCTTCACAATGCTAACGGTTATCTCGCAGACACCTTCCTGCAGGATGGAACCAACAAACGCAATGATGCCTATGGCGGGACAGTCGAAAAACGTGCTCGCTTCACGCTTGAGGTGCTGGAAGCGATGATCTCGGTCTGGGGCCCTGGCCGCGTGGGAATACGCGTTTCGCCTAGTGGCGAGTGGGGCAGCATTTCAGATAGCAATCCTGAGGCGACCTTCGGCTACCTAGCCGGGCGTCTTAATGAGCTCGAATTGGCATACCTGCATGTCATTGAGCCGCGCATCAAAGGTACAGATGAAAACCTGAGTGTCTCCCAGCAACCGGTCGCCGCAGCGACGCTGAGAAAGATCTTCCACGGACCGATCATCGCCGCCGGTGGCTTTGATCGCGAAGGCGCCAGTGCAATGGTACGCAGTGGCGATGCAGACGCAATCGCCTTCGGCCGCTTCTTCACCTCCAACCCTGATCTGCCCGAACGGCTACGTCACGGTGTCCCTTTGACGGCATATAAGCGCGAAGCGTTTTGGGGCGGCGACGAAACTGACTACATCGACTTCCCGCTTTCCGAGCAACTGCAACCCGCATGATCTTTGCCCTCGGTTTCTAGTTTACGAGGGCGACCAAGCAATTTCGCCATCCTCAGGAGGCAGTCATGACAGCCACTTTGTATCATGCTACTGGATCACCCAACTCGCGCCGCGTCCGTATCTTCATCGCTGAAAAAGGCCTCCAGATTCCCTTTCTGCAGGTGGATCTTGGAAACAAGGAGCAATTTTCCGAAGCCTATAAAGCGATCAATCCTCGAAGCATGGTCCCGACGCTCGTTCTGCAAGATGGCACGTCGATTGCCGAAGTTCCGGCCATCTGGCGATACCTTGAGGAAAGCTATCCCGACCATCCGCTGCTCGGGCGCAATCCCACGGAAAAGGCGCTGATTGCAATGTGGGAGAGACGGGTCGAACTGGACGGTTTCGCTGCCGTGATGGAAGCTGTTCGAAATACGGTCCCTGGACTCTCCGGTCGGGCATTGGCCGGCCCACACGCTTATGACCAGATACCCGCGCTTGCTGAAAGAAGCGAATTGCGGGTCATTCACTTCTTCGCGGATCTGAACGAACGTCTTCGCTCGGTTCCGTTCGTTGGAGGCGAAAGTTTCAGCGTTACAGACATAACAGCGCTGGCCACGCTCGATTTTGCAAAAGGCGCGCTGAAGCTTCCATTGCCCAGAACCAGCCCGATTTGCAAGCTTGGTACGATAAGGTTGCAGCTCGCCCCAGTGCCAATGCCTGATTTGTCCGAGTGCGGTGTCGAGGTTGCCGCGCTTACTCAAGCATCAATCCTCAGACATCGATCTGCTCCATGGGTCGGATCAAGTGGGCAACGGCCAGAGTTTGACCGCGAATGCATGATGCATAACGAAGGCATCACACAATAGGCACTGTCCTATAAAAAGAACCGCTCGCTGGATAAAGCATTCAAGCCAACCTCCGACGCCCGACCGATTACCCTCCTCCTTATTAACAAAAATAAGGATCGACACATGCGACTGGGTTGGTATTCCGAGCTGACGTCCACCGAGAAGCGCACCTATTGGGCGTGTTTCGGCGGTTTTACTCTCGACTCCATGGACGCGACAATTTTCGCGTTGATGATGCCGGTGCTGATGACAGTGCTCAGCCTGAGCAAGTCAGACGCCGGCCTGTTGGGCTCCGTTTCGCTCATTGGCAGCGCATTGGGCGGATGGGGCGCGGGGATGCTGGCCGACCGCTACGGTCGAATCAAAGTGATGCAGGGCACTGTGCTGTGGGTGGCGGTGTTCACCTGCATGGGGGCTTTGTGTACAGGCTTCTGGAGCTTTTTGCCGGTTCGTTTCCTGCAAGGCATCGGATACGGCGGTGAAGCCGTGGTAGGCGCGGTGCTGATCAGTGAAGCGATCAAGCCCGCTTTACGCGGACGCGTCGCAGCTTCTGTGCAGAGTGGATATGCCGTGGGCTATGCGATCTCTCTCGCGACCATGCCGGTACTGTTCAATTTCCTCCCGGAAGACGTCGCCTGGCGCGCTTTCTTTGCCATCGGCCTGCTTCCCGCGTTGCTGATCTGGTTCATCCGTCGATTGGTGCCAGAGTCCGCCGCTTTCAATCAAAGTCGCAAAAGCAGCAAAGGCATCGACCTCAAAGCCATCTTTGCTGCCGAGCATCGTCGAGTGACGATCATCAGCACCGTCCTTGCCAGCGGCATTTTTGGGGGGGCATACATCATGATCACCTGGCTGCCCACTTATATGCGCACAGTGCTGAACCTGCCGATCGCGTCGACGTCGGGCTATCTGGCCGTGAACATCATCGGTTCATTGATTGGCCCCTTCGTCTATGGCCTGCTCAGTGACCGCATTGGCCGGGGCCGCGCGTTCATGCTGTTTCTCGTCTGTCAGGCGGTGGTGGTGGCGGTATACATGTTCGCTGACATCCATATGAATATCATCCTGGCGCTGGGCTTGCTGCTGGGCGCCTTTCAGGGAGGATTGGCTTCCGGTTTGCCCTTGACGTTCTCAGAGCTTTATCCCACTCGCATGCGCGCCAATGGTGCCGGTTTCTGTACAAGCTTTGGCCGTGGTTTCGGGTCGATCATGCCAGCCGCGGTGGGTTTTGCATCTGTTCATATGAGCTTGCCGGTGGCCATGGGCTCTTTCGCGATCGGCTCCTACCTGATCGGCTTTCTGGCCGCGCTGTGCCTGCCGAATGCCACAGGAGCGGACTTGACGGCTGTAGAAGCCGTAGCGTCAGAGCCGCCCCAGAGCAGCAACGGCATAAGCGAAAGGTATAGCCGTACAAGCTGAACGCATTATCCCTGGGTGGCAGGCCATGCCACCCTTTCTCTCGACAAAAAAAATAAATGTCGAGAGCCCTATGAAACTACTCGCAAAGCTGTACATACAAGTTCTCATCGCCATGGCATTGGCCATCGCACTCGGTTTGCTTGCCCCCGAACTCGCTGTGAAAACCAAGCCGCTCGGGACCGCCTTCATCGCGCTGCTCAAGATGCTGCTTGGCCCCATCATTTTTTTCACCGTGGTTCACGGCATCGCCCACATAGGGGACTTTCGCCGGCTGGGAAGGATTGGCATCAAGACACTGATCTACTTTGAAGTGGTCAGCAGTCTGGCGATGGTGGTGGGTTTCACCGTGGTCTCGCTGGTCCGGCCCGGTGACGGGTTGCATGCGCATATGGGCGATAGCCTCGCCGCAGGCCAGGCCGCCACGGTCAACGCCGCCATGTCCAACGGCGGCTTCAGCCTGGAGCACTTTCTCCTCTCCATCATTCCCAAGACGTTGGCTTCAGCTTTCGTTGAAGGTGACATTCTGCCGGTGCTGTTCGTATCGGTCCTGGTGGGACTCGCGCTCGCCCGGTGTGGCAAACCGGACTGGATCGCCATGCGCCTGCTCAATGAGGGCCAGAGCGTCACGTTCAAGTTGTTGGCTTACATCATGCGGCTGTCCCCGCTTGGTGCTTTCGGGGCCATGGCGGCAGCTGTCGGCAGCTTCGGCTCAGAAACGCTGCTGTATTTGCTCCGTTACATCCTCACGTACTACGCCAGCGTCTTGATTTTCATATTTTTGATCCTGGGCAGTGTCGCAGCGCTGGCCGGTTTCTCGATCCTCAAGATACTGAAAGTCATTAAAGAGGAAGCGGTCATCGCGATGGGCACTGCCTCAAGCGAAGCGGCCTTTCCCAAGCTGGTCACCAAGCTGACTCAGGCCGGTTGCGATGAAGCGGTTGTCGGGTTCGTTCTGCCCGCCGGGTACAGCTTCAACATTGATGGCGCGTGCCTTTACATGGCCTGCGGCCTGGGGTTCCTGGCTCAGGCTACCGACACCGCGTTGACCTGGGAGCAGCAGTTGAGCTTGCTCGCGGTGATGCTTTTGACCTCCAAAGGCGGTGCCGGCGCAGCGGGCGGCGCCGTTATCAAGCTGGCGGCAACGCTGGAGTCTGTGCGGGTCTTACCGTTGGGTGCGCTTGGCTTGCTATTTGGCATCGATCGCGTGCTCGCCATTGCCACATCGACCACCAATGTGATCGGCAACAGCGTTGCCGTGTTTGTCATCTGCCGGTGGGAAAAACTCTTTGACCAGCAGCGCTTCGACGCCTGCCTGGCCCCTGATCAACCCCTGTCTGAACTCGCCCATCGACCCCTTGAGGAAACTGCAAAATGACAACGAGCCATTCATTACAGCGCGTAGCGGTGATTGGATTTGGCGAGGCTGGCGGGATAATCGCCCAGGACCTGGCTGCAAAGGGTGTGTCCGTGCAGATTTATGATCGTCTGCTCAACCACCCGGCCCAACACGATGCTGTCAAAGCCAAGGCGCGCACAGCGAATGTTGAAGCCTGTGAATCAGCTGCCAGCGCTGTTCAGAACGTCCAGCTGGTCATTTCGGCCGTGACGGCCGGGTCTGCCTTATCGGTGGCCACCGAGCTTGCAGCGGCGCTGCAGCCAGGCCAGCTGTTCATGGACATCAACTCCGTTGCCCCCACCACCAAGCAGGCCGCCCAAGCCGCACTGCAAGCCTGCGGTGCCCACTACATCGATGCAGCCGTGATGGCTCCAGTCCCGCCACAGCGGCTGCAGACCCCGATCTTGCTCGGCGGAACACAAGCGGCCGTGCTGGCGGGATGGCTTGAGCCTCTGGGGTTTAACGTTCGGGTCGTCGCCGACAGCGTCGGGGTCGCATCGGCTATCAAAATGTGTCGCAGCATCATGATCAAGGGGCTTGAGGCACTGACCACTGAGTGCCTGTCGACCGCGAGACAATACGACGCTGAAGAGATGGTGCTCGCATCACTGCACAAGAGTTTTCCGGAGATGGGTTGGAATGCGGCCCAACCGCATTACCTGATCAGCCGAGTTGCAGAGCACGGCCGCAGGCGCGCCGAGGAGATGGAGGAAGTCGCCAGGACGGCCGCAGATGTGGGTGTGACGCCCACAATGAGCCGGGCCATTGTCGCCACACAGCGAGGATGTGTCGACGCGATGGCTGACCGGGGAATCGTTTATGAGGAACCTTTCAACTGGCAATCCCTGGTGGACTCCCTTTACCCGCAAGCGAGCGCCAGGGAGGATTTCCAATAAACAAAAGGGATTCCTGCTTAAACAGTTCACAGACCAGGCCAGGCCGCGGTTGATTTAAGCTTTGGCTACAAACGCGAGCCCGGGTCGGGCTGGCTGATTTACCCCTCAATAACAAAAAGGTAAACCCATGAACAGCTCTGCCGTGGACATCAAGCAATGGATAGATGGGCGCCGGGTCTCACCCTATCAATGGCTGATTCTGCTTCTGTGCTTCCTTATCGTTACGTTTGATGGATTAGATGCCGCGATCATGGGTTTCATCGCGCCGGCGGTCATCCAGGACTGGAACATTTCGCGCACCGCCTTCGGGCCGATCATGGCAGCTGCGATGGTTGGACTGGCGGTGGGTGCGCTTGTATCGGGCCCGTATTCGGACCGTTTCGGACGTCGACGGGTCCTGCTCTTATCGGTGGCTGCTTTCGGCATTTTCAGTGCGCTCAGTGCAGGTGCCAGTTCGCCGACGGAATTGGCCGCATTACGTTTTCTGACCGGCCTTGGTCTGGGCGCGGCGATGCCGAACAGCACGACGCTGTTGTCGGAGTACATCCCCCAACGCCTGCGAGGTTTGCTGATTACGTTGATGTTCATGGGGTTCGGCCTGGGTTCGGCGTCAGGCGGTTTCATCGCGGCCTGGATGGTGCCGCAATGGGGTTGGCACGCGGTGTTGCTGCTGGGGGGAGTCTTACCGCTTTTGCTACTGCCGGTTCTCTACTTTTTGCTGCCTGAATCTGTCGATCTGATGATCAACCTCGGATTTCCGAGGCCTCGAATCCTGTCGGTGCTTCGACGCATGGGCGCAAGCTTTCCCGATAACGTCGTATTTGCAACGACGGCTGCCGTCACCCAGAACACCGGCAACAAGGTTTGGCGGCTGTTTTCCCCCCAATATCGTGGTCGCACCTTAAGCTTGTGGTGTACTTACTTCATGGGGCTGGTGGTCATCTACCTGCTGACCGGCTGGATGCCGACCTTGATCAAGGATGCTGGAGTCAGCCTTGAGCGCGCCGCCATCATCACCGCGATGTTTCAGTTTGGCGGGCTGATCGGCATCGTCCTTGTCGGCGCCGCGATGGACCGGTTCAATGCAAAGGCGATCATTGCCCTTGCCTATATCAGCGGTGCGCTGTGCATTTTTGCCCTTGGTTTTGTGGAAGTCGGGACCACCGCCCTGGGCGCGTTGGTGTTCGCCGCTGGGTTCTGCATAAACGGCGCTCAAACGGGGCTCAACGCTTTTGCACCGGGACAATACCCGACCGACTTTCGAGCAACAGGCGTGAGCTGGATGCTGGGCATCGGGCGTATGGGCGGCATCCTTGCATCCATGAGCGGTGGCGCTTTGCTGAGCCTGGGGCTGCCCATGAATGTGATTTTCGCCGTGCTCGGCATTCCGGCGGTGCTGGCTGCTATCTCGATCATGGCAGGGCCTAAAGCGCACCCGGGCCAGTTGAACACCCAACCGGGGCATTAACCCTGTCGAGCGCGCAGACGCGCTCGCTACCCACGTTTAATCATGGAGGCCTGACATGGCTCGAATCATCGGCGGATTAGCCGTCTCACATACGCCGACCATCGGCTTTGCCGTCGATCATGACAAGCAGGAAGAGGCCGCATGGGCACCCATTTTTGAAAGCTTCAAGCCCATCAAAAACTGGTTGGCCGACAACAAGCCCGACGTGCTCTTCTACATCTTCAATGATCACGTCACATCGTTTTTCTTCGATCACTACTCCGCCTTCGCACTGGGGGTGGACGAGCGCTACGAGGTTGCCGACGAAGGCGGTGGCAAGCGCGACCTTCCGGCGATCGGGGGGCATGCAGCATTGTCGCGGCACATCGGCAACAGCCTGATGGCCGACGAATTCGACATGTCATTCTTCCGCGACAAACCCGTCGACCACGGCCTGTTTTCGCCGATGTCCGCGCTCATGCCGTTCAAAGAGGGCTGGCCCGTAGACGTAGTCCCGCTGCAAGTGGGCGTGCTGCAGTTTCCGATACCGTCAGCCAAGCGTTGCTACAACCTTGGCAAGGCTCTGCGTCGCGCCATCGAAAGTTACCCTGAAGACTTGGACGTCGCGATCGTCGCAACAGGTGGGGTTTCGCATCAAGTGCACGGTGAACGCTGCGGTTTCAATAACCCTGAATGGGACGAGCAATTCGTCGATCTGTTTGTTGACGATCCCGAGCGTCTTACCGAAATAACGCTGGCCGAGTACGCCACGTTAGGCGGCATGGAGGGTTCGGAAGTCATTACCTGGCTTATCATGCGCGGAGCCTTGTCGGCCAACGTCAATGTTCTGCACAAGGACTACTATCTCCCGTCCATGACGGGGATTGCGACGCTGCTTCTGGAAAACCAGTCTCGTGAAGTCCCGCTTGACGTCTTGCAACGTCATCGCGATCACATCAACCATCAATTGGCAGGCATAGAAAAGCTCGAAGGCACCTACCCGTTCACTCTGGAGCGCAGCCATAAGGGTTACCGACTCAATCGCTTCCTGCACAACCTCATCGATCCGTCCTGGCGCGCTCAATTCCTGCAGGCGCCTCAGGTGCTATTCGACGAGCATCAATTGACGGAACAAGAGCAGCAACTGCTCCAAACTCGGGATTGGCGTGGTTTGATCCAGTACGGCGTTATTTTCTTTTTGCTGGAAAAACTCGGCGCTGTGGTTGGCGTTTCCAATCTGCACATCTATTCAGCAATGAAAGGCATGACCCTTGAAGCGTTCCAGAAAACCCGCAATCAGCAGGTCACGTACTCGGTGGCGGGACGGCAGCCCGTCAAAGCGACTTAATCGCCTTCGACGACCTCTTGCGCCACTTCGCGGATTTTCTTGATGAGCGCTTCGGCGGCGGGAGAATGCAGACCGTTGGTTCGGTATATAAGTCCGATGGAACGGTGGGTGTCCTGCAGCTGTAGATCCAGCCGTTGAAGTTCACCGGAGGCGATTTCGTATTCCAGCTGGTGTTCTGAAACGATCGCCAGCATGTCCGAGCGCATAAGCAGCCCCCTGATGACTGCCATGTCGCCCGTCTCTACGACGGGCTCGGGTGCCTTGCGTCCCAATTGAGCGAAATGGGTTTCCAACAAGAGCCTGGCTGGGGTATCGGCGCGTGGAAGTACCCACCTCGCGCTGGCCAGATCATCCAGGGTAACGGGCCGATCCAGCCAGGGGTGACCGCGGCCGGCAAGGATAACCATCTCCTCGGTCATCAATTTTTCTCCGTACAAGTCACTTGCGTAATCCTGCCCTCGCAGCGCTCCGAAGACGAAGTCGACATCTCCAGCGCGTAATTCCAACGCCAGCAAGTTGAAGGGGCTTTCGTTCGTGGCGATTCGAACGCCAGGATGGTCGGCCAGCAGCCGCACGAAAGCCTGCGGCAGGATGCGCGTGCGTCCCAAAGGCAGCGCGCCCACTGTGACCAAGCCTTGCAGCGAACCCTTGATCATGGCCACATCGGCCCGGATGTGACGCAAATCGTTCAATGCCCGACGTATCGGGTAAAGGATCTCGGTACTCGCCTGTGTGGGTCGAAGGCCCCTGGCGGTCCTTTCGAACAAGGCCTTACCCGCGCCGTTCTCAAGCACTTTCAGTGCAGCACTGATGGCTGGCTGGGTGAGATTGAACGACCGCGCGACCGTCTGCATGTGCTGCGTTTCGCACAACTTCACAAAAATCTGCAGGCGGCGGGTATTCAAAAGGTACAGGGGCTCATGAGGCGCGTGGCCAATCATCGTGGGAATTGATTCGAGTTCGCCCAGGACGCGTCGCGCACGAGGGAGAATGGCTTTGCCATAGGGCGTGAGCAGCATGCCGCTGGCGTGCCGTTCAAAGAGCGGAACGGTGAGGCTTTGTTCAAGATCTCGGATCGCGCGGGTCACGACCGATTGCGCGCGGAGCAATCCATCGGATGCGCGCGACACGCTCCCCTCGTCGGCGATGCGGATAAACGCCCGGATCTGCATCAAATGTGGAAGAGCTGTCTGTGACATCGCCGCCTTGTCGCCTCACTGCTGGAAGGGTCCCAATAAAGAAAACGTATGGGTACCCCAGCCTTACGCATTAGTCCCTTGTTGGCAAGCCTGTCAGCATCTGTGCAAACCAGTAAGGGAGCCTGACCGGTCATGAATCATCCACTGCAAAAATCCGCGCTGGTTGTCAGCGCCCACTCAGCAGATTTTGTCTGGCGCGCCGGAGGTGCCATCGCGCTGCACGCTGCACAAGGTTACGCCGTGCACATCGTGTGCCTGTCGTTCGGCGAACGAGGCGAATCGGCGAAGCTTTGGCGCAAAGGCGCCGAGATGACTCAGAGCAAGGTCAAGGCGGCACGACGAGAAGAAGCTCAAGCGGCCGCTGACATTCTGGGCGCTAGCGTCGAGTTCTTCGACATCGGCGACTACCCGATGCGGGCCGACACGGACACCCTCTTGCGTCTGGCCGATGTGTTTCGCAAGGTACAGCCAGAGTTTGTCTTGAGTCACTCGCTCAAAGACCCTTACAACTACGATCATCCGCTTGCGACCCACCTGGCCCAGGAAGCGCGGATCATTGCCCAGGCTGAAGGCTACAAGCCCGGCGAGAAAATCGTCGGCGCCCCTCCCGTCTACAGCTTCGAACCCCATCAGCCCGAGCAATGCGAGTGGAAGCCCGACGTGCTGCTGGACATCACGTCGGTGTGGGACAAGAAGTACGCTGCGATCCAGTGCATGGCCGGCCAGGAGCACCTCTGGGAGTACTACACCCGGGTGGCTTTACAGCGTGGCGTACAAGCCAAGCGCAACATCGGCATCACGGCTGCCAAAGACATCGTTTACGGTGAGGGTTATCAAAGTATCTTCCCTCGTGTCACGGAGAATCTGGGATGAGCAACCTGGTAGGCAAGACTGGCATCGTGGTGCGTAACATCGAGCGAGGCGACGCCGCTCTTATCGATGAATTGACTCGCTATGGCGTTGCTACGGTTCACGAAGCACAGGGCCGCAAAGGGCTGCTGGCTTCAGAGATTCGCCCGGTTCAGCGCGATATCGCCATGAGCGGATCGGCCGTCACGGTGCTCGTTGCCCCTGGCGACAACTGGATGTTCCATGTGGCCGTTGAGCAATGCAAGCCCGGTGACGTGCTGGTCGTAACGCCAAGTTCACCTTGCACCGACGGTTTTTTTGGAGACCTTCTGGCCACCTCGCTTCAGGCTCGCGGTGTTCGCGGTTTGATCATCGATGCCGGTGTTCGGGATACCAAAACGTTGCGTGAAATGGGCTTTCACGTCTGGTCGCGGGCTGTTCACGCGCAGGGAACGATCAAGGAGACGCTGGGATCGGTAAACATTCCCGTGGTATGCGCCGGGCAACTGGTCAATCCGGGTGACGTGGTGCTGGCGGATGATGACGGCGTTGTAGTCGTACGCCGAGAAGAATTGCAGCGTGTCGTCGACAGCAGTCGCACACGGGCCGAGCTCGAAGAGCAAAAGCGTCTGCGTCTCGCCGCCGGTGAACTTGGGCTTGATATCTACAAGATGCGTGAAAAGCTGGCGGACAAAGGCCTGAAGTACTTCGACAATATTGGGCAACTGGAGGACTGAGTGATGGCTCAAGCCCGTATCCCCTGCTTGCTGATCCGTGGCGGCACCTCCAAAGGTGCTTACTTCCTGGCCGAGGATCTGCCCGCTGACCCTCAATTACGCGACCGTGTGCTGCTGGCTGCAATGGGTTCGCCGGATGTGCGGCAGATCGATGGAATCGGCGGCGCGGATTCACTGACCAGCAAAGTGGCGATCGTCCGTCGTTCTCGTCGACCAGGTGTCGATGTCGACTACTTGTTCGCTCAGGTGGCCGTGAGCGAACCACGGGTCGATTACGGGCAAAACTGCGGCAACATTCTTTCTGGCGTAGGCCCATTTGCTATAGAGCGGGGGCTGGTCGCCATTCAGGGAGAAAAAACGGCGGTCAGAATTTTCATGGAAAACACCGGGCAGACTGCCACAGCGATTATCCAGACGCCAAACGACGCGGTGAACTACGACGGCGATGTCAGGATTGATGGCGTCCCGGGGACAGCAGCACCGGTTATTGTCGAATTTGATGATATTGCGGGCTCAAGCTGCGGGGCGTTGCTACCCACCGGCAACCCCATTGATCAAATGGACGGCGTGCAGGTGACTTGCATCGACAATGGCATGCCTGTGGTGCTTATCCGTGCAGCCGACCTGGGCTGCACCGGCTATGAAAGCTGCGCCGCTCTCGATGCCGACGCCGATCTGAAACGGTGCATCGAGGTCATTCGGCTGGAAGCTGGCGTGCGGATGAACCTGGGCGATGTCACTCACCGTACCGTGCCCAAAATGGTGCTGATCGCACCTCCAGTCGCCGGAGGTGCCATCTGCAGCCGCAGCTTCATCCCGCATAAATGTCATGTCTCTATAGGTGTTTTCGGCGCGGTCAGTGTCGCGTCCGCCTGCATGATCAAAGGCACTGTTGCTCAAGGTCTTGCCCGCACAACGGATCGGGATGAACAGCAATTGGCGATTGAACATCCGACCGGCGAATTCAGTGTCCGCTTGCGCCTGGACAATGGCCAACTCGCCGGATGCGGTTTGGTGAGAACCGCCCGGCTGTTATTTGACGGCCAGGTGTGCGTGCGCTGACAGTCTGCGCCACAAGCGTCTGGATGCCACCGGACGACTGCTCGCTGCAACCTCGATCATGGCGGCATCAGTCTCACGACCACGACATCTTTGTTTAAAAAACACGGGGCCGGCTAGGCGCACTGCACTGCTCATCCATTGCGGGCGATCTCTAATACCTGAGCGAGACCGAATCAGACTACAGCCACTGCGGGACTGACGCGCGGCATTGCGCAATTAACGACCGTACTGATGAAAGCAGTACGGGTCGTGCCACGTTTATAAAACTTGAAGTTCAGACAACGGCCATCAGCGGGCCCAGGACTCTACCGACTGACACTAAAAAACAAACAACAAAAACAACAACCTGTAGCGAGATAATAACAATGAGAAACGGTCTGTCTCTTTTCACTAAAAACGCAGTGTTGGCCGGAATCGGCTATGCGGGAGTGCTAGCCACGGCAAATGCTGAAGGCTTCATGGACGATGCAAAAGTGAATCTGAACTTGCGCAACTTCTACATGAATCGAAACTTTGTCGACAATGGTCCCTCGCAGGCCCTCCCCGGCCCTACCAAACGCGGCCAGGCCGCGGAGTGGACGCAGAGCTTCATCCTTGACGCACGGTCAGGATTCACGCCCGGCATTATTGGATTCGGTGTGGATGCGCTGGGTCTGTATTCCATCAAGCTGGACGGAGGGCGAGGCACGTACGGAACGCAACTGTTGCCTACCCACGACGACAACAGGCCAGCAGATGACTTCAGTCGACTCGCAATGGCTGGCAAGATGAAAATCTCAAAAACCGAACTGCGTATCGGCGAGTGGATGCCGCTCTTGCCCATCCTGCGTGCAGATGATGGTCGCTCTCTGCCTCAAACGTTGGAAGGGGCTCAGATCACTTCAAAGGAGATCCCCGACGTAACCCTGTATGGCGGCCAATTCCGAGCCAACAGCCAGCGCAACGACGCCAGCATGGAAAAGTTATCGTTAAACAATGCAGGCACTCTTGTACACGGCAAAAACACCATCGAGTCCGATCATTTCAACTTCGCAGGCGCCGAGTACACCTTCAACGGCAAGAGAACCCTGATAGCAGGATGGTATGGCCAACTCGAAGACATCTACCACCAGCAGTATTACCAACTGGTTCATAGCCAGCCGCTGGGCAATGACGTGACGCTCGGCGCCAACATCGGTTATTTCATTGGTGATGAAGACGGCGCCGCACTTGCAGGCAATCAGGACAACCACACCTTTTCCGGGCTTTTTTCGTTAAGAACAGGCGCCAACACGTTCATGATCGGTCTGCAGCGGGTTGCGGGTGATGCTGCCTGGCAGCGTATAACCGGTGCCAGTGGTGGAACATTGGCCAACGACAGTTATGGCTGGAGTTACGACGGTGCAAAGGAACGCTCCTGGCAGTTAAGACATGACTATGACTTCGCTGGGCTTGGCGCGCCGGGGCTTACGATGATGAACCGGTTTATCAAAGGCACACATGTACATACCGCAACGGTCGACGATGGCGAAGACAGGGGGCGGGAAACTGAGCTGGCCTATGTCGTGCAGAGTGGCACGTTTAAATCCCTGGTCGTGCGGTGGCGTAATTCCACCTTGCGCCGCAATTACGCAAACACCAACAGCTTTGATGAAAACCGGTTGATCGTGAGTTACCCCATATCGATATTGTGAAACGGCGACATGGGGTTGAAGCCCTCCTTCAACCCCACCGAAAAGCGGCAGGAGCACTATTGAAGCTGCGCAATCATGCCGCCGGCTGCTGCACAAACGTTGAAAGATGAACGAATAGGTTTGTGGGTAAAGCCTATATTTCCTGATCCGGTCCGCCCCGCCCTGCCCGCCATGAGAAGATCCACGCCGACTGCGTAAACTCAGAACGTTCTGCGCCGTTCCAGGGTCTTACTACGTGACTTGAGATGGGTGATTCGAATGATGGTTAACGCTTTGGTGTTTTTCACCACGCTGATTGGCATGGAAGGCTTTGCCTTCGTCGCCCACAAGCACGTCATGCACGGCTGGGGTTGGGGCTGGCACCGTTCGCACCACGAGCCCCGTGAGGGCTGGTTCGAAAAGAACGACCTGTTCGCGGTGGTGTTTGCGCTGTTCGCCATCGTGCTCATCGCCCTTGGCAATCAGGGCGTGCACCCGCTGGAGTGGATCGGCGCTGGCATGACGGCCTACGGTTTTCTGTACTTCATCGCCCACGACGGTTTGGTACACAAGCGCTGGCCTTTGCGTTACGTGCCTCGAAAGGGTTACCTCAAACGCCTCTATCAAGCGCATCTGATGCACCACGCCGTGGCCGGCAAGGAGCGCTGTGTCTCCTTCGGTTTTCTGTACGCCCCGTCTATTTCAACACTTCGCAGCCAGCTTCGTGCATTGCATGGAGGTCCTCTGGACAAGCGCGACGAGGACGTTGCCACAGGTCCGCAGGGCGATCGGGCCAGCGGCGGCGACGGGACCTGACCGCCCTCCACAGCCCTGTCACGACCAGCCGGAGCTTGTCGAGCTTTGAGGTGGAGACCCGTGAATCCCACGCCCGGCTGCCCCGCTGTTTGACCTTCATGCCAATTTCCCGATAGACCCCACTGGCCGTCGCCACGGCCCAGGCCGAGCGCCAGGGCAGCGCGGTCAAGCCCGCCTGGGCGCTGAGGTAGAACGGCTCGGCGAGGTCGACCAGACGCCGAGCCAGCACGGCCAACGCATCCCGATACTGGGGGTCAGCGAGGTGCTGCTCAGGTATCGAAAGCTCTTGCAGCCACGCTCGGGGCAGGTAACAGCGCCCCACACACGCGTCTTCGATGATGTCCCGGGCGATATTGGTCAATTGAAACCCCATGCCCAGGTCGCAGGCGCGGTCCATGGTGCGTTCGTCACTCACCCCCATGACCTGCGCCATCATCAGCCCGACGACGCCTGCGACGTGGTAGCAGTAATCGAGTGTGTCCTCGATATGAGCGTACTGGCGCTGTTGCACGTCCATGGCGAAGCCGGCCAGATGCTCCAGCGCATACATCTGCTTGAGGTTGTGACGCATCACCACGTCGCGAAACGCTGCAAACGCTTCGGTGCGGGCCGGCAGCCCGGCGTACACCGCTCGGGTCTGAGCCGTCAGCCCGGCCAGGCGATGACTGACTTCAGCCTGGTTTACCGGGGTGGCATCGTGGCCTGCTTGCTGGCCGTCGATGACGTCGTCGCAGTGGCGACACCAGGCGTACAGCATGACTGCGCTGCGCCGCGTGGCGGGGTCGAACAATCGCGCAGCGGCAGCGAAACTCTTCGAGCCGACGGCGATGCTGCGGGTCGCATGATCGACCAGCGCCTGGTCATTTCCATTCACGGCGGTCACAGGTGCAAATCCTCCAGCATCAGGCCGGCAGTGGCCTTGGCAGAGCCGATGACGCCGGGCACGCCTGCACCCGGATGCGTTCCCGCGCCGACCAGATAGACGTTGCGCAGGGTTGCATCGCGGTTGTGCGGGCGGAACCAGGCACTCTGCGTCAGGATGGGTTCAAGGGAAAACGCCGACCCAAGGTGGGCATTGAGCTCACTTTCGAAATCGGTCGGGGTGAAGATTCGGCACGTGATCAGATCGTCGCGCAGCCCCGGTATGTAGTGTTTCTCCAGGTAGTCGAAGATGCGGTCCCGATAACGCGGCCCTTCGACTGCCCAGTCGAGCGGCGCATTGCCCAAATGCGGCACGGGCGACAACACGTAGTGGCTGGAACACCCTGGTGGTGCCAGGCTCGGGTCGGTGACGCAGGGCGCATGCAGGTACAGGGAAAAATCCTCGGCGAGGGACTGGCCCTTGAAGATGTCCTGAATGAGCGCTTGATAGCGAGGCCCGAAGCACACGGTATGGTGTTGCAGTTGCGGTTGCGCACGCTTGAGCCCGAAATGAATGACGAACAGCGAATTGCTGAAGCGCTTGCGTTTGAGCCGGGCGCCCTCGCGTTTTCCTCTGGAGTGCCCACCCAGCAGCTTGGCATAGGTGTGCACCACGTCGGCGTTGGATGCTACGCAATCGGCGTCGAAGTGCCTTGCGTCAGCGAGACGCACGCCGGTGGCTCGCTCGCCCACTGTCTCGATGCTGACCACGTCAGCGTTAAGCTCCAGACGGCCTCCGATGTCCTGGAACAGCCTGACCAGCCCGTTGACCAGCGCCCCGGTCCCGCCCTTGGGAAACCACACGCCCCACTCCCGCTCAAGTGCGTGGATGAGGGTGTAGATCGACGACGTCGCGAACGGATTACCCCCCACAAGCAATGAATGAAACGAGAACGCCTGGCGCAGTTTGTCGTCTTCGATGAACGCCGACACTTTCGAATACACACTACGCCACGCTTCTAGCCGGGCGAGCTGCGGCCCGGCCTGAATCATGTCGCGAAAGGACAGGAAAGGCACCGCGCCCAGTTTCAGGTAGCCCTCGCGAAACACGGCTTTGGAGTAGGCCAGAAATCGCTGGTAACCCCCCACGTCGCGAGGATTGAACTGAGCGATCTGCCGATCAAGGTCTGCCTGGTCATTGGCGTAATCGAAACGCGACCCATCCTCCCAGCACAACTGATAAAACGGCGCCACCGGCAGCAGGTCGACGTAATCGGCCATTGAGCGACCGGCAAGAGTGAACAGCGCCTCGATGGCCGTCGGGTCGGTGATGACAGTGGGGCCCGCGTCGAAGGTGAACCCTTGGTGCTGATAGACGTAAGCGCGCCCGCCCGGTTTGTCGCGCTTCTCCAGCAAGGTGGTCTGCACCCCCGCCGCCTGCAGTCGGATCGCCAAGGCCAGCCCGCCGAATCCCGCGCCGATGACGATGGCTTTTTTTGCGTCGGTCATTCTTGATTCTCGTAATGTCTGGGGTGGTAACGGAACATGGCGTGCAGGGCTTCACCGAGCGGCACCGGCGGCTTGCCGGACACCACCTGCAGTTTGTCTGCAAGGCTGCTGTTGCCCGCGTAAAAACGGCTGATCAAGCCATCGGACAGCCCGTAAAAACGCTGCATCACCTGCCATCGATGCTCAGGCCGACCTGCCAGAAACAACATCCGGTTGAGCAGCCGATAAAAACGTTGGCGACGCCAGGCCTGTCCGGCGAGGCTCTGTATGCCTGTCGCAAGGCTGTGCGCGTCGAGTTCTGCCTGCTGCGCGATCCAGTCGGCCAGGCGCACGGCATCGGGCAGCGAGTACCCGGTGGTGCAATGAAACAGTCCCGCGCGCAGACCGGACAGAGGCTGGCCCTTCGCATCATTCCAGAACCCTGCAAAATCCCCCGCCAGCGTGATCGGCAACACGCCTTCTTCTTCACGCAGACAGGCCTCGACTGCCCAGCCTCGCAAGCCCACATACTCGGCGATGTGGGCGCGCAGTTGGTCAGCCGACAGCGCGTGCCGATCCACATAGTGGGTGTCTTCGACCAGCACGGTGTCGGGAGTGAACGGCAGGACGTAGACAAATCGGTAGCCCTGCCCTTGCGGCACGCGGGCGTCCATGATGATCGGCGCCTCCAGGCCATGGGGCGCCTGCAATTTCAGCAACTGACCGAGAAAGGCCTGACGTCCCAGCACCATTTGCGTGCTGTCCCGCACGCCGCGTCCATCGATCACGGCACGGGCATGCAGATGCTCGCCGTCAGGCAGAGAAACGGATCGCGGGCCGACTTCGACAAGGCGCTGGCCCGTGCGCACATCGTCACCGAGCGCGGCACTGACGACCTCGGCGAAACGCTCCGACGTGATGCTGGCGTAGCCCGAAAGCAGGCGGCGGGATCGGGCCGGAAAATGCACGTCGTAACAGGGCCAGCGCTGCACCACCAAGGGCGCGATCCAGCGGTGCTGCGCCGGGGTCAGATCGCCGTCGTGAAACGACCAGGTGTGGTTGCCGCCAATACGCGCCTGCTCTTCAATGCACAGCACGCGCCATTCGGGATGCACCTGCTTGAGTCGCCAGGCGATCAACCCGTTGGCGAGGCCGCCGCCCGCGAGGATCAGGTCATAGGTCATCATGCGCCTCCACGGCCACAGGCCGACCGGTGCGGACCACCTGTTCAACGATGTCCGCTGCGCGAAAGGTGCCCCCGGCCCGGTCCAGCTCGTTCGCCAACCGATGCAAAGGCTCCACAGGGGGCTGCTCGATCAGCCGCGCCAGCGCGTCGTGAATGGCGCTCGCCCGTGCCCGGCGGCTCAACGACACGCCCACGCCCGCGTGTGTGACCCGCGCCGCGACGCCCGGTTGATCGAAGCCAATGGGCATGACCAGCGACGGCGTGCGAGCCTTGATCGCGTCCATCACTGTATTGAGCCCACCGTGGGTGACCACGGCCTGCGCGTGGTCTAGCACCCATTGTTGCGGCGCGAAATCGGTCACCCATGTCGCTCCGCTGTTTCGCAGGCGCTCCTCCTGCGCAGGGCCGAGGCCGCCGCAATGCGCGATCAACAGCTGCGCATCAAGACGGGCACAGGCCTTGGCGATCTGGCGAAACATGCCCACACGCCCGCCCTGCAGCGTGCCCAGGCTGGCAAACACGAACGGCCGTTCAGCACTGATTGCCCACGGCCCTGTCGAGTCAACAAGCGGCGCGCGAAGAGGGCCCACCGCGTGGCACGACGCTGGCAGGTGTCGCCGAGGGAGGTCGAACCCGGCGATCGTCTGGCTGATTTGCGCATAGGGCGAGAGGCAGTGATGCAGGCCGTCGCGGGGAGCAATCCCGTACTGCTGGCTGGCGTCACGGATGACCGTGCGCAGTGGCCGCATCAGCCAGTCATACACGCGTTCACTGCCCTCGTACATGCGCCGACTGCGCTCATCTTCGCCATACGCGAAGGGCATGACGGCCAATGGAATCCCAGGCTCACGGTTGACCGGCAGGGCACACGCCACCGACACGAACGGCATCGCCAATGCCTCGGCCACCAGGCCCCCGGCAGCCTCCATTTGGTCGCACAGTAATGCATCGACCCCCGCCTGATTCAGCGCAGGCGGCAGTTCGTGGCAGAGCATGCGGGTGGTGGTGCACAAATCCCGGATGACGCTGCACAGCTTCAGTGGATTATTGGACGTCGCAGCACGACGCAACGCGCCGTCGAGGCTGCCCGGCGGGTGACTGAGTGCGCCCAGGGCGTGAAACCCCACGCGGGGGTCGGTGAGCCAGCGGCGCGCGTCGGCCTGTTGAAAGAACGTGACACGATGCCCTCGGTCGATGAGCGCCGACGACAGCGCTTGCAGCGCCTGGAAATGGCTATAGAACGCCGGGGCGACAACACCGAAGTGACTCATGGCAACAAAGACAGCGTCGGGTCCGCGGGTAGCAGGCGCGCGTGGCGTAATGCGGCCAGGTCTGCCGAGCCGGTGCAGAAGCAGGCAATGCGCAGCTGACGGATCACGACAGTGAAATGCTCGATGACGGCCTCTGTCGACAGCGTCGCCTGATGCAGAACCCCCGCCGCCTGGCCGATCACGTCGGCGCCCAGACACAAGGCTTTCGCCGCATCAACGCCGTTACGAATCCCTCCGGAGGCAATCAACGGCATGTCAGGCAAGGCGCGCCTGACACTTTGCAAGCTCACGGCCGTCGGAATGCCCCAACCACTGAAGGCCTCGGCCACTCGCCGATCCTCCGCCCGCTCGGCCCTGGCTGCTTCGACCGCTGCCCAGCTGGTGCCGCCCAAGCCGGCTACGTCAATGACGCCCACGCCAGCGTTAGCCAGCGCCACGGCGACCTGAGGCGAGATCCCGGCACCGACCTCCTTGACCACGACCGGCACGCCGACCGATTCGACGGTGCGCCAAATCGCCTCCAGCACGCCGAACCAATTCCGGTCGCCTTCCGCCTGAACCGCCTCCTGCAAGGGGTTCAGATGAATGATCAGGGCGTCGGCTTGCAAGGTCTCTACCGAGCGATGCGCCAAATCCAGGCCGTCGCGCTCCAGCAGTTGCGCGGCGCCGATGTTGCCGAGCAAGGGAATGTCCGGTGCGAGTCGACGCAGCTCGCGGGTCAGCCCTTGATCATTGCCGCTTCGAAGGCCGACCCGCTGCGAGCCGACCCCCATGGCGATGCCCAGCGTTTGCGCAGCCTCAGCCAAATGGCGGTTGATGGCGGCGGACCGGTCCGCCCCACCCGTCATGGAACTGATCAGCAGCGGCGCACGCAACGCTTTGCCGACCAGCGAAGCGCCCAGGTCAATCGTTTCAAGGTTCAGCTCAGGCAACGCACAGTGTTCAAATTGCAGGGCGTCAAGGCCCGTGCCCAGGCCCAGCGGGCCAGCACGCCGGTCAAGCACGATGTTCAGGTGATCGTCCTTGCGTCTGCTCAGATCGGTGTCGCTCATGAAAAGCTCCAGATGGCTTGAATCATTTGATACCCGGCGTGGTCATCTACGGATGAAAACTTGTACAAAGGGTGCGCTCTGCACATGTTTTGTACAAGATTGACTCACACTGAGGCACCTGCGTTGCACAGTTGTTCCCCGGACTTGCAGCGTGGCAGGTAAAAGCATCCGATCCAGACGCCCATTGGCGATAGCAGAGGTAAATACTCCGATGATCACGGACTCCGGCGCCATCCTCGACCTCGGCTTCGACGAGCGTCTTTCCCAGGTACGCGTGTCGATCGAGCAGCGCCTGAACGAACTGCTGCCCGAAACTGGCAACGAGCGTGATTTGGTCGCCCTGGCGATGCGCGAATCCACGCTAGCCCCCGGCAAACGCATGCGCCCTATCCTGCTGAAGCTGATTGCTGACGGGCTCGGCCATCAGGGCACGGCCGCGTTGGATCTGGGCTGCGCGGTCGAGCTGATCCACGCCGCCTCCCTGGTTCTGGATGACATGCCATGCATGGACAACGCGTCGCTCAGGCGCGGTCGGCCCACGGTGCACCTGAAGTTTGGCGAGGATGTGGCAATCCTGACAGCCGTTGCGCTGCTGAGCCGTGCGTTCGGCGTCATTGCGTCCATCAACGAGGTATCGCCCGCGATCAGAACCCAGCTCGTCGAACTGGCGGCCAATGCCGTGGGCATGCAGGGGTTGGTGCGCGGGCAATTTCAGGACCTGCGCGATGGCCAGCAAGCCCGCAGCGCGGAAGACATCGCCATGACCAACGACTTAAAGACCGGGGTGTTGTTTGGCGCCATCGTCGACATGGCCTGGTTGATCAGCGACAGCGATGAGGGCGTTCGGTCAACGCTGCAGAGTTTTGCCATGGAATTGGGGCAGGCGTTTCAGATGTACGACGATCTGTGCGACGCCTGCAGCGACACCGGCAAGGACGTGGGCAAAGATGCAGGTAAATCGACCTTTGTCTCGATTTACGGCGCGCAGAAGGTGAAAGCGCAACTGCACGTTCACTTGTCAAACGCCGAGTCGAATCTGCGCAGGGTGTTCGATGACGCCGATCTGATCGCAGGCTTTATGGCCCTAGTGTTCAAGAACGCCGCCATCGCGGCCTGATCAGGGCGTTGGCCGCTCGATGATCGCCTGCTTGAGCGCCGCGCCGTCGGTGAAGCGCTGCTCTTGCACCACCGCACCGCCCTTCAAAGCCAGCCACTGCACCGACTCCCGATCGCCGTTGTATGCGCTGGCGACGCGGCCGTCGCGATCCAGCAGGATCCGGTACTTGGCCGAACGCATTGCCGGCACGGCGACGAGCTTGATCACCGACGGCATCTTCTCGATGTCTGCAACGTAGATCATGTGACGTGCTTCGAGGTAGCCAGCAGGGGTATCTTCAATGGCGGCGTTGACCAATTTGGCTGCCGACATGCTTCTGGCAACCAGCAACACCTGTGCATCGTCATCGAGGGTGTAGGCTTTGTCGTTCTGATCCAGCAGTGTCCATTTCTTGACAGGCTGAACCGCATTGTCGGCCAAAGCACTGAAGCACAGGAGAGTCCCTGCCACGAAAACAAGACGACGCATCGTTAAGACTCTTGATAGCAAAATGGGCCCTTATCTTAAGTCAGCAAACGTCATTTCGCCTGGTCTTTCTATGAATCCGCGGTCCTGACCGGTGGTGGGTAGATGTTATTGCAAGGGGTGCACGGTGCCCCGTGGCTAACCGATCGAAAGCAACCGATGAATGAATACAGGCAACTGCCCCAGCTCTACCCTTCGCAGAGGAAACCGTGGAGATGGCGCCAGGAACGCTACCACCGACCGCATGCCTTCGAGCCTTCGAGGTTTCCACCCGCCACGCGGCATTCACCTCGGCAGCAGAGGAGCTGAGCGTCACCCAAAGCGCTGTCAGTCACCAGATCAGGTATCTTGAGAGTCTGTGGGGCATGACTGATCGAATCGTGATGCTTGTGTTGTTCGCCGCCCGCCTCCATGCCAGCCGGAATGCGCTGCTTCGAGGCGGTGAGATGTTCATGGTGGGTGAGCAGAGCCTGGCAAAAACAGCGTCACTCATCTAACCCATGCAGCAGCTCAAGGGTTCTGTCATCCGGTTTCCCACCATAGAACTGATCGAGCGCTCGCTGATACACGTCAACGTGCGGCTGGACATCATTGAACAACGTCAGGCATGAGCGCAGCTTCAGGTCATCAGGTGAGCCGAGAATGTGCAAAACGCTTGAATCGGAATGCTCGAGAAGAGTCTGGACGCACGCCACAAGTCGCGGTCCGAGCACGGGGTGCTCAGTGTAGGCGCGCGCTTCTGCACCGTGGGCGATGCCAAAGCGCGTCGCCATCTCGCTTCTGCCCAATCCCTTCAACTGCGGGAACACGAACCAGATCCAGTGGCTTGTCTTGCGGCCTGCGCGCAGTTCGTCCATGACCCGGTTGAAAACCGGGCGTTGCGCATCGACAAACCGAGCGAGATTGAATGGGTCATTCATGATGCGATTTCCTCATGGGCATGGCGGAAACGTCCAAGCGCTGCGACGCTTGCTGACCAGGGATAAGACGTTGGCCGAGGCCTACGGACGTGATGCGATTTCGTCCATATGATTGAGCAAATCCAGTGGATCTTCGTACACCCTCAAGGCCCCTGCCCGCTCCAGCTCACTGATATCGTAGCCTCCCGACAGCAGACCGATGCCAGTGGCCTTACAGCGCCGGGCCGCAAGCATGTCCCAAATGGCGTCGCCGATGACCAGGCACTCTTCGATGGGGACTTCCAGACGCTGAGCGGCAGCGATGAACAGGTCGGGGTCAGGCTTGCCGTATCTCACGTCATCGCGAGTGATGAGCGAAACATCGTCCAGCTTCAAACCCAGCGCCTTGAGGTTGATCGCCGCCGTCTCGCTCCCGCCACTGGTTGCGATGCACCACTTAGTCTTACTTCGGTTGAGGGTTTCGAGTAGCTCAATGGCGCCAGGCAGCGCCGTGATCTGACCCTGAAGCTCGCGATACGCCCTGGCGTGAAGATCGCTGAGTCGCTTGGCCTGCTCGGCGGGAATATCCAAGCCCGTTTCCCGCGCCAGCGACTTGAGCATCAGCCCACCGCTCATGCCAATTTTCCGGTGGATTCGCCACATGGCCAACGGAATGCGTTCGGCGTCCAGCGCCTGTTTCCAGGCCGCCACGTTTTGGTAAACGCTGTCGGTCAGCGTGCCATCCAGATCCAAAATGAAAGAGGTATTAGCGCTCATGGTCTTGCTCCGATACAGTGGCAGGGGTACGTATTCGAGGCCCCCCGCATCCCGCCGTTCCGCGTTTCTTTTGGAAACGGCAGCCGTGCAGCGCATGTGCCCCTATAGCTTCCCTGTGCCTGGGGCCGTATCGGCAGCGCTCACGAGATTGGTCTGAGGACGCTTCAGAGGCGAGTCCATCAAACGCCGGCTGCTCTTAATGGACCAGTAAGCCAATGCGGCGCATGCTCCCATGAAAAAAACGCGAACTCGTGTAGGCATTCCAGCCTCCAACGTTTAACTCACTGGAGGCTACCGATATGAAAGATGACTCTTCTAACCCTGCAGCACCGCTATCGTCCCACGCGCGCCCTGTGGACGCTTCCGGCAAACCGGTCGATGTAATCGAAAGGGATCTGCAGGACGGTGATGACAAGACCCGCGCTGTTGACGAAGTCATAACACCCACGTCTACCCGCGCCAAAGAGCAGGACGCAGAAACGCTGCAAAAAACCGTTGATGAGATCGAACGAAAAGTTGCAGACAGCAACTGAAGGTGATGGGCCATCGAGCGCCAGGTTGTCTTTGACGACGCTCGTATGGCCCACTCAGACTTAGGCGTATCGCAGAACAATAACGCGCTTAAAGATTCAGACTGGAGGGCTGCCCGCGTGCTTCTTATGCCCGCCAGGACTCTACTTCGGCACCACCGTACTCGCTCTTCCATTCTTTCAGCGTTTTATGGTTGCCCCCTTTTGTTTCCACAATCTCGCCGTTGTGAGGATTTTTGTAAGTCTTCACTGAACGCGGTTTGCGAGAGGATTTTTCAGGCGCGGCAACAGGAGCGTTCTTTTTACCGGAAGTTTGCGGTTCAAGGATCGTGACGATCTCACGCAGACTGTAGCCGTACTCCTCTAAAAGACCTTTGAGCTTGGTTTCGAACTCGATTTCCTGTTTCAGGCCTTTATCGTTTTTCATCGTCTCCAACTGGGCAAGTTGATTAGCCAGTTGCTGTTCAAGCCTTCGGAATTCGGCAAGTTGTGACATGGTGCTCTCCTGATGTCCTAATGGGCTATTCATGTAAGTTGAGTGCGTTACATGAAGATCGTTCCCGCCATCGCGCCATCCTGAAAGTCGACCTCACAGGTGCAGATGAATCGCAAGCAACGATCAGCGTAACAATGCGGCAACTAAAACTGCCTGACCCCGAGGGCGCAGGCCAGGCAGCGTGGATCAGCGTGCAACTTCGCTGGCAAGTCGCTTCAACAGCGCTTGCGCCGCCGCTTGTGAAGAAGCCGGGTTCTGCCCGGTGATCAGGTGGCCGTCTTCTACTACGTAACTGGCCCAGTCAGTCGCCTTGGAATAGAGGCCTGCGTTGGTCTTGAGCATGTCTTCAACGAGGAAGGGCACGATCTGCGTGAGCCCGACGGCCTCTTCTTCCGAATTCGTGAAGCCCGTGACCTTCTTGCCCTGCACCACAGGGTGGCCATCGGGGGCCTTGACGTTCTTCAATACCCCCGGCGCGTGGCACACCGCCGCGATCGGCTTGTTGGCCGCATAAAAGGTCTGGATCAGCGTGATGGAGTCAGTGTCCTCGGCCAGGTCCCATAGCGGACCATGGCCGCCAGGGTAAAACACCGCATCGAAATGATAGGGGTCCACCTCGCGCAATGGCACGGTCTGGGCTAACAACGCCTGGGCCTTGCTGTCGCCACGCAAACGCCGAGTGTGCTCGGTCTGGGCATCTGGCTCATCGCTTTTTGGGTCCAGCGGCGGCTGTCCGCCCTTGGGAGAAGCCAGGGTAATGTCGGCGTTGGCGTCCGCAAAGGTGTAGTACGGGGCGGCGAATTCTTCCAGCCAGAACCCCGTCTTCTTGCCGGTATCACCCAGCTGATCGTGAGAAGTAAGAACCATGAGAATCTTCATACGCGCCTGTCTCCTTGAAAATATGGGCAGCACAGAATCGCACAACGTAATGCTCAGAGACTTTCACCACTCAGATGTTCAAGCCGATTGATGAGGCGGCGTCCGGCGGGCAAGGCGGTGTGCCGGATGCCTGGGCTGCTGAGCGTTCTCATCGACTACAGACGAAACGATCTCAGCATCACGCCTGCCAACAACTCAATGGCCTCATTGTCGCGGCATGCCGGACTGCGAATGAAGACGATATCGTGATCAGGGATGACCGGCAGCCCTTCAAGAATCTGCATGCGCTCGGTGACTTTGGCCCGGTCGATAACGCTGATCGCCATGCCCGCTTCCACACACGCTTTGACGGCTTGATTGGAATGGCTTTCCAGCACGATGCTCGAACGCCGCCCGGACGTCCTGAGCGACTCGACCATGGCCTCACGGTAAGGGCATTGCATCGCGTGTACAGCTAACGGCAAGGGGTCGTGAAGGCTTAGCGCAGGGCTTGTCGGCCCCACCCAGACCGGCGAAGTGGACATCAACCGGTCCGTGTCGGGCCCGATACTGCGTTGCGTCTGAGCGATGACCGCCGTCTGGAGCTTGTCGCGCTGAATCAGTTCTCTCAAGGCATCGCTCGGGCCGGTTTGCAGCTCGAGCACCACATTCGGCCAGGCCGCTTTGAAGGTCGGCAAAATATCCCGGATCACATGGGCTGCGTATTCGTCAGGTATACCCAGCGTGATGCGACCTGCCAGCTCGGTGCCATGCAGGTCAGCCAGGGCCTGATCGTGAGTGCGCAATAACTCGGCGGTCGAGGCCAGCAGCCGCTTGCCCAAAACCGTGAGGGATATCGACTGGTTGTCACGATTGAGCAGTCTGCCGCCAGCCACCGCCTCCAGGCGCTGGATGTGAACGCTCACCGCCGCTGGGCTCTTGTGCAGCTGCTCGGCGGCGGCGCTGAACTTCCCGATACGCACGACCGCATGGAAAGTGCGCAGCAGATCGATGTCGAGGATGGGCGTCATTGTTCAATCCTTTTGAAGCACTACTGCATTAAATTTTGATTTATTAGATTACGCCGACTCCTTACTGTTTGGGAATGAACCAGCACATCGCCCCCCGACGCACCCATCCAACCGGCCGCCCCACACGCTGGGCATTACCGCTGCCCCTGCTTGAAGCCGGGCTGCTAGTGACCTGGAGTTCCGGATTCATCGGCGCACGGTTTTCCATCGACTACGCCCCTGCACTGCTCGTGGTGTTCTGGCGTTGCATTGTGGTGTGCCTGCTGCTGTTGCCGTTCGTGTTCCAGTCCCTTCGCAAAACGCCACTTGCCGTTTGGCTGACCCATGGCGGCATCGGGCTGTTGGCCATGGCAGGCTATCTGACTGGCGTTACCCAAGGCATTGCGCTGGGCGTCCCCGCGGGACTGGCTGCGTTATGCGCAGATTTGCTGCCCCTGGGCATGGCACTGCTGGCGGCACTGGCGCTGGGCGAGCGCTTGCCTTGTCAGGTCTGGGTGGGCCTGCTCGTCGGTCTGCTGGGGGTCTTATGGGTGACGCACAATGCCCTAGCGCTGGGCGATGCCCCCCTCTGGGCCTATGGCTTACCCCTGGCGGGAATGCTTTCGCTGGCGGTAGCCACCTTATGGCAAAAGCGCGCCCGCACGCAGCCGATGGAGCTTTTACCCAACCTATGGCTTCAGTGTTTCGTCTCCTGTTTCGCGTTCGCCGCCATTGAAGGCAGTCAAGGCAGCCTGGCGCCCATTGCCAGCGTGGGCTTCGCGCTGAGCGTGTTGTGGACCGTGGCCCTGTCCACCCTTGGCGGTTATGGGCTGTACTGGATATGCCTGCGCCGGTCCAGCGCAACCCGTGTCGCCAGCGTGCTTTACCTCAGCCCGCCGATCACTCTGGTATGGGCGTGGCTCATGTTCGACGAGCCGTTGTCGTGGCAGATGGCATCAGGCATGGCAATATCGGCGGCAGGGATCTGGCTCGTGGTACGCGCCGAATCCCGGCAAGATGCGACCAGATCCTGCGACTCGGTCGCGAAGGCAACGTGCAGTGTTCCAACGCATCACAGGGAGCACGATCTTCCACAAGAAAAGGGTTAAGGGTCACACTTTGCGCTCGGTCGAGATACCGTTGCCGCGAACGCCGGGAGGGCAATGACACCGGTTGGCGATTGCCGCGTTGCGATCAGGGGCCATGGCCGCTGACTCAGCCAGCTTGCAAGACATTGCCCAATGACGCATTTCGCAGCCATGGGGCCGGCCTTCACACTCCCATATCAAGTGCGCCAACCTTTCAAGTTCGATGTCGCCGCTCATCGCCTCAGCCCTCCTTGATAATCAGCTCAGGTCAATCAGCTTACGGCATGAATGGCGGGATGAGCTTTCTGAAACGCTACCTGCTCATCCAGCGCGGATTCGAGTGCGGCCAGGTGGGAGCGGTACCCACTGACGGCTTCTGTCCACCCCGTGCTGCCGATAAACCCCAACACAACGAGCTTCAGCAGTTCGATATTGCAAGCGTCTACAGCGATCAGCCGCTCATGTAGCGTGAAGCGAATGTCTTCAAACGAGCCCATGACCATCATCCTGTGCGAGTGCCGACGATCAATTGCAGTCCAACCGTCATGACCAGAGGGAAGCGAACCGGCCACACACTCTCGAGTGAGGCCGGATCTCAAGTTACAGAGCTGGATCGACTTCATTATCCGCGCCCTGCGCATAACCTGAACCCAGGTCAGCGCCGGTCACGGGGTCAGCAGACAGATCCGACTTCGTGCGTTCCTTCATCATGGTCAGGGTGACTGAATCATCCTCACTGAGCTCAACCGTCGCCGTGCCATCTCCGCCATCGACGGCTGGATGCGGGTTCTCGACGTATTCGAACTGGGCATCGTTGTTCCAGGGCCCGCGCACGTTCGGCTCGCCGTTGGACATGCTGAAATAGGTACGGCTGAACTCTGGCATGCCTGGCAACTTGCCTTGCGGAAAGTTCGGCTGAATCGAATGAAGGGCTTTTTCGAACGACAACTGGTGGGCGATTTCCCGCGTCATCAGGAAGCCCAAGGCTTCTTTGATGCCCGGATCGGTCGTGACGTTGATCAGTCGTTCGTAAACGATTTTGGCTCGGGCCTCCGCAGCAATGTTGGAGCGAAAGTCTGCGGTGGGTTCGCCGATGGTGTCGACGTAGGCCGCCGTCCATGGCACGCCCGCCGAATTGACCAATGGCGCCCCGCCGCCGTAGAGCAGGCTGGTGATGTGCGAGTCATTACCGGCGCCATTAATCTCGCGGTACAACTCACCCTCGGCCTGGATGCCCTCGGCCAGCTTGCCCTTGCCGCCCTTGTTCAGCATCACGATGATCGAACCGATGATTTCCAGGTGACTGAGCTCCTCGGTCGCGATGTCCAGCAGCAGATCCTTGCGACCTGGATCTTCTTCGGCCAGTGCCTGGGTGAAATAACGCGCCGCAGCGGCCAGTTCGCCCTGAGCGCCACCAAATTGCTCGAGCAGCAAATTAGCAAGACCGGGATTCGGCTCGGCCACGCGGACCGTGTATTGAAGACGTTTATTGTGCAGGAACATGGTGTTTCTCCCATCAAGATAACGGTATTCCGGCGATAACAGCGAATACAACCTATCGCAGAACTTATGGTTCACACGGTTTAAAATCTTTTATTTAACAGTGACAGAACTGTGATAGATCGCAGCCCCCTGTAATTCAGAAGAGTGTTATCAATTGCGACCAGCGGTCATGAGGTGCCCGATTTAGCGGGGCTGAAGCGCTCTAACAACGTGAGTGCGTGGCCAATCAAACAGAAAACACCCAACCGGATAGTCCGTCGCGACGACCCAACTTCCACAGGCCTTGTTCGAAATCCTGAGGGTTTATTCGATCAATGGTCGTCCATGGGCGTTAAATACTCCCGAGATCAAAGAAAATAGTTTTAACAGTCAACTTTTCGCAACTTTCACGTTCGGCAAACAATGCAACTACTTGATCGGACTAATGCAGCCCAAAGACCGGATCGCCTCATGCAGCGGGTGATGGGCGGCCCGACTGCCCTGCCCATCGGCGTAACCGAACACGCCCGCCGGGCAGTACCGCCCATCATCCCACCCCGGATAGTCCAGAAACGGGTACCAGCACAGGCCCTCGATAACGACCCCACGGGCGCACGCCAGGGTCAATTGCTCGGCGACGTACTTCAGCCACGGCACACGCTGGTCATCTTCGGCCCCCGTTTCGCTCAGCAGCATGGGCCGCAAATAACGCTGATGAACCTCTTTGAGCATCCCCGCCAGAGGACGATACTGCGGATCGCCCGGGAGTACGCGGCAGCCGTTCAGTTGCCACTGATTTTGCGGATAGAAATTCGCGCCAAGGATATCCAGGCAGTCCTCACGCCCACCCAGTCCCGGCCACTGCCTTCCTGCGAGGAGGTCCCACGCCTCGAATTGTCCCAGCCGTTGCGCTTCAGCCCGATCGACCTCAACGGCCCGACCTGATCCGGGCACTACGTGAATGATCGGTTCGCACTGGACGAAGCGCGCCTGCGGGGCGTGTTCCCGAATGGCCTGCATGGCGGCCAGGCTCGCCCTGACCAGCTGATGCTTGAGTTCCTGCCCCCGTCCCAGCGTGCCGGGGTTGAAATAGCCGACCTCGCCACCCGCCCAGCTCCAGAATGAAATTTCATTAATGGGGCAATAGAAAGGCTCGCTGATGCCCTCCTCCTTCATCAGCCTGGCCACCGCCCCGGCAAAGCGCGCGAAGCGCTCGACGAACACCGGTCGCCAGATATCCAGGTCATCGGGATAACCGTAGTGAGACAGGTCCCAGATCACTTGAATGCCGTGATCCCGCGCGGCGTGCAGCAGCGGCAGAAAACTACTCCAGTCGTAATGTCCCGGTCGCGATTCGATCACATGCCAGCGCAGCCCGTCTCGTGCGCAGGCAATGCCCAGGCGGGCGAGCTGCTGGTAGTCGTTGGCAGCCCAGCGGGCGTGCCCGGTCGACGCCTGCAGGTCCAGGCGCTCACCATTGCCGCGACGCTGGCTGGCGCATTCGTAGCCGGCCATGACAAAGGATTTGAACAGCCGTGCGTTCGTCACCTGCAGGTCCGACACGATGCGCCACTCAAGAGCATCACCGCGCCTCCACCTCTTGAGGCGGTTGAGGTTGCGCCACCCCCTGCATCTGCCGCTCGATCCTTTGGTAAAGCGCCAAGGCCTGGCCGACGACCTGATCCATGTTGTAGTACTTGTAGGTCCCCAACCGCCCAAGAAACGTCACGCCCGGGGTATTGTCGGCCAGCGCGGTGTAGCGCTTGTAGAGCTCGGCGTTTTCCGGGCGAGGAATCGGGTAGAACGGCTCACCCTCGGCGCAGGGAAACTCGTAGCTGATGCTGGTCTGGGCGTGGTCCTGACCGGTGAGGTGCTTGTATTCGGTAATGCGTGTGTACGGCACCGCAGGGTCGGGGAAGTTGACCACGGCAACGGCTTGCAACTGCGCCTGGGGCAGCGTTTCGTGCTGAAAACGCAGCGAGCGGTACGGCAGCTTGCCGAAGCAGAAATCGAAAAACTCGTCGATGGGGCCGCAGTAAATCAGCTCTTTGTACTGAACGCGATCGCGAACCGAGGTGAAATCGGTGCCGAGCAGCACGTCGATGCGCGGATGATCGAGCATGCGTTCGAACAGGTGGGTGTAACCGAGCAAGGGCATCATCTGGAACGTGTCAGTGAAATAACGATCGTCTTGCGTGGTGCGGGTCGGCACCCGAGAGGTCACTGACTTGTCGAGTTCGCTGGGGTCCAGTCCCCACTGTTTGCGCGTATAGCCGCGAAAGAACTTCTCGTACAGCTCGCGACCGATCTGATTGATCACAACGTCTTCGGAGGTGCGAATATCCGCCACCGGTTCGGCCCGTGCCGCGAGAAACGCCTGGGCCTGAGCTTCGTCCATCGACAACCCGAACAGTTGGTTGAGCGTGGTCAGGTTGATCGGGATCGGCACCAGATGCTCGTCGACCCGAGCCAGAACGCGGTGCTCGTAAGGGCGCCATTCGGTGAAGCGCGACAGGTATTCGACAATGCGCTCGGCATTGGTGTGGAAGATGTGCGGGCCGTAGCGATGGATCATCACCCCAGCCGCGTCTTCGCAATCGTAGGCGTTGCCGGCGATGTGCTCGCGTCGGTCGACGATCAGCACGTTCTGACCCAGCCCTTGGGCCAGGCGCTCGGCAATGACACTGCCGGCAAACCCTGCGCCGACAATCAGGTAGTCATAAGGCTGGCCGCTGTTGGAATGGGAAGGCCCGTGGATGGCTTGATCAAGGCTTATCGTAGGCATTCGATATGCCCCTTCATCGCAGCGCAAGTGGCGTCCCAGGACATGCCGTCAAGCACCCGGTCGATGCGCTGCAGAAAATCCTCGTCCGTTCGCGCGATCAGCGCCGCTTCAACCGCAGCGATGAAGCCTGCCGCAGAATCCGCGACGCTGACCACCCCGCTGTTGCCATAGCCACGCACCACATCGCGGACCGGCGTGGAGACCACCGGGCAGCCGCCTGCAAGGTATTCGGGGGTTTTGGTCGGGCTGATGTAACGCGTGGATTCATTGATGGCGAACGGCATCAGCGCCACGTCCCAGCCCGAGAGATAGGCCGGCAGTTGCGGATAAGCCTTCGCCCCCAGGTAATGAATGTTCGGCCGTTGGGGCAACAAGGCAGGATCGATCTTGACCACCGGACCTATGATGATCAGTTGCCAGTCAGGACGAGAGGCTGCGAGCTCGTCCACCAGTGCGATATCGAAACGCTCGTCGATCACACCAAAAAAACCCAGGCGCGGATGAGGGATGTCAGCCTGATCGGCGGGTTCGTCCAATGGCTTGCGGGCAGCGCCGAAGTGGGCGATGTCGACACTGCTGGGCAGCGGATGGGCATTGTCGTGGTGTTTGCGCTTGGCCTCCCACAGGCTGTAGCCGCCGGTGAACACCACGTCCGCCCGAGCCAGGAGCTGGCGTTCTTTATCCAGCAGGTCCGGCGGCGCGCCCTTGAAGGCAGAGAGCTCGTCCATGCAGTCGAAGATCGTGACGTTGGCCTGAAGGTGATCGGTGAACGCCAGGCTCATCGGTGTCAGGTACCAGAGCAACAACTCTTCGGCTGCGTGCTCGGACAGGTAGCCGTCGAGCAACTGACGCTGCGCTGCAGCGATAGCCTCATGACTCAAGCCCCACGGTAAGTGCGGCACGAGCAATGTGATGCCCACACAGGGGTGCGAGACGTGGAGATGACGATCCAGCCCCTCGCCGAACACAGGCTCTTCGAAGAACAATACGTCGTACCCTTTGGCCAGGTGCGACATCACGTGCTGGGGGCGCTGGTAAACGAACCCCCATCGCAAATGGGACAGGCACAGCAGCGTGGGCCTGGCCTGAGCAACGGCTGGGGAGTCGGCATCGACGACGGTGGGAAGAAGCTGGGACGGTCGGGTTGCAAGATTCATATCGATTTCCTTCTGAAGAACGGAATCGAGTCTGACGCCCACACATCCCGGGCTTCGACAGCACTCGTTTTCTGACAGTGCCGTCGCGTGATCATGCATCACAGGGTGCCACTTCACAGCGTTGGAGGCGCGGCTGTCCCACGTCGTTCAACAGATCACCCGCAAAAACCGATGAAGTGTCTACCGATGAGCATTTGCCTTGAACTCCCGAGGCAGGCGAGCTCCCTAACTCATATGCGTCAATTTCGCCGTACGGGGTGTGAGGCGAACAAAGCATGTCCGGCAGCCTGCAGTCGCCGAACCCACAGGCACGAAGGGAGACGCAAAATGATCCTGATAACCGGCGGCATGGGCTACATCGGCGCCCATCTGGTGCTCGAGCTGATGAATGACGGCGAAGATGTGGTCATTCTCGATAACCTCTGCAACAGCTCGCGCGTCACGCTCGAACGCATCGAACGGGTGACCGGCAGGCAACCGGCATTCGTCGAGGGGGACGTCCGGGATCGCGAAACCCTCGATGCACTCTTCGCCCTTTACCCGATTGATGCGGTGATCCATTGCGCGGGCCTGAAGGCGGTCGCGGAAAGCGTGCGCGAGCCGCTGCGTTATTACGACACCAATGTCAGCGGCACCGTGACGCTCTGCCAAGCCATGGCCGACGCCTTGGTGTTTACCTTGGTGTTCAGCTCGTCGGCCACGGTCTATGACGATTGCGCGGTGATGCCGATCAACGAGCAATGCGAAACCGGCCACCCTTCCAACCCCTATGGGCAGTCCAAGCTCATGGCAGAAAACGTCATGCGAAGCATGGTGAACGCCGATGCTCGCTGGTCAGTGGGCTTGCTGCGCTATTTCAATCCCATTGGCGCCCACGAGTCGGGGGCGCTGGGGGAACCCCCGACGCTGACACCCAACAACCTGCTGCCTTATTTGCTTCAGGTTGCAGGGGGGCAACGTCCCGCGCTGTCGGTGTTCGGCAGCGACTACCTGACGCCCGACGGAACGGGCATCCGCGATTACGTCCATGTCATGGACCTGGCTGAAGGGCATCTCAAGGCGCTGCACGCCCTGCGCCTGACTCATGGCATCCATGTCTGGAACCTGGGCACTGGCTGCGGGCATTCGGTGCTGGAAGTGGTCAGCGCGTTCGAACGTGTCAGCGGGATAATCGTGCAATTGAAATATGAGCCACGCCGTGCTGGCGACATCGCACGATGCTGGGCCGACCCTGCCAAGGCCACGATCGAACTGGGC
Organism: Pseudomonas sp. GW821-FHT02A11; assembly: GCF_059421985.1. Lineage (NCBI taxonomy): Bacteria > Pseudomonadati > Pseudomonadota > Gammaproteobacteria > Pseudomonadales > Pseudomonadaceae > Pseudomonas > Pseudomonas sp. GW821-FHT02A11. The sequence continues at coordinate 503,460 of NZ_JBWKWB010000002.1, forward strand.
TGGTCGGCCCATCGCTCGCTGGACTGCATGCTCATCGATGCCTGGCGGTGGCAGCTCAGTCTTCAACTTGACCATGACGTGCTCGACCACGAACCCCTACCGCTTGCGGCGCTTGCCACAGGTGTCATACCGCAGGCGCGTGTCTCGGCAGGTGTTACGGCTGCCGGTCAGACGCCCTGAAGGTGAACCGCTGCTGACTCCGCCGGGTATGAGGGATTGCCCCAGCAAGCTTGTGCGAGCGGCAGCGAGTCGTGTTGATTTGATGATCAGTGAGCGGGGCATCCAGCCACTCCCCCCCTCACAATCCAGGTTGGCATTGTGCAGCGTCCGGACGCAAAAACGCCCAGCACCGGGCTGGGCGTTTGAACGGTTGGGATAACGCTTTGGGTTATGCAGCCATTCCCGACAACGATGTTTTCCTGTAATCGGCTTTCATGGCTTCCATCTGCGCACCCAGCTCGTCGAGCTTGGCCTTGCCAAGGAGTTTCTTGGCCTGAGGAAACATCTCCGATTCCTCTTCTTCGATGTGGTGTTCCAGCAGCTCTTTGACGACCTTCACACGACCCGAAAATTCGGGGGTGGCGGGGTCAGTGTTCTTGAGATCTGGCAGGACCAGCGCGTCAACCGTGCGATGCTCCTCTTTGGCCTCGTAGTACATGATGTCCTGCTCTTTGTCGCCCGCTTCTTTGAAGGCCGGGTAAAGAATATCTTCTTCCAGCTTGGTGTGGATGGTGATCTCCATCTCCAGCTTGGCGAGCAAGTCGGTGCGTTTTTTCACGCCCCGCTCCGTGGATTCACTCAACTGGGTCAGGATAGCCTTGACGCGTTCATGGTCGGCTTTGAGAAGGTCGATGGCGTTCATGGTATTTCCTCCGGTATCACGGTGAGCGAACGGGTCTGGATGCCTGTCCTGCTACTAACCTCCAGTACCGTTGCAGCCGCCGTGCCACCGACCAGACATAAATTTTTGCTTGTTTTTCATGTAGTTAAAAACTGGCCGCGCCAGTGGCATCGGGCGTCCTGCACGAATCTACGCAAATGAATAGTGCAATTTGGAGACACGTCTGTTGCTGGAACCTGCTCCACTGCACAGCCCTCACCGCCCATTGGCTGTGACCAGGCCGCCAGGATGAGGTCACTTGCCACCTCACCGGACGTATACACAGGGTCATGGATGACCGCGCCGGTGTTGCTCGATCTGCCTGGCGATCTTATCGATGGGCTGTCACTGCGTTGAACTAACGCTCGGCGTTCATGATCCCTTTTTTAGCGCGCTGTTCAGCGTGTGATGCGCCGGTTTCTCACGGGCGACATCAGACTGGGTCGATGAACGACAAGGAGCCAACGTGACCGATACCACCTACCCCACTTACCGCAGTCTTCCCGGGCCGCTACACGCCATCCTGCTGGGGGGCACCTTTGCCCTGTTTCTCGGCGGGTTGCTCAGCGACATCGCCTACTACACCACGTACCTGATTCAATGGAGCAACTTCGCCTCTTGGCTGATCGCAGGCGGCATGCTGTTCTGTGGCTTGGCGTTGGTGTTTGCGCTGGTCAACCTGCTACGTGCACACCCTAAGTCGGGCCGCCCCACGGTGTATTTCCTGTTGCTGCTGATCACCTGGGCGGTGGGCTGGATCAACTCGTTCCAGCACGCCAAGGATGCCTGGGCCGTCATGCCCTCGGGCCTGACACTCTCCGTCATTCTGACCCTGCTGAGCCTGGCTTCAGCCTGGACAGGCCTGACCCACGCTCGCACAGGAGGCGCACGATGAAAAATTGCTACGCACTGACCGCATTGAGCATGGCGCTGCTGCTCAGCGCCTGCGGCGGCGAGAAAAACAGCGCTCAAAGCCATGGCCCGGACCCCAAGATGCCTCAGGCCGAACGCGGGCTGTTGCCGAGCATGAAGATCGCCGAGCCGACGGCGTGGGGGGAGCAGAAACCCAAGGTTCCGGAAGGCTACAGCATCAGCGCCATCGCGACTGAACTGCTGGTCCCGCGCCAGACACTGGTCCTGCCCAACGGCGACATCCTGGTGGCTGAAGGCAAAGGCGGCACCGAGGCGCCCAAGCTCAAACCCAAAGACGTGATCGCCAGCTATATCAAGGCCCAGGGCAATACCAAGGTCAAAGGCGGCAATCGCCTGACCTTGTTGCGTGACGCCGATGGCGATGGCAAGTACGAGTTGAAAACCGTATTCGCCGAAAACCTCAACGCGCCCTACGGCCTGGCGTACGCCAATGGCAAGCTGTACGTGGCCAACCAGGATGCGCTGGTGCGATTCGACTACACCGATGGCCAGACCAAGGCCAGTGGCGAGCCAGTCACCCTCACCGAGCTGCCGTCGAAGATCAATCACCACTGGACCAAATCACTGGCCGTCAGCCCGGATGGCACGACCTTGTACGTGGGGATCGGCTCCAACAGCAATGTCACCGAGCGCGGCATGGAGGTCGAACTCGATCGTGCGCAAATCTGGCAGATCGATGCCCGGACCGGCGCCCACAAGCCTTACGCGACCGGGGTGCGCAATCCGACGTCGCTGAAGATTCAACCCGGCACGGGGCAGTTATGGGCTGTGGCCAACGAGCGCGATGAGTTGGGCGAGGACCTCGTGCCGGACTACCTGACCTCCATCCGCGAAAGGGCGTTCTACGGCTGGCCCTACAGTTACTGGGGGCAGAACGTCGATACCCGCGCCCAACCCCAGGATCCGCAGAAGGTCGCGCTGGCGGTCAAACCCGATTACAGCCTGGGCTCCCACGTCGCGGCGCTGGGCCTGGATTTTTCGATCCCGGCCATCGGCGACAAGTTTGCCGAAGGCGTGTTCGTCGGCGAGCACGGCAGCTGGAACCGAGAGAATCCGGTGGGCTACAAGGTGGTGTTCGTGCCGTTCAGCAACGGCCGCCCAACCGGCGAACCGGTCGATTTTGCCACCGGTTTTCGCGGCGACGACGGCAAGACTCGCGGTCGACCGGTGGGTGTCACGGTCGACCCTCGGGGCGCGCTGATTATCGCGGACGACCTGTCCAACACGGTCTGGCGAGTATCGCGTAATCGGTGACCATTCCAAACCCCGAGGCCGCAGGCTTCGGGGTTTGCCCAGCCACCTTGGCAGTCAGTACACCCATTTCATTTTTGAAGGAAACCTGGCCACAAACACGGTCCCGGATTCGAGTGTGGAGGTGACGGTGAGCGTCCCACCGTGGGCCTCTGCAATCTGCGAGGCGATATACAACCCGAGCCCCAACCCCTCTCCTCGCTGTGCAGCCTGCGAACGCGTGAACGGCTCGAACAGCAGCGGGATCAAGTGCCCGGCAATCGGCGTCCCCTGATTGACCACCGAAATCAGAACATCCGCCCCTTCCGTCCAGGCCCTGACAATGATCGGATCGGCGGTCGAGCCATGGATCACGGCATTGCCGACGAGATTGGACAGCAGCTGAGTAATGCGCAGCGAATCGCAGTGGATGCCGCTGGGCAGATCGAGAAAGCGATGTATCTGGGCCACCGGGCTGGCAGCTTGTACTTCCTGCAACGCCTGTTCAAGGATCGGCGCCAGGTCGTCAACCAGCTGGCGTTTGACTGGAATGCCGCCGCCCAAGCGGCCTCGGGCAAAATCCAGGACGTTTTCGATCAACATGCCCATGCGCACCGAACTGTTACGAATGGCTGCAATAAGGCCCAACGAACGCTTCTCCGTGGTCCGGCTTTCCAGTAGCTCGGCGCTCATTCGAATGGCGCTCAGCGGCGTGCGCAGATCGTGCCCCAGCACGGCGACGAACTGGTCACGCAGGCGCCCGTGTTCATTCGCGGCCACCAACGCCGATTGCGTGGCTTCCAGGTTCTTCTGTGCGTCCAGGCTCATGGCAATCAGCTGCGCGAACAGGGTCAGCGTCTTGAGAATGGCAGGCTCTTCGAGATTGGCGGGTATCGAATCGATGGCACACAGCGTGCCAAAAAAAGCGCCGTCGCCGGTAATGATAGGGATCGAGATATAGCTTTCCAGACCGTAGGTTCTGGGGGTGTGGTGTACGCAGAAATGCGGATGATGGCTGGCATGGCCAAAAATCACCGGTTTCCTGTGCTGGCGGATTTCGTGGCAGATGGTGGATTCAAGCACCAATTCCCCACCTGGCTTTAGGCCGAAATCGATAGAGTCATCCACGGCGCAGGCCACCCAGTTTTTGTCCGTTACACGCGCAACCGCGGCAAAGCGCATTCCGGTCAGGTGTTTGACCATGCTCAAGATGACAGGCACCGCCCCAATAGCATGGATAGCTTCGATATCAGCAGAGAAATCAGAACGGATCATGGGTTCCGGGCGCCTGAACGGTAGGTTCTGGCAAGACTACAACGAATGAGCCAATCGCGGGGGCTGCGCGACATCAAAAATACACCGATTCCTGCTTTGCACGTGCTGCGCACAGGCATCGGTGTACGCGATGCGCTAAGGGTATTGACCCGTTTCCCTCTCCTGGGAGGCCTCGCGTCTCCCACGGCACCACAGATCCGTTTACGCCTTGTGCCACTCCACATTGGTGATGCCATGCTTTTCCGCCTGAGGCTTGCTCAATTTGGCGACCGGGTCTGTTCTGTATTTGGGAAGTTGCCCGACTCCAGCGTCGACCGTCGCCCAGTGCCAAGCTTCGGCATTGTCCATTTTCGCGGCGCGAATATAGAAGGTCTTGTAGGCGCCCTGCAGCAGATAGTCGATCCGGTAGTGTTGGTCCTGCGCCATGCTTTCTCTCCTTGGCATTGACATTCACCCATTCACAGATCGTCCTACAATAAAAAAATTCCCTATTTAAAACAGATCATTAGACAATCCATTCATGTGAGTGGGGTCTGCGCGACAGGATATTGCAAATGACAGCGTGGACCGCTCCCGCCTTGGATGACGGCGAGGCGCTTCAGGAAAAATCCTTGTCCTGATCATCCGCCGAACACGTCCAGCAAGAACAAGAAGTAGAACAACAACGCCCAGCCGACGGCGATACCCACGTAACACGACAGGATCGTTCGATCACTCATAAGCCAGCACTCAGGAGATATCAGGATGATTCCTTCTGATAGCAATCGGCCGCAGCAGTTCCAGTCTCTTTTGCGAGCCTGGTTTGAGTGAAGGACCCGCCTTGCTCCTCGTCCGTCACCGCAGCCCCCAATAGCCGGTAATACTGCATGTGGAATTGGTATTCCTCGCCACGTCCCTCAATCTGGGCGCGCCATGCGCTTTCCAGGTGCCATTCACGGATGCGACGCAAGCTCTCGAGTTGACGCTTCGATCGGGTATTGTTGGTCATTAGGCTCTCCTTGCCAGTCACCATTGAGACTTGAAAGTAAGGCAGGGCCAGGCGGCAAAGGTTCGGTGAATTTGCAGGCCCTGCGTTTCACTCTCTGATTTGGTCGCGATCGGGAATCTCGTGCGCGTGATCCTGCTGTTTCGGCAACGCCGCATGCAGCGTCACCGGTACCGATTTGGCCGCTGGCACCTTGCTGCGTTCAGCGTGGTGCCACAGGGGTACCAATGGATTGGATTCGGGGTAGTAGGACGCCGCGCACCCTTCAGGGATGTCGTAGGCGATAATCTGAAAGGGCCCGACCTCACGGCGAACTTCAGGCTCGATGGCGGTGCGCAGCGTCACCCATTGGCCAGGCGCAAAACCCAGGCGAACGATGTCATTGCGATTGAGAAAAACCACGCTGCGCGTGCCGTGTACGCCCCGGAAGCGGTCGTTATAGCCATAGACCGTGGTGTTGAACTGGTCATTGCTGCGCAGCGTCATCAGCTGCACCACGTCGCGCCGGTCAGCGCGCACCGCGACGTCATCGTCCTCATCCAGCGTGGCTGGCGCCAGAAACTGCGCCTTCCCGGATTCGGTCGCCCACTTGCGCTGCGCCGCGGGTAGCGGGCGATGGAAGCCACCCTCCTCCCACATCCGGGATTCCATGTCGTGGAAAATCTCGGGGTAGATCTCGGCGATGGCCTGCCGCACTTGGGCGTAGTCGCAGCGCCAGGCCTCCCAGGGAATATTTATGTCAGCCTCCAGGGTTGCCTGTGCCAGCCCGGCAATGATCGCGACTTCAGAGCGCAAGTGTTCGCCTGCCGGCTCGGCGTGTCCCTGCCAGGCGCGAATGCAGCCGGTGCTGTCTTCAGTGGTGTAGACCTGCGGCATGCCGTCCTGACGGTCGGTTTCGATCCGGCCCAGGCACGGCAACAACCAGGTGTGTTGTCCCGGGAGCAGGTGGGTGCGGTTGAGTTTGGTCGCGACCTGGACATTCAGCGTCAGCCCTTGCCAGGCGGGTTCCATACGGTCGGTGTCGGGGACCGCGCGCAGGAAGTTCCCACCCAGGCCAATAAAGCCTTTGACGCTGCCATCCAGAATCCCTTTGCAGGTGTCCACCGTGGCCAGGCCTTTCTGGCTCGGCACCTTGAAGCCGAACCGCGCTTCGATCTTGTCCCTGGGCACCTTGGCTGGGTCTTCAGTGATTCCGACCGTGCGCTGCCCCTGAACGTTGGAATGCCCTCGAACCGGGCAGATCCCCGCGCCCGGCTTGCCGATGTTGCCACGCAGCAGCAACAGGTTGACCAGCATTTGCACATTGCCCACGCCGTGGCGGTGCTGAGTCATGCCCATCCCGTAGATGATCATGACCTTCTGGCTGCGGGCGTACACCGTGGCAGCCGCCTCCATTGACGAGCGACTCAACCCCGCACGCTGCTCAAGCTCGGCCCAGGAGTAACCCTTGACCTGCGCCACAAAGGCTTGGAAACCCTGGGTGTGCTCGGCGATGAAGACGTGATCCAGCACAGGCGCGGCCCCCGTCCGACTCGCCTCCTCGTCCATAGACAACAACGCCTTGGCGATGCCCATGACCGCCGCCGTATCGCCGCCAATCGCGACCTGATGATATTGAGTACTGATCACCGTCGACGACGGCCCGATCATCTCGCTCACCGACTGCGGGTTGACGAACCGTTCCAGGCCCCGCTCGCGTAGCGGGTTGAAGGTGATGATGGGCACGTGACGCTTGCGAGCCTCCTGCAACGGATGCAGCATGCGCGGGCTGTTGCTGCCGACATTCTGGCCAAAGAAAAAAATGCAATCGGTGTGTTCGAAGTCGGCCAGGGTCACCGTTCCCACGGGCACGCCGATGCTTTCCTGCAAGCCCACAGACGTGCTTTCGTGGCACATGTTCGAGCTGTCCGGCAGGTTGTTGGTGCCATAGGCGCGGGCGAACAACTGGTACATGAATGAGGCTTCAAGGGATGCGCGCCCCGAGGCATAAAACGCCACTTCATCGGGTGCCAGCTGTTTGAGCTGAGCGCCGATGGCGGCGTAGGCCTCGTCCCAAGTAGTCTGCACATACTGATCGATCTGCGCGTCATAGCGCAGCGGGTGAGTCAACCGGCCGTGTTGCTCAAGATCGTAATCGCGCCAGCCACGCAGCTCGCTCAAGGTGTGACGAGTGAAAAACTCCGCGTCCGTGCGCAGTGCCGTCAATTCCCACGCCGTGGCTTTGGCGCCGTTTTCGCAAAACTCAAGGGCGTGGGGATTGCCCGGCTTGGCCCAGGCACAGCTGACACAGGCGAACCCCTTGGGCTTGTTCTGCATCATCAGCGCCGCAGGCGCCTTGCGCAGCGCTTGTTCGCGCCAAAGGATGGTCATGACAGAGTGCGCCGAGCCCCAGCCTCCAGAGGCATGGGTGTAGGGATGGTAGTGCGCGGTCGGGTGGATAAGCTGCATGCAAAAACCTCAATCTGAGAAGAACCGGGCGAGCCTGTGCCGCATTCAGCGCGGCTCGTGAATCGGACAGCCGTTATGACGGGCCCGAAACGCCGAGGACATCTCATACGAAGGCTTGCGCACCCGCATCACGCCGCCCAACGGTCTGTGAGCCGCCAGGCCATGCCAGGGGCTGAACGCCATGCCGTCGTCGATTTCCCGGACCTTCGCCTCGTCCCACGCTGCCTGCGGCTGGACCTTGACCTGCGCCACGGTCACGTAGGGGCTAAGCTCTTCTGGCCATTGCAGGGAAGCGTCTTCGATGGGCATCTTCTCGATGTCGGTCGCAAGTTGAACGCGCAATTCCCACACGCCACCCTGCTGGCTGAAATACTCGCTCACCGCCGCCCGAAGGCCGTCCGGGTTGTCGCCGAAATCCACGTGTTGATCGGTCAGGGCGGTCAGCGACGGCGACACCGGCACCATGGCCAGCTTGGCGTAATACGGCCCGTAGAGAAACGGCACCACGGTGGAAAAACTCTCGCCCAGAATGTGGGTTTGCGGGTGGCCGCCGAGGCTCCTCAACGTACCGCTTTCCCCGCCCATGGACTCAATGGTGGACTCCACGCCCCGCAACACCGCAGACAACGCTTTTTTCGTGCCCGGCGCCTTGTCGGTGGTTTTGGCCAGCAGCTTCAAGGTCTTCAAAAACGCCTTGGGCGTGGCTGCGGTAAACGCCTTGGCGTTCTGCATCACGAAGTCCTGAGTGACCTCCCCGTCACTGCCGGGCAGACGCGAGCCTTCGACCCCGACCAGTTTGATCGCCAGGCCACGGGGCGTGGACACCTTGTCATCGAGAATGTCACCCGGGTTGGTCGAGAACCGCAGAAATGCGGTCAATGTACCGGGGCGGGCGAATGCGCCCTGGGCCAGCTCGGGCGGCAGATTGTCGAGCACCGTGACCTGCCCGCGGAGCAAGCCGTGGCCCTTGGCGTGAACGCTGCGGTTGGCATGGCCGTTGTCTTTGAAAGTGGTTTCCATGATCGAATGAAGGGTCTCGACCAGCTCTTTGCTGGTCTGAGCTTCATCGTCCGGTATCTGTTCGAAGGATGCGTCGAATGGCAACGGCGCGGCTGCAAGGCGTGTAACGGGAAGGTCGTTCATTGAAGACATCTCCACCAGGTCAGTGAGCATCACGGGACAGGCAAACCTCACACGCCGGCGCTTGGCGCTCTGATCCTGTGCGGGTTCAAAAGAGTGACTGCCGGCCGGTCGGGCTCGTTCAAGCGTGATGCTTGCGCGGACGACAGGTGGTAGGAAAACGACGTCCAAAGAGTGCGAGATCGCGCCTCTTTCATGAAGCTTGATCAGCCATGAAACTTGGTTAGCGGCCCACTCGTCGCCACCCGAGCACTTTTGCTGCGCGCTCGTGCTCTGAACTTCAGACGCGGATGAACTGCGTTGAGAACGGAGAATTGCCATGTCAGTTGATAACAACGGGCCAGAGGCTGCGTATCCCGGCCCAGAAGAGAAAGCGCCTGATACCGGAGAAGGCCACGACTCAGGCCTGGAAAAAACCTCTTCAGAGCCCAAGCAAGGTTCCCAAGAGCGTCCCGTGGACTGGAATCCCCCACCGGGAAACCCTGGCTCGGATCAGGACGCGCAAACAAACCGTGAGAACGGCGGCGCGGGTGACGCGCAGAAGCCAGGCTTCGACTCTGACTCGCCGGGCACGTCCAATCCTTGAATCGCTGCACCCCATCTGGCGCCCACGGCAACATCCAGTGCCGTAACTAAGTGGGCGGCCCGATGGCTGATGGCCAACGCGCAGTTGACCATCAAGGCCGACACAGGCTGCTTCCCTACCCGCCCCGCACCGACAGACACCGGGTCAATGCCGCTGGCAATGACCCGGTCCGGCCAATGTTTACAACACCTTATCGAGGGTGATGGGGAAATCGCGCACGCGTTTGCCAGTGGCATGGAACACGGCGTTCGACACTGCAGCGGCCACCCCGACGATGCCGATCTCGCCCACTCCTTTTGAGCCTAGGTCATTAACGATATCGTCCTCTTCCTCCACGAAGAATGCGTCGATCTCGCCAATGTCGGCATGAACCGGGATGTGGTACTCGGCCAGACTGTGGTTCATGAACCGCCCAAGGGTGTGATCGGTGAGCGTGTCTTCCTGCAGCGCCATACCCAGGCCCCAGACCACGCCGCCAAGCAACTGGCTTTGCGCTGTCTTCGGATTGATGACGCGCCCCGCCGCGACGGCACTCACGACCCGACTGACCCTGATCGTGCCCAGGTCTTCATCCACGCGCACTTCAACGAACACTGCCGAGTGGGTCGCCGTGGCGAATCCGCTGCGTTTGCTGCTGGGCTCAGCATCGATTTGCACCTCCAGCGCGCCGTCTTCGCATTGAGCGACAACCTCGGCAATGGAGAAGCGCTGATCGCCGGCATGCACGAATCCGTCACCGAAACCGATCTGTTCCACCGGTACGCCAGCGACGTCGGGATGCAGCCGACGCACCGCTTCCAGGATCTGGGTGCGCAAGATCAGGCACGCCTGCCTGACGGCAGAACCCACCGAGGAAACGGTAAAGGAGCCACCCTGCAAAGGCGCTGTCGGCAGCGATGAGTCGCCCAATACGAACGTCACATCCTGAGGCATTACCCCGGCCGCATCGGCGGCGATCTGGGTCATGACGGTGTATGTGCCGGTGCCGATATCGGTGGTCGCACTGCTTACGGTCAGTTTGCCGTGGGCATCGATTCGCGCCTTGGCACTGGCTTTCATCTGCATGGCTTCCCACACCCCGCCTGCAACGCCCCAACCAATCAGTTCCCGACCTTCACGCCTGCTGCGAGGCACCGGGTTACGTTTGCTCCAGCCAAACCGCTCGGCTCCCTGGTCGTAGCAATCGAGCAGCGCCTTGCTCGAATACGGCTTGCCTTCGTTGCCGTTGCTGTCGGCGAAATTGACGCGGCGCAGTTCCAACGGATCGATGCCTGCCGCGCAGGCAAGTTCGTCCATTGCGCCCTCCAGCGCGATCACACCGGACGCGGCACCGGGTGCGCGCATGTCCAGCGGGGTGTAGACGTCCAGCGGCGCCAGGCGGTAACTCAACGCCACGTTGTCGCAGCGATAAAGCATGCCGCTCCATTCCACCAGGTGTTCGGTGAAGTCTTCGAATCGTGACGTTTGCCCGATAGCGTCATGCCCGACGGCGAGCAACCTGCCCTCAGCGTCGGCTCCCAAGCGCAGGCGCTGGGACGTGCGCGGCCGATAACCGAAGGTGAACATTTGCTGGCGGGTCAACGTCACGCGTACGGAACGCTTGAGCATCAGAGCGGCCATGACCGCGAGTGGCAACTGGTATTGAGGGCGCAGCCCCGAGCCGAACGCGCCACCCACGAATGCGGCGAGGATGCGAATCTTGTGCTTGGGCAAATCAAAGATCTTGTGCAGGTAATCCTGGCAGTTCTGGGTGCCCTGGGTTTTGTCGTGAATTTCAACGCTGCCGTCCGGCCGGTAGAACACGGTTGAAGCGTGGGGCTCCATGGGGTTGTGGTGCTCCACCGGCGTGGTATAGGTCACGTCCACCTGCGTGGCTGAAGCAGCGTAGTGACGAGCAAAGTCCCCTCTGGGTTTCGGCGTCTCGGCCGGTGCCTCGTGTGCCTGATCGAGTGCGGTATTCAGGTCGGTCTGGTGGCTTTGCTCTTCATAGGTGATGCGCAGCAGGGAGCCCGCGTAGCGGGCGAGTTCCAGGCTCTGCGCCACGACCAGCGCCAGGGGTTGACCGCTATAGAGCACACGCTCGTTGTACAGGGGGCGGAATGGGGAGCCTTCCGCGGAATCGGCGTCGCTGTAGTCATCGTCGTAACTGGACAGATGCGGGCGGTTGCGGTGATCAAGGATCAGCACTACACCGGGCACGTTGAGGGCATCACGGGTATCGATGTCGAGCACGCGGCCTTTGGCGATGGTGCTGGACACCACGCTGCCGAACAGCAACCCCTGTTCAGGGTATTCACCTGCATAACGCGCCTTGCCGGTGACCTTGGCCACGCCGTCGACGCGATCCAGAGGCTGGCCCACCGAAGCTTTAAATGTGTTCATCAGGCATTCCCTCCCGTGGCTGCATCACTTAAGGCACGCACGATTGCACGCTGGGCGAGCCGGGTTTTGAACGCGTTATGGGTCAATGGCTGAGCGTCGCGCAGCAGCAGGTCGGCTGCGGCGGTGAAGGTTTCATGGGACACCGGTTTGCCGGCCAGGGAGGCCTCAACCGCCTTGTCGCGCCAGGGCTTGTGGGCCACGCCTCCCAGCGCCAGCCTTGCTTCACGAATGGTATCGCCGTCCAGTTCCAGCGCCGCTGCCACCGACACCAACGCAAAGGCGTAGGACGCCCTGTCACGAATTTTCAGGTAGCGATGGTGGGTGATGAAACGGGGGGCTGGCAGCTCGATGGACGTTATCAGCTCATCGTCAGCCAATTGATTGTCGCGCTGCGGTGTGTCGGCAGGTAAACGATGAAAATCAGCGAACTCAATGCGCCGCTCTCCGGCCTTGCCTTGCACATTGACCACGGCTTCAAGCGCCGCAAGGGCCACGCACATGTCCGAGGGATGGGTGGCGGCACACGCCTCGCTGGCGCCAAGAATCGCATGGATACGGTTCAGGCCCGAACGCGCAGGGCAGCCGCTGCCGGGCTCGCGCTTATTGCAAGGTGAACCGGTGTCGTAAAAATAGTAGCAACGCGTGCGCTGGAGCAGATTGCCGCCAGTGCTGGCCATGTTGCGCAGCTGCGGGGACGCACCCGCCAGGATAGCCTGCGACAACAGCGGGTACTGCTGCTCGATCAGCGGATGCCAGGCCAGGTCGGCATTGCTGACCAGTGCCCCGATACGTACCCCGCCGTCAGGCAATGCTTCGACCGTATCCAGGCCCAAGCCGGTGATGTCGATGAGTCGCGATGGGCGCACCACATTTTCCTTCATGAGGTCGACCAGATTGGTGCCACCGGCGATAAACCGAGTGGTCGCGTCAGCCAGGTTGATGGCTTCGCTGACGTCCCGAGGCCGGGAATAATTGAAGGGCATCATGATTGCGTCCCTCCCTGCCCCAGATTGTCACCGCTAGCAGGCAGCGCCTCCTCAACGGCGGCAATGATGTTGGTATAGGCGCCGCAGCGACAGAGATTGCCGCTCATCAGCTCTTTGATGTCGTCCCGGTTGTGGGCGCGCCCCTCGCGCGCCAAGCCTACGGCAGAGCAGATTTGCCCTGGCGTGCAATAGCCGCACTGGAAGGCGTCATGTTTGATGAAGGCGCGCTGCATAGGGTGCAGGTCATCCCCTGTGGCGAGCCCTTCTACCGTGGTCAGATTCGCATCGTTGCACATCACTGCCAGGGTCAGACAGGCATTGATGCGCTTGCCGTCGCGCAGCACGGTGCACGCTCCGCATTGGCCATGATCGCAGCCCTTTTTGCTGCCGGTCAGGTCGAGTTCGTCTCGCAGCAGATCGAGCAAGGTTAGCCAGGGGGAAACGTCCAGCGTTGTGGGCGTACCGTTCAGGGTGAAAGTAATGCGATGCAGCTCGACGCCGCTCGAAGGAATTGGGCTCATGGTGACCTCACGGTAGATATGCAATGCGCGCAGTGTGCTGCGTCTTGGAGGTACGACTGAGGCGTTGGCTGAAACGTTCAGCCTTATTGGACGGGCGACATCCCGCAAGCAAAGGGCGTGGTGGCTGAAGCGAAGTGCTTGTGACAACGGGCATACCCATGAACGGCAAAGTCCACCATGGATGTGCGGCGCATGCGCGACATAACGGACTTTTAGGTCGCAAAAGTATCCAACGTCCAGTGGGCCCGTTGGCCCCTCATCCAGACCACTCCGGCTAAGGACTGCTAATGACGTTCTATATCTTCCTCATCGCGTGCTGCGCTGCCGCGAGCACCGGCATCATTTTCAAGCCAGGCAGCTGGTACGAATCTCTTCAAAAACCCGGCTTCACGCCGCCCAACTGGGCATTCCCGCTTGCCTGGACGGTGATTTATCTGCTCATCGCCTGGGCGGGGTATCGCCTGACGCTGCTGCCCGCAAGCGAGACCGTCCTGGCGTTATGGGCCGCGCAGATCGCATTGAACACCCTCTGGACACCGGTATTTTTCGGCGCTCAGCGTATGGTCGCAGGCATGGTCATTCTCTCGGCCCTGTGGTTGGTGGTGGCGGCGATGATCGTGCTTGCGATGCAACTGGATGTGATCACGGGCTTGATCCTGTTCCCGTATTTGATCTGGCTCACCGTTGCAGCAGCACTCAACTTCTCGATCATGCGGCTCAACAAATGAACGCGAAGGGACCCAGGTGATTTCGGCGTGATGGGTCAGAACGCTGCGCTTCCATGTGCACGCCACACCTGTCTGTCTGGGACCGGCGCGGTTGGACAGGCTTCACGCGAGAACATCACATCGCTCGTTGGCATGACACACATCATCTGAATCGATTCCTCATCGGCGCAGAAAGGGACGATGATTCGATCAAGCAGCGGGCAGACGCTCTCGACAGCAGTGCCGAGAGCGCCGTCCAGTTGTCGTCGCCACCTGAGAAACGGAGAACATCATGAAAACCAATACCCATCCGAATTATCGTGAAGTGCTGTTCCACGACACCGCCGCTGACGCCTTCTTCCTGATTGGCTCGACCGCCCACGCCAACAGCGTGCACAAGCACAGCGATGGCAAGAGCTACCCGTACATCGTGTTGGATGTGTCGAGTGCGTCGCACCCCATCTACACGGGCCAGCAGCGTAAATCTGCCAACGAAGGCCGCATTGCCGGGTTCAACAAACGTTTTGCGGCGTTCAGCTCGAACGAAAAACGCTAGTCGCTGGTCGACGGCCCTCTGACCATTCAAGCCAAGCCAATGAAGCAGCCCCTTTTCAGGGGCTGCTTTGTGTTGGGCGAGTGTCTGTAGCTTGAGTCAGTTGCGTGTCGTCGGCAGCCCCTCGGGCGCGAAGCCGCTAGCACACCGCTCACCCTCCCCGGCAAGCAGTACGCACTCTGGCCTCTGATTGTACGCCCGCCCGCATGCGTCAGCCTGCGGCAACGACGGTAATCTCCACCAGCAGGTCCGGCGCGGCCAGGCGTGCTTCCACCGTGGCCCGTGCAGGCGCGTGGCCCTCTGGCGCCCAGGCATCCCAAACTTCATTCATGCCTGCGAAGTTGGCCTGAATGTCAGACAGCCAGACCTGCGCGCTGAGGATGCGGGTTTTATCCAGCCCGGCCTTGGCCAGAAAGCCGTCGATCTTCTCAAGCACCTGAGCGGTCTGCCCTTTGATGTCCTGAGTGCGATCGGCTGCGGTCTGGCCACCGACAAAGGTGAAGCCGTTGCACTGAACAACGCGGCTCATGCGTTGGTTGGTCTCGATACGAGTGATTTCCAGCATGTGAACTCCTTAAGGGTGTAGAACGATGGATGTAACGGGTTGATCGGGATGCGCCGCCGGGGCGCTCGGGGGTGTCTGGAACCGGTCGACGGCGAAGGCATCAAGGGCAATGTCCGAATGCTCGCCCAGAATCTGCTGAGCCAGGCGTTTGCCCACGCCGGGGCCCATCTGGAATCCGCTGCCGCAAAAGCCGAAGGAGTAGCTCAGGTTGCTGGCCTTTCGGCTGAGACCAATGACCGGCAAATCGTCTTCGGTGAAGGCCTCGACCCCGGCCCAGACGCGATTGACGCCCAGATGCCGCAAGTGCGGAAACAGGTCGGTGACTGTGCGGGCGCTGGTGCCCAGACGCGTCATGTCGACCTCGCCATGACGCGCGGGAAAGTCCAGGCTGCCGATCAGTTTTCCGCCAATCACCACCGTGCCATTGGCAAACTGCTTGAACGACAGCGAGCGCCCGGTGGCGCCGAGCACAGGCGCACAGAACGGCGCGACGCGATGGGTGACCATCAGCATCAAGCCTTCGGGCCGCCCCGGCACCGCTTCACCCACCTGCGCCGCCAGCTCTCGGGCCCAGGCGCCCGCCGTGATCACCAGGTGTTCGACGGTAAACACACCGTTGCGCGTGGTGACCGCCCAGCGCCCGGCCTTGTGTTCGATGCGCTTGGCTGACGTGGCTTCATGCACCTGCACACCGAGCTTCTGCGCCGCCAGACGAAACGCGGTCACCGTCCTGAATGGCGTTGCATAGCCGTCGTCCTTGACCCACACGCCGCCGACCACGTGGCGTGCGACGGTCGGGATGATGTCAAATACCTCGTCCCGACCTACCAGCACCTCATGATCGAAGCCCAGGCGCTGAAGGTGGCGAACACGCTCACGGCACGCCTGGAGCTCATCCTGATTTTCCGCCAGCTTCAGCTGACCACTCGCAACGAAGCCGCCGTCATCGCCCAGCACGTCGCGCAGTTCATGCCACAACGCTCGCGACGACAGCGCCAGCGGGATTTCAGCCACATGCCGCCCCAGTGTGCGCACGCCCCCGGCATTGACCCCTGAGGCGTGCCGGGCGCAATAGTCGGCTTCCAGCACTGTGACCCTCACGCCCCGTTGAGCCAGATGAAAAGCAGTGCTCAGCCCGTGGATTCCGCCGCCGATGATCAGCACATCGCATTCACGTCCGATGGCCTCACTCACCGGCCAGCTCCCCCAGGGTGATCGGCTTGATCGGTGGACGAATCCGGTAATACCCGACTTCTGCCGGCGTCACGCCGCGGGCAGCGGCGATCACTTCGGTGACCGTCAGGCCACACATGCGGCCCTGACACGGCCCCATGCCACACCGACCGAAAGACTTCGCCTGATTGGGCCCGGTGCAGCCCAGTTTGACGAAGCCCCTCACCTCGCCCGCCGTGAGTTCTTCGCAGCGGCACACGGTGACCCCGTCGGCCGGAATGCGGTTCTCGTCCTTGGGGCGGTACAGCGAATCGAGAAAGGGGCGGATTCTGACGTGGGCGTCCAGGCCCGGAAGCAACAAAGCCGCCAGCTCATCGCGACGCTGACGGGTAATGCCGTTGAGCCGACAGGCGATGCCCAAGGCCGCCAACTCACCCTGCACGGCCGCCGCCTGAGCACCGCCGATGCCCGCGCCGTCGCCAGCGACGTAGACTCCGGCAACGTCCAGTTCGCCCCAGGCATCCGCCACGGGGGTGAAACACAGCTGCGCGGCGTCCCAGTCATGGCGCGCCCGCAGCGATTGACTGAACTGGATATTCGGCACCACGCCCTGATGCAGCAGGACGCAGCGTGTCGCCACGCGCACGGGCTTGCCGGCAGCCTGGAAGGTCAGCGCGTTGGCAGCTTCCTCACCCTCGATCGCCAGTTGCTCGGCGCCGGTGTAGTGAGCGATGCCCGCCTGACGCAAACTGCGCATCAATTCCAGGCCTTTGCGCAGATATGGCCAGGCGCGCAGTGCCGCAAACAGGTGCCGACGCGCCCGCCAGTAATCTTCAGGCCGCGTGGTGTCGACCAACGCCTTGATCGCCACACCCGCGCGCAGGTATTGCCAACCCAGCAGATAAAGCAGAGGACCACAGCCAGCCAATACCACAGGCTCACGGGGCGCCAGGCCTGCGCTTTTCAATAGAATCTGCGCCGCGCCGGCGCTCATGACCCCCGGCAGCGTCCAACCCGGAATCGGGAACGGCCGCTCCATGGCGCCGGTCGCCAGTAACACGGCCCTGGCCTGCAAGGTCCGCAAGCGCCCATCGCGCAGGTAACTGACCTGATGATCCCGCGTCACCTGCCACACCGAGGCGCCGGTTTCGTACCGCACGGTCGAGGTGGACAACGCTTGGGCCAGCACGTTACCCCATGCATAGTCAGGGCCGAGCATGTCCCGGCGAGCCAGCGGTGCGAGGGTAATCCCGCGGTAGATCTGTCCTCCCGGACTGCCCTGCTCATCGAGCAACACCACCTGCAAGCCCAGGCCTGCCAGGGCCACCGCTCCGGACATGCCGGCAGCCCCGGCCCCTACGACCACCACATCCACGCTTTCATGACTCATGACTGCACCTCCTCGACGAACGGCGTGCTCACAGGCTGGAAGATCAAATCGCGCGCGCCTTCCTGAGCGTGGATGCGCATGCCTTCGGCGACTTCGATCAGGCAGCTCTGGCGATTGGGCACACCGTCGATTTCAACCAGGCATTCAAAGCAGACGCCCATCATGCAATAGGGGGCGCGTGGTGATTCGCTCACCGGTGTGGCCCTGAAGCGATTGACCCCGGACATCAGCAATGCGGCGGCGACACTCATGCCCGCTGGCACCTCCAACGGCTGGTCGTTGAAGGTCAGACGCACCGTCCGGGTCGAGCTGACCTCGCTCATGATGGGTTGGAACAGGGGTTCAGCGCGCATGGGAAAACACCTTGTCAGTCAAGAAACGCTCGCCGGCAAACACACCCAGTTCATCGGGCATGTCGCCGCCCAGAATCCAAGGGGCGATACGCAAGGCATGGGCCGCAGCCAGGGTCACGCCGCTGTGGCAGGTCACCACGAAGGCGCCCGGATGCGCGGCCGATTGCTGGTAGATCGGGAAGCCATCCGGGCTCATTACCCGCAACGCCCCCCAGGCCCTGATCAGTCGTACGTCACGCAACAGTGGAAACGTCGCAATGCCACGTCGGGCAATGGCCGCCATGACCTCGGTCGAGGTTCTGTCGTCGAAACCGGCTTCTTCCATGGAGTCGCCCAGTTGCACCGTGCCTTCGTCGGTCTGGCGCACATTGATGGTCGGGAAATCGAGAAACGGTCTGACGCGCTCGCTGATCAGCACCTGCCCGCGGTTGGGCGCCACCGGAGCGTGCAAACCCACCTGGCGCGCCAGTTGCGGATTGCCCAGCCCTGCGGCGAGGACCACCCGTGGCGCCACGAACCGGCGTGAGCCTGCGCTCACCCGAAACTCACCCGGCGCACACTCGATGGTGTCCACTTCCATACCGCTGGCGTAGCGCACCCCCTTGGCCTGCCCCGACACATGCAGCGCCCGCAACAGCTTCAGCGGATTGACGTGGCCATCCTGGGGCGTGTAGCTGGCGCCCACCACGGCGGGGCCGATCAAGGGCAAACGGGCCTTCACGTCAGCGGCATCGAGCATCTGGAACGGGTAGTCGCCCAGCGCATCCTGCAGGCTGTGCAGGCGCGACTGGCGTTCGATCAGCTCCTCATCGCTGAAGCACATGTGAAAACCGCCGGGCTGCTTGAGCTGCACATCCACGGCGCTGTCAGCCATCAACGCCTCGGCAAAACCGGGCCACCGGCTGGCGGATGAACGTGTCCAGCGCGCGTACTCCGGCAGGTCGTGCCCCTTGCCCTGAACCCACACCAGACCGAAATTGCCCCGCGACGCCCTGAAGGCGATATCCCCCTGATCCAGCAAGACGGTGTCGGCGCCGTTGCGGGCCAGGCCATAGGCAACGGCGCTGCCGACCAGCCCCCCGCCGATGACAATGACGTCCGACTGCATGACGCTTTGTGCGCTCTGGCTCATTTGCCTTCTCCGATCAGCACCCGATCCAGCCCGACCAAACGGTCGAGGACCCACATCAACAGCAGGGTGCCGAGAATCAGCATCGTGGACACCGCTGTGATCAGTGGATCGATGGTCTGGGAAATCTGGTTGTACATGGCCACCGGCAACGTCGTGGTGCCCGGGGTCGCGACGAAGACGGTCATGGTCAGTTCGTCAAAACTCTGGATGAACGCCAGCATCCAACCGCCCACCACGCCGGTGCGGATGCGCGGCAGGATCACCCGATAGAACGCCGTCCAGCGACTGGCACCCAGCGACAGCGCCGCCTGCTCGATGTCGCGTTCCAGGCCGATGGTCGATGCCAGCGTCAGCCGCAACGCATAGGGCAGCACCACCACGACGTGGGTGAAGGTCAGCGCCCAGAACGAGCCACCAATGTGTGCCAGGGAAAAGAACCGCAGGAACGCGATACCCAGCACCACCGAGGGAATCATCAGCGGCGACAGCAGAAAGCCGGTCACGGCGCCCCGCCCGGGAAAGTCGTAACGGCTGATCGCCAACGCCGCCGGAATCGCCAGCAGGGCCGCAATCGTGGCCGACGCCAGGCCCAGCCGGAGCGACAGCCAGAACGCATCGAGCATTTCCTGGTTGTCCAGCAGCGCCCTGAACCAGCGAAGCGATAGCCCCTGCGTGGGCAGCGAGAGATAGCCCTTGCTGGTAAACGCCATGGCCATGACCACGACAAGCGGGGCGACGATGAACACAACGAAACAGACATGAAACAACAGCGAGAAAAACCCGTTCTTGTGCATGGTCGTCTACTCGAAGACTTGCTTGAAGCGGCGCTCGGCCAGCTTGCTGCAACCCAGGATGATCACCAGGTTCGCCACCAGCAGAAGCATCGCGATGGCGGCGCCCAGCGGCCAGTTGAGCGTGCCGAGAAATTCGTCATAGGCCGCGGTTGCGACCACTTTCAGACGTCGGCCGCCGATGATTGCGGGCGTGGCGAAGGCCGATGCCGCGAGGGCGAAAACGATAATCGCGCCCGACAACACCCCCGGCATGATCTGCGGCAGGATGATCCGGCGAAACACCGTCAGACGCGAAGCACCGAGCGACAGCCCCGCCCATTCGACCTGCAGGTCCAGGCGCTGCAACGTGGCCCACACCGCGATGACCATGAACGGCACCAGAACGTGGGTCAGCGCAATGACCACGCCCACCTGGGTGAAGAGCATCTTGATAGGTTGGTCGGTGATGCCCAGCGCCTGCAGGGCATCGTTGATCAGGCCGTTGTTGCCCAGCAGAATCGCCCAGCCCAACGTGCGCACGACCACCGAGATCAGCAGGGGCCCCAGCACCACCAGCAAGAACAGCGACCGCCAGCGGGGCGCCATGCGCGCAAGGATGATGGTCTCCGGGATGCCCAGCAGCACGCACAAGACCGTCACCGCCAGCGCCATCGCTCCGGTGCGCAGGAAAATATCGTGGAAGTAACCGTCGCCGAACACTTCCAGATAGTTGCCCAGGCTGTAGCCGGGCATCACGCCGCCGGCATCACTGAACAAGTTGAGCGACAGGACTGCCGTCAGCAGCAACGGCGCCAGCAGCAGCACGATGAACACCAGCAGCGCCGGGCCACTGAGCATCCAGGGCGCTGCGCCGACATGTTCGGCGTCATACCTGGCCATGGGCAACCTCCCGGTCAAGCAGGCGCAAATCGTCGTCCGACCAGTCCAGGCACACCTCGCTGCCCTCCTCCGGCGGCGGCATCCCCAGGTTTGGCTGGGTCATGTGCACCAGGCCAAGGCGGCTTTCCACGGCGATCAACCAGAGGTTGCCCAGGAACACCCGCAGCCGGATTCGCCCACTGATCCGCCCGCTGCCGGTGGGGACCAGGCGGATTTTTTCCGGGCGGATGTACACGTTGACGTCGTTGCCCAACGAGCGGTCTTCATGGGGCACATGCAACAGCGTGTCGTGGACCTGCACATGACAGCAGCGTGCATTGCGCAACTGCACCGCTCCGGCAAACGCGTTGGTTTTGCCCAGAAACGCTGATGCGAAGGGCGAATGAGGCCGCTCGTAGGCCTCGAACGGCGTGTCGATCTGCACGATCTGTCCCTTCTGCATGACCGCAATCCGATCACTCATGGTCATGGCTTCGACCTGATCGTGGGTCACCAGAATCGTGGTGATGCCCAGATCACGCTGAATCGCCCGCAATTCGATGTGCATTTCCTCGCGCAGCTTGGCGTCGAGGTTGGACATGGGTTCATCGAGCAACAGCAGATTGGGGCGTATCGCCAGCGCCCTGGCAATGGCGACACGCTGACGCTGCCCGCCGGACAACGCCTTGGGGTAGCGTTCGCCAAGCCCGCCCAGGCGCACGAGGTCCAGCGCATCGATGATCCGCTGGCTGCGTTCGGCCTTTGCCACGCCGCGCATTTCCAGGCCGAAGCTGATGTTCTGGGCCACGGTCATGTGCGGGAACAGCGCATAGCTCTGAAAGACGATGCCCAGCCCGCGCTGTTCAGGCCGTACGTGGGTGATGTCGCGGCCGTCGAGGACGATGCGCCCCTCGGTCGGCTGAACGAACCCGGCAATCGATTGCAGGGTCGTGGTCTTGCCGCAGCCAGAGGGGCCCAGCAGTGAGATGAATTCGCCGTGCCGGACTTCAAGATTCAACCCATCGATGGCCTTGAAGCTGCCATAGGTTTTGACGATCCCTTCGAGTGTCAGAAATGCCATCGGCTTTTCGCGCAGGCGGACCTGCGCCTCCAGAGAGGTAGTAGAGAGGATTCCGGGCGTCGCGCAGCGAGCGGTCAGCGCTCGACGGTGCGATTCCAGCGAGTCGTCCACTCGCCGCGCTGCTGATTGATGGTGTCCCAGTCGACCTTGATCAGTGCGTTGACCTTGTCGGGCCCATACGGCATGCGGGACGCAACGTCCGGTGGCAGTTGTACGGTCTGGTTGACCGGCGCGAAGCCGTTGGCGCGGGCCTGGATGGCTTGGACTTCCGGGGATAACACGTACTGAATGAACGCCTGTGACAGCTCGGACTGAGCGTTGGGCGTGATGCTGCAAGCAGCGATCTGCAAGGCGATGCCACCCTCTTTCGGGTAGATGAATTTCAGCGGAAACCCTGTGCTTTGCAACGCCACCGCCCGGCCGCTGCCATAAACGGCCATTACCACATCGCCGTTCTGCATCATGCCGTCCATTTCGCCCGGGGCTGATACCCACGCCAACACGTTGGGGCCGATTTCATCCTTCAGCGCCTTGAAGCCGGGATCGATGTTCTTCTCGCCGCCGCCGCGCAGCCGCGCCATTTCCACCAGCGTGTGCAGCCCATAGGTGTTGGTCACAGGCGGCATGCCCAACAGCTGCTTGTAACGTGGATCGGTGAGGCTTTCCCAGGAGTCGGGCGCCGGCCAGCCGCGCTTCTTGAAGGCGTCCTCGTTGTAGCCGATGCCGGTCGCCACCACGCCGATACCCGTCGCCTCGGGGCTCAGTCGGGCCAACGGGTAAAGGTCCTGGTACACAGGCGCCGTGCTCAGCTTTTCGCACAGGCCCAGCTGCAGCGCCTGATACATCGGGCCGTCGTCCATCATCGCCACGTTGATCTGCTGGCGTCCCTTTTGCGCCTGCAGCTTGGCCAGGGTTTCGGTGGAGTTACCGGATACGTAAACCACCTTCACGCCGTGCTGTTTTTCGAACGCCGGGATCACCTGGGTCTTGTACATCTGCTCGGTGGAGCCGCCTACACCGGCCACATACAGCGTGGACTCGGCGAACGCAGACGCGCAGCCCAAGGCACAAACGGCCAGGGTCACGGCGAGGCTGAGGGGTTTGAATGCTTGAAACGGCTGTGCCGCTGAGGACGAATTGAGGCTATTCACAGACTATCTCCGAAGTGCATGGGGCAGATCGAACAATGCGTCAGTTGCTTCAGGTACTACCGAAGCCTTGCATGCACGGCGCATGCTCCCGGCGAATCCATCGCGGGGTGGCGCATCTTCATGTGCGCTATGGGTTGCGGGTTTGAGTATTGCGACAGCCGTTCCATGTGGTCAAATACGGATATACGGGCTAGCTATTCAAATTTGATATGGAGAGGTTGATGAATCTTCGACAGATCGAAGCGTTTCGCAGCGTCATGCGTCTGGGTTCCATGACCGCCGCCGCGGAGGTCCTGTTCACCTCCCAACCCAACGTCAGCCGGCTCATTTCCCAGCTTGAAGAGAGCATCGGCCTGACCCTGTTCAAGCGCGCCGGCGTGCGCCTTATCCCGACCCAGGAGGTCAGGCGTTCTTTCATGAAGTGGAGCGGGCTTATGTGGGGCTGGATTCGCTCAAGCTCTCGGCCAAGAACATTCGCAACCTGGGAACGGGCCGACTGCGTGTGGCCGCCGTGCCGTCGATGGGCCTGAGCGTCATCCCCAAGGCGCTCAAGACCTTCACCGATTCGCGCCCCGAACTCACCGTGTCGCTGCACGTGAACTCTTCACCCACCGTTGAGCAGTGGGTCAAATCGCAGTTCTGTGACATCGGCATCGTGGTGCATCCCGGAGATGTCAGCAGCCAGCAGATTGAGCTGCTGGCGATGATTCCGGCAGTGTGCGTGCTGCCGAACGCGCACCCTCTGGCCGCCAAGGCGCACATCACCTTCGCGGATCTGGAAGGCGAGACGTTTATCTCGCTGTGTCATGGCGACGGCACACGATCACTGGTGGACGGTCTGTTCGAGAAGGCCGGTGTCGAACGGGTCATGGCCGTCGAAGCGCAGTACAGCGCGATCAACTGCGAGATGGTGGCGCTGGGCATGGGGGTCACCCTCGCCCATCCACTAGTGGCCGCGGATTATCAACATCGCGAGATTGTCATCCGGCCGTTCAAGCCCGATATTCTGTTCCCCACCTACGTCATCTGGCCGCCCGCGCACGCGCGCACCAAACTGGCCGAAGAGTTCATCGCAACCCTTAAAACGCTCTATGAAACGACGTTCAAGGCGTTGCTCTGAGTCGAACAAGAAACGGGCGCGTATCAAGTGATCTTGCTGCGACCGGGCTCAAGGCTGGTAGTCATCGAGGGATGACGATGTAGTCGTTGCCTTGCGTCAGGCCCGCGTGCTCAGCTTCTACCAAGTGAATGTAACGACCGGCCACCTCATCAATGGGCAGGCAGTCATCCACATCGATCACCCCATCGGTATGGGGCTGGGTCCAGTGTTTGAGCATCCGTCGTTTGCCCTTGGCCATCGCCTCTTTTCGGGTTTCAGCCACCACCAGCAGGTAGTGATGAGCCTCTCCAAACGAGTCGGCTTCATACCCACCCAAGTTGATGAAGAACAACCGCTGCGAACCCGGCGACGGGGCAAGCGGGCTCAACTCGACCTTCCATTTGTCTACGCCATCGACCCTCATCCAGCTATCGACATGCAAGCCCTCCGGGCTGCCGAACCAGGCTTGGCGCAGCTGCGGATATGCGGCTTGCAACGTGTCGGCGACCACGAAGGCTACGTCATGCACCTCAATCTTCGCTCTCGGGTGCTTGCCACCCAGCATCACAACAAACAGCATTTTTTGATCTCGATGGAGCGTGTTTTTCTGAGAAGACATCGGTGCGATCCTCTCCTGACCCGCCAGGATACCGCGCCTGCCCCTAGGGACTTCTTCAGCGAGAGGGCCGCAGAGGCCAGCTCATCACGCTTTTTCGCGTCGCCGTTCCCAGAACGGGTTGCTCATTTTTCAAGTCCTTGAACAATCATATCCAGTGCCTCCCAGGGACTTTCGATCTCATTGACGTAGACACAACTTGCGAGGTGATGGAAAGGCGTATGCCTGTCCACTTCCAGTTGGTACGACTGGCACGTCTTGCACGCAACAATGCCGGATGAGAGCCGCCAGCGGGCGTTCCAGGCGATCAGATCGTCGTTAAGCGTCACCTGCAATCTCCCTTTTGATATGCGACATGAAAGATTGATGACGCCGCGCAAAGGAGGTTCAGGGAAATTCCAGAATCTTGGCTGGCCGCAACTTGAGCGGGTCACGGGCTATACCAGCGGGGTGCCGTTCGCCAACACGTCCAGCAGGCAACGACGGAAGTCCTGCGCAACCGATTGCGCCGCCGACGACACGCGCAGACACACCGCAAACTCAGGCAGTTCCGGCAGGCCGGCGTGTGGCGGGAGTTCAATCAGATCCGTGGGCACCGTGGAGGCCAACCAGGCGGTGATCGCCAAGCCCACTCGAACGGTGGACGCGGTCGCTTCGAAGCTGCCGTTTTCAAAGAGGGTGCGCCAGGGGATGCCCTCTTTGGCCAGGGCGCCCAGCACCAGCGGGCGAAACACGCAGCGTTCGTCGACCAGCGACAACGGCAGCGGTCGGGTTTTCCAGATGTCGCTGTTGTGACTGCCCACCCACACCAGTGGCTCGGTGCGTATGACCTCACCCTGAGGATTGCTCGCCAAATACTCGATGAGCGCGATATCCAGGTGCCCTTCCCTGATGTCCTCATGCAGCTCGGGTGAAGGCGCGCACTTCATCGACAGTTCGATGAGGGGGTGCGATTGGGTGAAGGCCTTGAGCGCTGGCGCCAGCGATGTGATGAGGTCAGGTGGCGCGCCGATGCGCAGATGGCCACGCGCAGGGGTGTTCACCGTGTCGGCCCAGATCTCGTCGTTCAGCTGTAACAATCGACGGGCCTTGGCCAGGAACAGTTCACCTTGCTGGGTCAGTTCCAGTTGTCGGGGTTTGCGGGTCAACAACTGACAGCCCAGGTTTTCCTCAAGGCGCTTGACCTGCTGGCTCACGGCGCCTTGGGTCATGAACAACAGATTCGCGGCAGTGGTCATGCTTCGGTGGTCGGCGACAGCCACGAAGGTGCGAATCAAGGCGAGATCAAGGTTGGGGGTCATGGTCGTGATTACGAAGTGTAATGTCGGGCATTAAGGATATTCGATTTTCTAATCGCAGACGAACCGGTAGCGTGGCCCGCATTCAACTTCTGGATCTAGAACATGCCCCCTCTTCCGTTTGCAGAATCGTTCGACCTGGATACCTGTTTCAGCACCGTCAGCGAACACTGGTCACCTAGGGTCGTCGCGCAAGTGAACAATCAATATGTGAAAGTCGCCAAAGTCCACGGCCAGCTGGTCTGGCACCACCACGAAACCCAGGACGAGCTGTTTTACGTCGTCAAAGGGCATCTCAAAATCGAGTACGAAGGGGGCCGAAGCGTCGACCTGCCGGCTGGATCAATGCACGTGGTGCCCAGAGGCGTCATGCATAACCCGGTCGCCGAGCAGGAATGCTGGATTGTGCTGATCGAGCCGGTGGACACCCTGCACACCGGGGATGCGTATTCGCCGCTGACCAAAAGTGTGGAACAGCAGATGGCCTGACGGTTTTCGCTGCCAGTTCTCCTGTGCCTGTATTACCCTTCATGCTTTGCGGTCCGGGTCGTCACGGTCAAACCTGACACGATGATGGCGTCCTCACCACGGTATCGTTCAAGCATGAAGCCCGACCTTGAAAACAAAACTCCCCCCAGACTCGCCAAGCGCCGGGCCATACACCCGGTCAAAGGCGAGGATGGGCTGATTCGTCCGCCATGGGCTGCAACCGAGGGCCTGCTGCAGCACTACTACGACACCGAATGGGGCATGCCCATCCATGATGAGCGCGGCCTGTTCGAGCGTTTGAGCCTGGAGGCGTTTCAGTCCGGACTTTCCTGGGTGACCATTCTGCGCAAGCGCGAAGCGTTCCGGCGCGCCTTCAAACACTTCGACCCGGACACCGTGGCGGCCTTCACCGAGGCCGACATCGAACGCCTGATGGCCGATGCCGACATCATTCGCAACCGCGCAAAAATCCTCGCCACGGTCCACAACGCCCGCGCCACGGTCAAGCTGCGCGAGGAAGGCGGGCTTGCCGCGCTCATCTGGTCGTTCAAGCCCCAGACGACCCCGATGCCGAACACCATGGACGAGGTGCCGACAGTTTCGGAGCAATCCCTGGCTCTGAGCAAGGCCCTGAAAAAACGCGGTTTCAGCTTCGTCGGGCCGACGACGATGTATGCGCTGATGGAAGCGGTCGGCATCGTCGACACCCACCTGCTGGACAGCCATCGACGTGGCAGTTCGGGGATCTGGACATGAAGATCGTCACAGGCCAACCCGTTGATGAGCTTGAGCTCGAATTCATTCCGCCCTTCGACTGGCAGCGGATGCTGCGTTTCTTCAGTACGTGGCCATGCGTGCGTGGCGCGATGCGGACGCCTGGCCCGGCCCCGATCTGGTGCTGATGCAAGCCATCACCCGGCGCCTGCCGGAGCTGGCGCGCAAGGCCGATCAGACCAGACACGCGCAAGGCTGGCGCCCCTGGCGTGCCTACATGGCCATGCACCTGTGGAATGAAATCGCCGATCAGGCCGGCGTGGCCCGAGGAGGCTAGCCGCCCGGTTTGTCCGCCAGGTCCTTCAAGGGCTAGACTGGCGCCGCTCATTCGCCAGGCCCACTGCGTCCATGCTTATCGTCCCGCCCGATACCGCCGAACAGACCCCGCTCACCCTCGAAGTGGTGCTGCGCTATCACATGGCGTGGAAGCATCGCGATCTTGAGGCGATCCTGGCGATCTATCACCCGCAGGTGCAGTACAACGACTTTTTCCAAAACCGCAGCATGGGCCTCACTGAGCTGCGCGCCTACGTCAGCGGCACCCTGCCGCGCCACCCCGATGAATACCTGGAGCACAACGACCGCATTCGCGTGGACGGTTGTACAGCGTTCATTCAGTACCAGACTGCCCTCAAAGGCAGTGGCGAACGCGTGGTGTTTCGCAGCAGCGAGGCGATCACCGTGTGTGACGGCCTGATCCTGCGCATCAACGAATACGCTTCACTGGTGCGCGAGGGCGAACCGCAGACCGGGCGTCAGGCGCCCGCCATCAGCAAGCTGGGGCTGTCGGCGCGGCAGTTGAGTTTCATGGCGCGGGACCTGGCCGACTACTTCACGCGCCAGCAGCCGTTCCTCGACCCCGACCTGGACCTGGCGCGCATCGCCGGCGCCACCGGCTACAGCCGCAATCAGCTCTCCTACCTGCTCAATCAAGTGCTGGGGCAAAGCTTTTATCGCTACGTGACCCAGGCGCGCCTGAACTACCTTCTCGAACGCCTCACCGCTCAGGGCGAAAACGCGCCCATCGACGCCCTTGCCGCCAGCGCCGGATTCAATTCCACCTCAGCGTTTTACAAGGCCTTTCGCAGCCACACCGGTTGCACACCCAAGGCCTGGTTAAAGGCCAATTGCGCGCGTGCCCGCAGATAACACAGCCCCCATCGGCCCACATTAATCTCTGTCGGCAATCAACCGATGGAGTAAACGATGGCAGGTTTTGCGGGTGTGAGTTTGTGGATGGAGCAACTGGACGAGGCGCTGGCGCCGCGCCCGGCGTTGCATCAGGATCTGCAAGCGGATGTGGCAATCATCGGCGCCGGCTACAGCGGTTTGTGGGCCGCCTATTACCTCAAGCAGCAAGCGCCGCACCTGAACATCGTCATCGTCGAAGCACAGACTGCAGGCTTCGGCGCCTCGGGTCGCAACGGCGGCTGGCTGATGGGCAACCTGCTCGGGGAAGACCGGCTGCTCGGCCCATTGCCTGCCGAGCAACGCCATGCCGGCTACCAATTGCTGCACGGCATCCCCGACGAAGTGGCGCGGGTGTGTCAGCTCGAGGGCATCGATTGCGAGCTGCGCAAAGGCGGCGTGCTGTACTGTGCGGCGCGCTACCCCGAGCAGGAACGGCGCCTGCGTGAACAACTCCAGGCCGCTCGCGCTCAGGGGCTGGGCGAAGACGACTACCGCTGGCTGAGCCCCCAGGCCCTTCGCGAACAGCTGAATGTGGCCCAGGCTTACGGCGGCCTCTATTCCCCGCACTGCGCGACCATTCAGCCCGCCCGACTAGTGCGCGGGCTGGCTGAAGTGGTCGAGCGCATGGGCGTACGCATCTTCGAGCAAAGCACCGTCATTGACTGGAAACCCGGTGAAGTGCGCACCGCTCACGGGCAAGTCACTGCCGACTGGGTGGTGCCTGCCGTCGAAGGCTATGCCAGCGCCCTGCCCCCACTGAACAAACATCAGCTGGCGGCCCAGAGCCTGATCGTCGCCACCGAGCCGTTGCCCGCTGACGTGTGGGCCGAGATTGGCCTGGCCCAAGGTCAGGCGTTCAGCGAAAACAGCCGGCAGGTCACTTATGGCCAGCGCAGCCGCGACGACCGATTGGTGTTCGGCGCGCGCGGCGGCTATCGCTTCGGCGGTCGGTTGCGCAGCGATTTCAACCTGACCCAGGCCGAACGGGAATTGCGCCGATACCTGTTCAGCGAGCTGTTTCCGATGCTGCGCAACGTGCGCCTGACCCACGCCTGGGGCGGCAACCTGGGAGTCGCACGACGCTTCCATCCGCACATGCTCGCTGACCGTCATCAGCGGATCGCCCTGGCCGGGGGCTACGGCGGCGAAGGAGTCGGCGCCAGCAACCTAGGGGGCCGCACCGTCGCTGCGCTGATCCTCGGTCAGGACAACGAACTGACTCGCCAACCCTGGGTGCTGGGCGACCGACCGTTGGCCTCGCTGCCGCGCTGGGAGCCCGAGCCTCTGCGCTGGCTGGGATACAACGCCATCATCCAGAGCTTCGTTCACGAAGATCAGGTGCTGGCCAACCTCCATGCGCCGCGCTGGCGTCGGCAGATGGCCGAAGGCCTGGCTGGGTGCATGGAACGTCTGATGAAGTCCAAGGAGCCGTTTGCATGAAAATCGATCATTTCCGTGACACCGCCCGATTGCCCCTGGGCGAACCGGGGGCTGTCGGTGTGCCGCTGGGCGAGCCGCTGTCACACGTGGCCACCGCCAGCGTCGAGCGCGAAGACGGCGTCGAAGCCGGGGTGTGGGAATGCACCCCGGGTCGCTGGCGCCGGCAGATCGTGCAACAGGAGTTCTGCCATTTCATCCAGGGCCGCTGCACCTTCACTCCGGACGGCGGCGAAACCCTCCATATCCAGGCCGGCGACGCGTTGATGTTCCCTGCGAACACCACGGGCATCTGGGATGTACAAGAAACCGTTCGCAAGAGTTACGTACTGATTTTCTGAGCTGGCATTTTCCAGGCTGCCTTCATCCATAACGCCTAAAACAAAGGTTGAGGTCTCGCATGTTGAAGTCGATCGTCCCGTTACTGTTGATCGCGTCCACCGCTCACGCCGCGGACACCGTCAGGATCTACAACTGGAGCAGCTACATCGCCCCGGACACCCTGCAAAACTTTACTACCCAGACCGGGCACCCTACCCAGTACGACCTGTACGACAGCAACGAGGTGCTCGACGCCAAGCTCATGGCCGGCCATTCCGGTTACGACGTGGTGTTCCCGTCCAACCACTTCATGGCCCGGCAGATCACCGCCGGCGCGCTCAAGCCGCTGGACCGCAGCGAGCTCCCCAACTGGAAAAACCTCAATCCGACACTGATGAAGGCCCTTGAGGCGAACGACCCTGGCAACCGCTACGGGTTTCCATATCTGTGGGGCAGCACCGGCATCGGCTACAACGTGGCAAAAGTGAAGGCCGTGCTGGGCGACGTACCGATCGACTCGTGGGACATCGTGTTCAAACCCGAAAACATGAAGAAACTCGCGCAATGCGGTGTGGCCATGCTCGACAACGGCCCGGAAATCCTGCCCATCGCCCTGAACTACCTGGGGCTGCCACACCACAGCAAGGACAAGGCCGACTACGACAAAGCCCAGGATCTGCTCCTCAAAGTGCGTCCCTATGTGAGCTATTTCCACAACTCAAAATACACCAGCGACCTGGCCAATGGGGATGTGTGCCTGGTGGTGGGGTTCTCCGGCGACGTGATGCAGGCCGCTTCCCGCGCCAGCGAAGCCGGCAACGGCCAGCAGATCGCTTACGTCATTCCCAAGGAAGGGTCGCCGATGTGGTTCGACATGGTCGCCATGCCCGCCGATGCGCCGAACGAGGCCGCAGGGTATGAGTTCCTCAACTACCTGCTCGAACCTAAAGTGATGGCCGGCATCAGCAACCACGTGCACTACGCCAACGGCAACGCGGCGGCCGAAAGCCTGGTGGACAAGGCGATTCTGGACGACCCGATGGTCTACCCGCCGGAAAGCGTGATGAAGAAGCTCTTCGTGCTGCAAGCCATGCCGCTGGAGAACGACCGCCTGCGCACGCGGATCTGGAGCCGGATCAAGAACGGCCAGTGACACGAATCACCGATGAACACCACGTGTTCATCGGTGCGTTTGTTGGAGGTGGTGCGCAGACTCAGCTCACCTGTGGCAGCGAAATCATTCGCGAGACTTCAGTTCCGACTGATTAAGGTGGGTCGCATGCAGCTCCCCATCGCGAATGAATTCCCTCCCACAGATCGGGGGCAGGACAAAGGCCGGAGCTGATAATTTTCCACGCGCAAAAACAAAACCCCATCTGCGTGAGCAGATGGGGTTTCGGAATTTAATCTTGACGATGACCTACTCTCACATGGGGAAACCCCACACTACCATCGGCGATGTATCGTTTCACTTC